>NZ_RSAJ01000821.1 GCF_003933965.1 Streptomyces sp. RP5T
GTGTCATCTCGACCGGGGCCCCGCCGTTCGGCTCCTCGCTTCTCGCTACGGCGAGCAGCGCGGGGTCCGCGCGCAGGATCCGTTCGTACAGGCGCTGCAGAGCGGGCGCGGGATCGACGCCCAGTTCGTCCGCGAGCAGCGTCCGCGCCTCGGCGTACGTCTGAAGTGCCGCGGACTGTCGCCCGGAACGGTAGAGGGCCAGCATCAGCATCTCGCGGAACCGCTCGTCCAGCGGACTCCCGGCGACCAGCGCGGCCAACTCCGGTACGGCGTCGGCATGTCCGCCCAGATCGAGCCGGATCGCCAGCAGGGACTCCAGGGCGGACAGCCTGAGCGCTTCCAACTGCTCGCGCCCGGCCTGCGCGAACTCGCCCCGGACACCGGCCAGCGCGGGACCGCGCCACAGCGCCAGCGCGTCCCGCAGGTGTGCCGCGGCCTGCTCCAAGTCCCCCACGCGCCGGGCCGCTTCGGCGCGCGCGGTGAGCTCCCTGAACGCGGCGAGGTCGAGATCCTCGGGCAGCGCGCGCACCACGTAGGCGTCCCCGACGGACCGGATCAGCGACGCGCCCTCGCCAAGGGCCCGCCGCAACCGGTGCACATACGTGCGCACCGACCCCACCGCGGAGGCCGGCGGGGCATCACCCCACAACGCGTCGACGAGTCCGTCCACCGGAACCCGGCCGCCCTCGGCCAGCAACAGCACGGCCAGCACCGCCCGCTGCCGCGGCGCCCCGAGGTCCACCTCGACCGCACCACGCCACGCGCTGACCGGCCCGAGCACCGCGAACCGAACCTGCTCCCGCACCCCAGAACTCTCCCCCGCCGACACGAACCCCCGGGTACGGACTCTGCACATCCCACTTGGAAGCGACTTGGAACCCGCTTGGAAGCCGGTGGACGGGGTCGATCATGTCTTGGAGCAGGTCGGCGAAGGCGGTTGCGGCTCCTGCGGCATCTCCTGCCTCGCACGCAGGGCTGGGGCTAACGTGCTACAGCATTCGCCCGGCGGTTCGCAGATCTTTCATCCGCTCCCGCACCCTGCGCTCGGTGAGAAGGCCATGGGCCTCAGTTCTGTGTTCCGTGAGAGGCCCACGGCCTCACCGTGGCTGGACCGGCTTCCTCAGGCGCGGACCAGCGGTGTGTCGACCAGGTGCTCGGCCAGGAACCACGCCTGCCGCTCACCTGTCCTGATCACCTGGGAGACCAGCAGGTCGATGGTGCCGTCGTCGCCCCATTCAGCGGTCCGGGCGGCGGCGTCGTGAGCCTCGATGAGGATGGTCTCGTGAGCCTCCAGCAGGCGGGACAGCATGGCCGGGACCTCCTCCACGCCGTCCGGGGGCCGCGGGATCGATGTGATCTCTGCAACGTGCCGCGGGTCTCCCACCGCGACACCGCCCAATGACTGGACGCGTTCGGCGATGGTGTCGATGATGTCCAGTTGTTCGCCCGCGTGCTTGTCCAGGACCAAGTGCAACTGGTAGAAGGTCGCGCCGCGCATCAGCCAGTGATGCTTCTTGTAGAGGCCGTAGAGGATCTGCGTGTCCGCGAGGGCCTTGTTCAGGCGCTGGCAGGAATACATCCGCGCCTCGTAGGAGAGGGCGACCGGGAACTGCTTGACGGTGCCGAACTCCTGGATCACCTCTCCCTTCTGGTGCAGCCACGGCTGGCTGCTGCGTGGGGATGGCGAGTCGGTGGTCATGGTCAGCCTCCTGTGATGCCGTCTGTGTGAACCCGGGGGACGCTAGGTGTCCGACCGGAGCATGGCTTGACCGGCAGTGCACGAGGTGGTGCCCGTCAGCGCACTGAAGCCGCCTTTGCCCCTTCCGAATGCGGCGCCGCCCTGAACGGGCGGGAGGCCAGGTTCGTAACTCTGGGTAACTCGACCCGTGGCATACAGTTGAAGCCGGGGAGAGCGCTTGCGGGAGGGGGATGACGTGTCGCCGGTATCGGTGCGGTTCGCGATACTCGGGGCCGTGCGTGTGATCCGGGGAGAGACGGAGCTGAACTTCGCAGGGCCCCAGGAACGCGCATTCCTCGCACTCCTGCTGGTGAGGGCGGGGCAGCCGGTCGCCCTGAGCGAGATCGTCGACGTGCTGTGGGGAGCGGATCCACCGCGCAGCGCGGTCAACGTCGTACGCCGGCACGTGGGTTCGTTGCGGCGGCTGCTGGAGCCCGGCCTCGCCGTCCGGGCGGAGGGGCGCTGGCTGCTGCGGGACGCCGGCGGGTACCGACTGGTGACCGACGGTGAGTCCTCGGACCTCCTGCGGTTCCGTGCTCTGCGCGCGGCTGGTCGGCGTACGGTGGACGAATCTCCCCTACGCGCGGTCGAACTCCTCACCGAAGCGCTGTCGTTGTGGCACGGTCCGGTCGCCGCCGGGATTCCCGTCCGGGCCCGCGCCCACCCCGCGTTCGAGGCGGCGGACCGTGAACGGCTCACGGCGGTGAGGGAGGCGGCCGATGCGGCACAGCGTGCCGGTGTTCCCGAGACTGTTCTTCCCGAGCTGCGAAGAGCCGCCACCGAGCATCCCCTGGACGAACCCGTGCAGGGCGCTCTGATCCTCGCCCTGGCAGCCGCCGGTCGGCGTTCCGAGGCGCTCATCGCGTATGAAACCGTTCGGGCGCGGCTGGCCGAGGAACTGGGAATCGACCCCGGTGCGGAACTGCGGGCGGTGTGCGATGCGGCGCTGCGACCCCACTCTGGGGTCGCAGCGGGACGGGCTCCGAGGGAGACGGAACGGGCTCCGCGCCAGGCGGGGTCGGCGCCTTCTTCCGGCGCGGGCGAGCCCGGCTTCGTTGGCGCCGGACCCGAAGCCGTCGACGCCGGTCCGAACGGCTTCGGTCCGAACGGCTTCGGTCCGAACGGCTTCGGTCCGAACGGCTTCGGCCCGAACGGCTTCGGCCCGAACGGCTTCGGTCGGGTCGGCTCCGGTTCGGTCAGCTGTCCGCTGGTCGACGCCCTCCCCACGC
>NZ_RSAJ01000822.1 GCF_003933965.1 Streptomyces sp. RP5T
GGGTAGAGGAGAACGGACGGGAGCCCGGGATCGGCCAGAGCGATGGGCGCCTGCCAGCAGAAGTAGGAAGGGATCAGGAGCAGCCCTTGCCCGTCGAGGTGGACGTCGCGGTGGTCCGGATACGGATCGATCTCCAGGACCGGTGGCCGCCAGTGAATCGTGGGACCCAGTCCGGCCAGTAGGCCTTCGGTCCCCGCGTGGAACAGGGTGTGGGCGTGCCGGACGCGTTCGGCGTGCAGACGTTCCTGGATGCACTCCTCGTGCGGGGCGATCGCGGCACGGTGGTAGGCGCGCAGGGCGCTCACGAGTTGTTCGCGCAGGTCCGGCTCGATGAGTCGGCGTGTCCAGGCCGGCGCTCCGACGGCCCGGTGGAGCGTGTCGACCTCACGCGCGACCCGCTCGCACGGGGTCGCCAGGACTGCCTCCAGCCCCGCGTCCAGTCCTTGGGTGCCTTCCGGTGGCGTCAGGAAGTCGGGGAAGTAGCTGGCGCGGGGGAAGAGGGGCAACAGGAAGGTCTTCACGGTCCGTTCGAGCCCGGCCAGGCGCAACGAGTTGCGTGCGGTGCGGAACCAGGGTGCGTAGGCCCAGCGGCCTTCGCGTGTCTGAAGCCGGTGCAGACTGACCGCGATTTCCCAGAGCACGTGCGGTTCGGTCGCCACTCTGACCCTGGTGAGGTCCTCGGACGTGAAGTGAAAGCGGAGCATCCGTTTCCCCGTGGGGTATTGGTGCCGACCTGCGATGTGTCACTGGACTCACATGAGCATGACAGCAGTATGGGCGGCCGGGAAGCATGAATACCCGCCAGCCGTGGGTCAGTTGGCGCAGTCCACCAGAGAGGTACGCAATGATCCCGTACGAGCAGGAGCACGACCGGAAGCCCAGCCGTACCCCCCGTCGGGGCCGCCGGGGTCTCGTCGCCGCGGCGCTCACCCTCGCCACGGCCGCCCTGGGCCTGATCGCACCGAGTTCCGCGAGTGCCACGGCGCAGGCGTGGGAGTGCAACAGCGGCAACGTGTGCGTCTACAGCGGCAACAACGGCACGGGAAGCCGCTGTTCATGGAGCAACGCCGACCCGGACTGGTACAGCGGTGACGTCCAGTGTTCATGGGCCGACAACCAGGTAGTCAGGTCGATCTACAACCGCGGCACGTCCTCCTCGTACAACTGGGTCGTCCTTTACACCGGCGCCAACTACACCGGTGACCACTACTGCTGGGCGCAGAACGGTGGCTTCGGCTCGGAGTTCAACACCAAGATCCGCTCCCACCGCTGGCGCGCTTCCTGTTCCTGACCGGATGACAGGTCGGCGGGCCCCAGAGCGCCGCCGTTGTCACCTTCCAGCGGACGCTGCTGTGGCGCCGGGGAGTTGGTAGTGGTCGTAGGAGGCCACGACTGCCCCGGCTGCCCCGGCGGGCGTCGACTTCCGGACTCGCTCGCGCCGGTCGTCGCCAGGCACTGGCAGCGCCGGAGCCGCCTTACCAGCAGGCGAAACTCCGGACGGCCTTTCAGTTATTGCGGTGCGATGGCTTTGAGCCAGTCCTCGACGGCGACGACATCTGCCCACTGCGGGAACAGCTTTTCGGTGAGCATCCGGTGTACCTCTGGATCGGTGTCGAGGCAGGCATCCGCCAGGACGGTGAGGCCGAAGTCCAGGTCGATGGCGTGCCACAGGGTGGACAGCACCACAGCGCTGGTGGCGATGCCGGTGAGAACAAGGCTGTCGATATCGCGAGTTCTGAGCACCAAGTCGAGGTCGCTGCCCGAGAACGCGCTCCCCGCCTCTTGGTAACCACCACGTCGCCCTGCTGGGGCGCAACGGTGTCATGAATCTCGGTGCCAGGGGCGCCCTCGGTGAACAGACCGGCCCGCACGATGTTTGTCATCACCCTGTTGCGGGGGCTGACATCCGGGTTGCCCGGCCGTAACCCCATCACCACGTAGATCACGGGGATGCCGACAGCCCGGGCGCCATCGATCGCACTGCGCAGGCGCGGCAGATACCCGGAACCATCGTCGGCGATAGCCACGACGTCCCGCTGGACGTCCATCACCAGAAGCGCGCTGTTCGCCATGCTTGCGTCCCTTCTCCGTTGGTCACCAAGAGGAAGTCTGGTGGATCAAGCGAGCCGAGGTGGAGGTTTGGGAGATCCTCAGCGGCATCGCGCCACAGCACGCACTGGTGTCGGTTCGCAGCGACATCTTCTTACTCTGTGATCACCAAGGGCTGTCCCAAACTTGGTGATAAGCGGTGTCGCCCGTCAAATACGAAGCCACCGGCAGTTTCCTGGCCAGTAGGGCTACGGTTAATTCCACGCCGCAGTGCCTCCGCTGAGGTGCGGCGATGCGGGGCATCAAGACCGTACGGCGGAGGGCCCGCTGTCGGTGAGCAGCGGGCCCTTTGAGGATCGCAGGAGCCCGCGGGGAACGGCCATCAACTGCGTGCCTGTGTAACGCCTGCAGGCCGTGGGGAGTTACGCCCAGTAGCGCATGCCACCCCCGGGCTGGATGGGACGGGGCCGGTGCCGTCCCGGAAGAACGGCAGCTGCGGGAAGACTGGATTGCGCCGCCGTCAGCCCTCAACTCCCCGGCTCCGACAGCGTCGGCCGGTGCCCCGGGGCAGTGGGCACATCGGAGTGGAGGCGGGCGCACGAGGTGAGGATGACGGCGAGGCACTGCGGCCCCACGGTCGCGCGGTCGAACTCGACGAACGGCCACAGCATCGGCCCGTCGCCGTCGACCGGGCCGCGTCGGTAGTACAGGAGGGCATCGGGGGTGACGGCCCCACCCTTGCTGACCGGGTGGTGGACCTCGGCCATCGAGTCCAGCGGCCGGCACACGTCGTCGCCGCGACGCGCGTCGGGTCGCCAGCGCACACAATTCCGCGCGTGACCGAGCTATGCCTGTGCCTGCGCCCCACGGTGGTGGCCGCACCCGCTGCCACTCGCTGAGCGGTGTCTGCACACCGC
>NZ_RSAJ01000823.1 GCF_003933965.1 Streptomyces sp. RP5T
GTCGGGGCGGGTGACTGCGCAGGGCTCCCCCGCTGGGCAGCGGCACGGCACAAGGTGAGTACGAGCCCCCAGGCGCGAGCCGGACACCGCCACCGACGACGAACTCCTTCACCGTCATGACCGGGAGTGCACAAGCCCAGCCGCCTCGCCACCACCCTGCTGCCCCTCTGCGCGCGGCTGACCGTCACCACAGACACCGAGGCCGAACTGGCACCAGGCACCGTCATCGCCGCCCACCACACCTCGCTCGCAGACCCGGCCGTCGTCCTCACGACACTGCACCGCCTCGGCGTCCAGCCCGTGATCATCACCGCCGCAGGACTGTGGCGCGTCCCGCTGCCGGGCCGCGCCCTCACCCGCGAGGGCCATGTCCCCGAGCACCGCCACCACAAGAGCGCC
The DNA here is from genome assembly GCF_003933965.1 of Streptomyces sp. RP5T. GTDB lineage: Bacteria > Actinomycetota > Actinomycetes > Streptomycetales > Streptomycetaceae > Streptomyces. Next base: position 400 of record NZ_RSAJ01000823.1, read on the forward strand.
GCCCGCTGCCTCGACGCCGCCGCAGCCGCAGCCGCAGCCGCAGCCGCCAACGAACGCGGCCGACTCGTCCTCATCTACGGCGAAGGCGGCATCCCCACCCGCACGGACGCCACGGAAGCCGCTCCCGCCGCCTTCCGCACCGGACTCGCCCGGCTGACCGAGCAGACCGGCGCACCCGTAATCCCCCTCGGCCCGTCTATTCCGCCTCAACGCCTCCGCCGCACGGGCGATCGTGTTCACCGGGGCCACCCGCAACTCCCTGGTCGTGCTGCCGCTCGCCCTGGCGCTGCCCGACGCACTCGCCGTCGCGTCGGTAGTCGTGGTCACGCAGACACTCGTCGAAGTCCTCGGCATGCTCCTCTACGTCCGTCTCGTCCCCCGCCTCGTACCGACCGCTCCCACGGGCCAGCCCGCGGCACTCTGACCCCGAAGAGCACGACTATCCGCAGCAACGTCCAGCCGGCACAGGGCGGCGACCTGTTCCACAGCAAGGGCCTTGGTGAGGTCGGGCTGGCTCGTCCGCCGGAAGCTCGTCCGCCCGCGCGCCGCCAACTCAGCCAGCGCCTCGAACAGGGCTGGGTCGTCGATCGCGGTGTGGGGAAAAACGGGCGGCTTCGCGACTCGGCGGGTGCGTCCGGTCGGCGCCGACTTGCCGGCAAGCATCCACCCACATGTCGTCGGCGAGACCCGTAGATCCGCGCGGAGGACTTCGCGGTGCCCTCGCTGGTGAGATACCGCTCGACCGCTGCGGTGTTTGAAGCGGTCACGGAAGGCTGTGGGTGAGCCGAAGCCGACCTGGGCGGCGATGCGCTCGACGGTGTGGTGCGTGGTCTCCAGGAGGTCTTGGGCCTGGCGGATGCGCGCGCGGTGGAGCCACAGGAGCGGGGTGGTACCGGTCTGTTCGCTGAAGCGGCGGATCAGGGTCCGAGTGCTGACGCCGGCCTGGGCGGACATGTCGGCGAGGGTGAGGGGACGAGCGAGGTTGTCCTGCATCCACAAGAGCAGTGGTTCGAGGGCGGAGCCCTGAGCGGTTGGCACGTAGCCGTGGACGAGGAACTGTGCTTGTCCGCCTTCGCGTTCGAACGGCATGACGGACAGGCGGGCGGCGTCGACGGCGACGGCCGAGCCGTAATCGCGGCGGATCATGTACAGGCACAGGTCCAGGCCCGCGGCCGCGTCCGCTGAGGTGAGGATCTGCCCGTTGTCGACATACAGCACGTCCGGGTCGACCTCGATATCCGGGTAGGTGGTGGCCAGGAGACTGGCGGCGGCCCAGTGAGTCGTGGCCCGCAGGCCGTTGAGCAGGCCGGTAGTGGCCAGGGGGAAGGTGCCCGAACAGGTGGAGGCGATGCGCGTGCCGTTCGCGGCGGCTGCTCGCAGCTCACGGCGGACGGCTGAGGAGAGCGGGGCTTCCGGGGCGGCGGTACCGGGCACGATGACCGTGTCCGCGTCCCGGAACCCGTCGAGGCCCCAGGGTGCGCGCATGACGAAGGCCCCGGTAGCGATCTCCTGTCGCTCGGCACACACGCGGATCTGATAGCCGGGGCGCCAGTCCGGGAGGCGGGTACGGGTGAAGACCTCGATCGGGGTGGAGAGGTCGAACGGGATCACATGGTCCAGCGTGAGAACGGCGACGGTGTGCATGGCCAGAAATGCCCCGCAACTGGACCGCGGTTGCGGTCCTGGTTCGCGAATGTCTCGGCTTGACCGCAGTTCAGTGACCTCTTCTCAGGCTTGGCGCTATCCCGTTGGTATCTGTCAATCCTGCCACTGGGTGACGAGGTGGCAGCCGGTTACGTTCGGGGCGTACCCCACGCAGGCCGCCACTTCCCGAAGGCGAAGGACCCCTCCATGCATGCCCAGATCGTCTTGTTCGACGGTTTCGATCCGCTTGATGTCATCGCTCCTTACGAGGTGCTGTACGCCGGCGGTACCGCCTCCGCAGGCGCGGTGAGCGTGGAACTGGTCTCCGCCGAAGGGCCACGCGAGGTGGTGAGCGGCACTGGCGGGCTGGCGCTGCGCGCCACTGCCGCTCTCGACCCCGGGCGTGCCGGTTTGATCCTGGTTCCCGGTGCCTCGGGCCGGGTCGGAGAACCCGGTGAGGTCCCTGACGACGATGCGGCGACCGGAGAGTGGCAGCAGGATGCATTCATCCCCGTACTGCTGGGCCGCACGCTGACTACCGAGTTGCCCGCGCTGTTGAAGGCTGCGATGGACAATCCCGAGGTGACGGTCAGTGCGGTGTGCGGCGGCTCACTCGTCCTGGCCATGGCCGGCCTGCTGGAAGGGCGCCATGCCACCACGCACCACATGGGCCTGGACATGCTCGACGCCACCGGCGTACACACGGTGAGCGCCCGCGTCGTCGATGACGGCGACCTTGTCACCGGCGCCGGCGTCACCTCTGGACTCGACCTCGGCCTGTATCTGCTGGAGCGCGAGGTGGGGCCCCGGATTGCTCATGCCGTCGAGACGCTGTTCGCCCATGAGCGCCGCGGCACTGTCTGGCGACACAAGGGCCCGGAGCCCGTCCGATTCTGACCCGATGCCCCTCCCTCTGCACCGC
>NZ_RSAJ01000824.1 GCF_003933965.1 Streptomyces sp. RP5T
GGGCTGGGCCGCCTGGTCGTTGCCGGTCTCGGGCGAGGGCGCGGCTGAAGGGGCGGTCGTGCTGCGGATGGTGGGTGAGCTGTAGGTCTTCGGCTCGTTGTCGGCCGGGGCGGTCGACTGCTCGCCGCCCGCGGGGGCCTCGGCGGTCGGGGTCGGCTGCTGCGACGGCTCCTCACCGGTTCCGGGGTTGCCCTCGGAGCCGTTGCCGTTGCCGGTGCCGCCGCCGTTGCCGTTACCGGTGTTGCTGCCGTTCCCGTCACCCGGGTCCTGGCTGGCGCCGGGGTCCGGGGCGGAGCCGCCACCATTGCCGTTGTCACCGCCGCCGTTGTCGCCCCCGCCGTTGTCACCGCCATTGTCGCCGTTGCCCGGGTCGTCCTGGCCCGTGCCCGCGCCGCACTGGCGGCCGTCGTTGATGCAGCCGACCATCTCGGTCATCAGCTTCTCGTCGAAGACGTTGATGAAGTCGCCGTGGTCGGTGACGGGCTTGTGCAGCTGCTCCGGGAAGGAGTCGACCGCGAACAGCGGAGTCGTACGGCCGCCGTCGTTCAGGCTCGGCGCGTCGACGTCGTAGACGATCCGCTGGACCAGCTGCGGGATGGCCTGGAAGCCGTTCGGGCAGGTGCCGTCGTTCTGGGCGAACGCCACGTGGGTGCGGTGGTTGGCGCTGTCGATGTTGCGGCCGTCCCAGCAGCTCTGGAACCTGAAGGTGCGCACCACGTCACTGCCCTGCGGGCACAGCGGGTACTTGTCCTTCAGCTGCCGGTCCTCGAACCCGGTGCAGCTCCAGGACGCGTTGGCGTTGGCGGGCCCGTTGACGAAGGCCTTGGCGTCACCGGTGATGATGCGCAGCAGGCGGGGCATCGCCGTGACCTTGCTGCGGGGGTTGCCCACGAACGTCAGCGTGACCTCCTTGGGCGTGACGATCTGACCGGCGTTGCCCTCGACGCCACCGCCGGGCTTGGCCGCGTCCTGTTCCTGCGTGCCGTTCTGGAGCCGGATCACGGGCCAGTAGTACGTGGACTTGTCGCCCTGGTCGACACAGCTCGTCTCGGCGTTCGCCAGGTCCTGGTCGCTCGCGAAGGCGGTGTTGGACTGGTTGCCGATGTAGTCGTGGAAGTGGTGGGCGCCGTTGGAGACACCCGGGGCGACGATGACGTTGTCCGAGTTGAACAGGCCGTTCGCGTTCACACCGCAGCTGGTGACGAAGGTGCCGCGGGAGGCGTCGCCCTGAGCCGGCGGCGCCTGTGCGGCGGGCGGAGCGCTGTTGATGTCGGCGTAGTCCGCGGCGACGGGGCCGTTGCCGGCCTGTCCGCCGTTGCCCTGCTGGCCGCCCTGGTCCTGGCCGTTGCCCTGCTGGTCCCCCTGGATCTGACCGTCGCCCTGCTGGCCGTCCTGGTTCTGGCCCTCGCCCTGCTGGTCGCCCTGCTGCTGGTCCTGGCCGTCGCCGTTCTGGTTCTCGGTCTGGCGCAGGGTGCAGTCGGCCATCTCGCCGAGACCGTCGGGCTGCGCTCCGGCGCGTTCCAGAGCGGCGGTGATGCGCTCGATCGTGGCGGCGCGGTTCTCCTGGAGCGGGTCCACGATCCGGCTCTGCGCGGAATCACGGTCCGTCACCGACGGGTCCTGGAGCTGCTGGTAGGCCTCGGCTATCTGCTGGTCCAGCGAGGCGAGCTCCTTGTCCACGTCCGCCCGTGAGTCGTCCGGGACGCTGGTGAGCGTGTCCCCGACGTCCGGGCAGTCGATCGTGACGGCTCCCCACGATGTCTGCTGCGGTGTGCCGCTCTCGGTGGCGGAGGCGTACACGTTCGCCGCGACCAGGCCCCCACCCCCGAGCATCAAGGCCACTGCGGCGAAGGTCGCACGTCGTGCGCCTGTCGGTCGTCTGCGATTGCTGCGTCCCACGGAACTACTCCTGCGCGTGTCGGCTGTCCGGGCATGCAAATCCCTCGCCCCATACGGACGGCGGGCCCCTGGTGTTCAAGTGACTCGGAAATTCACAGCACTCTCATACGGAACGCTCGGTTCCACCACCCCCTCTCGAACCTCCGTACAGGGAAAACGACATGACTCGCACACATCTGCACCCTTACGGTTCCCGTCATGAACAGCACCGGCCCCGGGGGCCTCCTGAACGTCGTGGACGTCGAAGCCACATGCTGGCCCGGTTCACCTCCCCCGGGCGCGGTCAGCGAGATCATCGAGATCGGGCTGACGGTCGTGGACCTGTCGACCGCCGAGCGCGTGGAGAGGCACCGGATCCTTGTGCGGCCGGTCCGGTCGGAAGTCAGCCCCTTCTGCACGGAGTTGACCGGGCTGTCCCAGCAAGAAGTCGATGGAGGACTGACGTTCGCGGAGGCCTGCCGGCTCCTGGCCCGCGAACACGCCTCCGGTCCGCGCCCGTGGGCCAGTTGGGGCGACTACGACCGTCACCAGTTCACCCGGCAGTGCGGGGCCACCGGAACGCCGTATCCCTTCGGACACCGTCACACCAACGCCAAGGCGGTCTTCACCGAGGTGCACGGCCTGCGCAAGCGCCCCGGTATGGCCCAGGCCCTCGCCCTCGCCGGGCTGCCCCTGGAAGGGCGCCATCATCGCGGTGAGGATGACGCGTGGAACATCGCGGCCCTGGTACTGCATCTGGCGGGACGGGACGGCTGGCCGTCGCACTGAGCGACCGCATCACCGAGCCCGACGACGGCACGCTCGTGGTGGCGGCTGCGGTGATCATCCGTTCGGCCGTCTTCTCGTGGCCGGCAGGACCGCGGCACCCGAGGTCCGGCACCGGCCGTCTGCGCCCAGGCCCTGCCCTTGCTGCGATCAGCCCGGCACGCGTGCCGGGCACGTTGCCGCGGGTCGCCCGGAAAGCGCGTGGTCGGCTCGCCCGGATCCCGGAGCCCTCCCGGGCCGAGCGCCCACCGGCCGGAGCAGTCCGCCCACGCACTGCCGAACACCGCCCCGC
>NZ_RSAJ01000825.1 GCF_003933965.1 Streptomyces sp. RP5T
GCGCGAGGGTGTCCGCGCCGGAGCCGGGGCCGGACGCGGTGGCCGGCGCGACGACGAGCGGAAGGTGACCGCGATCTACGAGGTGCCGGGCGGTCTGGAGCGCGCAGTGGGCCACGCCGTTCACATCGGGGGGAAAGGATTCGGTCACTATGACGACACGCATAGGGGTGTTCTCGCCGTGCCGGACGTGGCCACGTCAACGTGGATCTTTGCGAACGGTGAACGTCCCATGAGCGTTGCGCTGCGCACCCGAGCAGGTCAGGCGGCGTCCATGCGCGCCTGACCCGCGGGTCGTCCCGAGTTCACCCGGCGGGTGCGACCGGGCCCGCGGGTCCGCGTCCGGAGGTGGTCTCACATGGCCGCGGTGTCCGGTCCGATACGGCTGCGGACGGCTGTCTGGACCTCGGCCTCCTCGGCCGGGTCGGCGGCCAGCCGGCGCAGTCGCTCCACGACCCGGGTGTCCCCGGTCTCGGCGTGCCGGGCGGCGATCTCGCGGGTGGTCTCCTCGCAGTCCCAGAGGCATTCGACGGCGAAGCCGGTGGCGAAGGAGGGGTCGGTCGCGGCGAGGGCACGGGCGGCGCGGCCGCGGAGGTGGGAGGAGGCGGTCTCCCGGTAGATGTGACGCAGCACGGGCGCGGCGCAGGCGATGCCCAGCCGTCCGGTGCCGTCGACGAGGGTCCACAGAGTGGGCGCGTCGGGGCCCTCGCCCCGTACGGCCTCCCGGAGGGCGGCGAGCACGAGGTCCCGGTCCTGGGCTCCCCCCAGACAGGCGAGCATACGTCCGGCGGCGGCGCCCAGCGGATCGGGCCGTCGCGCCCAGCCGCGTGCCCGGTCGACGGCGGCGATACTGCGCATGCGTTCGAACGCGTCGAGCGCGGCCTCCACGACGGCCGGCGAACCGGTGACGGCGGCGAGCTCGATCTGGTCGAAGGCGTCGGGATCATTGCTGTCGGCGAGATAGCGCAGCGCGGTGCAGCGCGCCCCGTCGGTGCCGTCCGCGGCGGCCGCGAGGATCTCGGGCCGGTCCTCGGGGCCCGCGACGGCGGCCAGACATCGGGCGGCGGGCACATGGAGCGCGGCTCCGCGTTCCACGCCCTGCTGGGCCCACTCGAAGACGGCCTGCACGCTCCACCCGGGACGGGGTCCGGCGGGCCGCATCTGGCGTTGCCAGCGGTCGAAACAGCCGGCCTCCTGAGCGGCACGCACACGCGTGGAGACGGATTCGCGGGGATCGTCGGCCCACAGCCGCCATGGCCTGGGTTCGAAGGCGTCGCGGACGGTGGCGGCCAGTTCCGCCTCGCCCTCCGGATCGGTGCCGAAGCGGGCGAGCACGGGTGCAGCGAGGGCGCGCAGTCCGGCGTCGTCGTCGCGCAGCGCCAGTTCGTCCAGCGCCCAGGCCCAGTTGGAGCCCGTGGCGGCGTACCGGCGCAGCAGTTCGAGCGCGTCGCGCCTGCCGTAGGAGGCGAGGTGGCCGAGGACGGCGAGGGCGAGGCCCGTGCGTGACTCCTCGGTGTCGAAGACGTCGTCCACCTCGAACAGGTGCGCCTCGATCTCGTCCAACTCGCCATTGAGGTCGAGGAAGAGACGGGCGTAGTAGAGGGAGCGGTTCTCCACCTGCCAGTCGTGGCGGGGATCGCGCAGCACGCAGTGGTTCAGGGCCGCGAGCGCCTCGGCGCGCGGGGCGGTGAGCGCGTGCAGTGTGCCGTCGCCGCGGCCCCGCTGGAGCAGGCCGAGCAGCGTACCGCTGGGCGCTATGACCGGATCGAACATGGGAAACAGCCTCACATCAAGCGTCGACGCAACCGGGGACGTGCATTACCTGGCCGCGTGACAACACGTCGGGGCGCCCGCCGTTTCCTGCTTGCTGTAAGCCATCTTCCTCTGCCTCTCGTCGGTGGCCCATGCGGACCGTGTCACGGTCCGCGCGGTGCGGCATCACCTGCCCAACCATCACGTCCGTGAACCACGACGTCATGATGACTCGGCACTTCCATCTGCCGCGACCGAAATTTCGGCGGCCCTGTACCGCCTCCCCCGTTGTCTGTGTCTTCGCTGGTCAGAACGTAGGTGTCAGTGCGCGGCGAACAGCTGGAGCAGTTCCGTCCTGCCGAACATCCGGGCCGTGTCGAGAGCCGAGGGAGTGCCCTCGGCCGGGTCGGCGCCGCTGTCCAGCAGGGCCTCGATGACGTCCGCGGAACCCTTGAAGACGGCTCCGGCGAGCGGCGTCTGCCCCCGGTCGTTGACCCCGCCGGCCGCCGCCCCGCGGGCGACGAGCGCGCGGACCGCGTCCGCGTGGCCGTGGTAGGCGGCGAGCATCACGAGGGAGTCCCCGCGGTCGTTGGTGAGGCCCGCCGGAACACCCGCGTCGACGTACGCCACGAGCGCCTCGGTCTGCCCCTGCCGGGCCAGATCGAAGATCTTGGTCGCCAGCTCCACGACCTCCGGGTCGGGGGCTTCAGTCATCGGCCGGACCGCCTCTCATACAACCGTTCAGGTGAATCGCAAGGGTACTGGCTCGCGGTACAGATGACCCGAAGTGCCGGACGTAAGGATCACCTGGGCTCCGCCAACCAAGTGAAAACGCGAAAATTTCATTCATTTGCACCTTTTGTCGTATGGATACATGCTGTGATGCTGGAAGTACTCATGGTGACTGTCCCCACGAACCAGGAGCACCGAAAATGATCCTCTCCATCTCGGGTGTCGTACTGCTCGGCATCGTCGTCTTCATCTTCTTCCGCAAGGACGGGCTCAAGGCCTCGCACGCCCTGATCTCGGCGCTGTTCGGCTTCTACCTGGCCAGCACGGCCATCGCCCCGAGCATCAAGGCCGGCGGCGAGAGCCTGGCGAGCCTCCTCGGCGGCATCAAGTTCTGACGCCGCCCTTCCCGTCCGCACGCACCTCCAGGAGACAGCAGTGGCCCGCCGCCCCCTCCCCCGCATCCTGAGC
>NZ_RSAJ01000826.1 GCF_003933965.1 Streptomyces sp. RP5T
CCCCTTCCCTCTCCCTCACGTGATGCAGGTCGATCCAGATCCGGTCGGCGCCCGCGTGCTTGACCGCGTTGGTGAGCGCCTCGCTGACGGCGAAGTAGGCGGCGGACTCCACCGGGGCGTCCGCACGGACCGGCAGGTCCACGTTCACCTCCGTCGGGACCGGCATCCGCAGGGCCAACGCCCGTACCGCGTCGCCCAGTCCGCGCTCCGCCAGCACCGGCGGATGGATGCCGCGCACCAGGTCGCGCAGCTCGGTGAGCGCGTCCACCGAGGACTGACGGGCCTGCGCGAGGAGCTTTTTGGCCTGCTCGGGGTCCTTGTCGAGGAGCACCTCGATGGTGCCGAGATCCATGCCCATGGCGACCAGGCGGGCCTGCGCCCCGTCGTGCAGGTCCCGCTCGATGCGCCGCAGTTCGGCCGCGGAGGTGTCCACCGCGTCCCGCCGGCTCTCGGTGAGGACACGGACCCGCTCGGCCAACTCGCCCTGTCCGGCACCGAGTACGGCCCGGGTGAGGCGGAAGTGGACGCTCAGCAGCCGGGGCGCCAGGGGGGCGAGGGCCAGCAGGGCGAGGCCCAGGGCGCCGGCGGCGAGCGCGGAGCTCTGGTCGGCGACGCGCACGAAGCCGTACCAGTAACCGCCCGACGAGGAGAGCGGACGCCACAGCCCGGCCGCGACCGCGAGCCCCTCCAGCGGGTAGAGGACGACCACCGCCGCCGACAGGGCGGTCACGAACCCCGCCGTCATGTCCACCGGCAGCCACCGCAGGTCCCGCCAGGTCGCCGGGTCGCGCAGCATCCCGAAGGTGCGCGTCCAGGGGTTGGCGTCCTTCGCGACCGGCCGGTACGCCGACGGGATCCGCACCCCGCCCCACTGGGCCGCCAGCACCCGCCGCCAGTCCGCGAGGACGCGCACCCCCGTCAGCACCCACGGGGTCGTGATCAGCCCGATCCCGAGCGGTACGAGCGCGAGGGACACCAGGGCGAGGACGAGCCCGACGACCGCCCCCGGCAGCGTCACCAGCGCCAGCCCCAACCCGCGCAGGGCCGCGAGCCCGACGGCCCGCGCCTTCGTACCGATACCGCCGCTGTCCTTCTCGATGCTCATGCCGTCAGTCTGGTCGAGGTGCGGACGCCGGTCACGGGGCCTGAGCGGCCGGTCGGGGGGTGGTGCCAGATACACCCTTTGCATACGAGGCGCGCGAGCCACGGACGCCGTGTCGCCCTGTCGACTTTCACGCCGCCCGTAGCGCTCACACAGTGAATCCCGCCACAGCACCACCAGGTAACACGGGGTTCACATTCGAGCAATGACCGGGAAATCGCCTGTTGACAGGCTCGCGGGCATCAAGTGGCGGCGTTTCAGTGCCGCAGCGCCGCAGCACCCGCAGTGCGTAGACACATCCCCGAAGGAAGTGGCCCGTGACCTTCAAGGCTGAGTACATCTGGATCGACGGCACCCAGCCGACGGCCAAGCTCCGTTCCAAGACGAAGATCCTGGCGGACGACGCCAAGGGCGCGGAGCTTCCGATCTGGGGCTTCGACGGGTCCTCCACGAACCAGGCCGAGGGCCACTCCTCGGACCGTGTCCTCAAGCCGGTCTTCTCCTGCCCCGACCCGATCCGCGGCGGCGACGACATCCTCGTGCTGTGCGAGGTCCTCGACATCGACATGACGCCGCACGAGTCCAACACCCGTGCCGCGCTGGCCGAGGTCGCGGAGAAGTTCGCCGCGCAGGAGCCCATCTTCGGCATCGAGCAGGAGTACACGTTCTTCAAGGACGGCTACCCCCTCGGCTTCCCCAAGGGCGGCTTCCCGGCCCCGCAGGGCGGCTACTACTGCGGTGTCGGCGCCGACGAGATCTTCGGCCGTGACGTCGTCGAGGCGCACCTGGACAACTGCCTGAAGGCGGGCCTCGCGATCTCCGGCATCAACGCCGAGGTCATGCCCGGACAGTGGGAGTTCCAGGTCGGCCCGGTCTCCCCGCTGGAGGTCTCCGACCACCTGTGGGTGGCCCGCTGGCTGCTCTACCGCACCGCCGAGGACTTCGGCATCGCCGCGACCCTGGACCCGAAGCCGGTGAAGGGCGACTGGAACGGCGCGGGCGCGCACACCAACTTCTCCACCAAGGCGATGCGCGAGAACTACGACGCGATCATCACCGCCGCCGAGTCGCTGGGCGAGGGCTCCAAGCCGCTCGACCACGTCAAGAACTACGGCGCCGGCATCGACGACCGCCTCACCGGCCTGCACGAGACCGCCCCGTGGAACGAGTACTCCTACGGCGTCTCCGACCGCGGCGCCTCGGTCCGCATCCCGTGGCAGGTCGAGAAGGACGGCAAGGGCTACATCGAGGACCGCCGTCCCAACGCCAACGTCGACCCGTACGTGGTGACGCGTCTGCTCGTCGACACCTGCTGCTCCGCGCTGGAGAAGGCCGGCCAGGTCTGATCCCCGCTGCTCCCCGAGGGGCGTCCACCGGCCACGGTGGGCGCCCCTCGGTGTCGTGTCACACCGATTTCACGCCGGGGGGCCGTCCGGTTTTTCGCCGGTGACCGTCCGGCCAGTGAGAGAAGGCTCCTGCCGCGCGCCGGTGTCTGCTTCAATGGGCTCATGACCGGCTACCAGAAGATCACCGCGACGGGTCGCCATGACCTCGAGCCCTTCTGGCCCTCCCGTCAGCACCACGACTTCGACCGGGTGTGTTGCCGCGCGACGAACGCGCCGGCCCTCTAAAGCCGTACACCCCGGCCTTCGGCCAGCGCGCAGACGTACGTCCCCCGACGCCCCTCTCGCGCGAAAGAGCTGACCTCATGGCGACCACTCGTTCCCTCCCCACCGCCACCCTGCCCACCCCGTCCGAGAACGGCGCACGGCACCGCCTGCGAGCCGTCGGCCCGGACGAGGTCCCGCACGTGGCGGAGTTCCTCCCGCCGGGCGCCACCTGGC
>NZ_RSAJ01000827.1 GCF_003933965.1 Streptomyces sp. RP5T
GCCGGCCCTTCCGTCGGAGTCGGCGCATCAGTTCCAGGGCCCGCCCTAGGCCCAGCGCCCTCTCCCTCCTGGCTCACGGCCCGCTCTGACAACGGCAGACCTGTCGCGGAAGCCGACGCGGAATCTCTCCCAGCCAGGACGGGAGGCCCCGTCGGGTCTCCCCAGCCCGAGCCCGACGTCCCTCCAGCACTCAGCCCTTGTCCCGCGCCCCCTTCGCCGCTGCCCGAAGCTTCCTCGGAACTCCCCTCGTCCGTGGGCTCCGCCTGTGCGGAAAGGAGCCTCCGTTCCGGGTCCCCCGCCCGAGGTTCCCGGCTCGGTCCTCCCCCGGCGCCGGGAGGCCTCCGCTCCTCGCCCGGCTCCAACCCCGGCTCCATCCGCAAAGTCGGCGTAGGGGACGGGTACGCGGTCTCTCGCAGGGACGACTCGACCTCGTCCAGGCCCGGGCGTATCGAGGGGTCCTTCTCCAGCAGGGCCCTCAGGATGTCGGTCAACGGACCCGCCGTCGCGGGGAGTTCGGGCTCCTCGTAGAGGACGGCGTGCAGCGTGGCGAGGGTGGTGTCGCGGGAGAAGGGTGAGCGGCCGCCGAGGGCCGCGCACAGCGTCGCTCCCAGGGACCAGATGTCCGACGGCGGCCCCTGCGGCCGGCCCGAGACCCGCTCGGGGGCCATGTAGTCGGGGGAGCCGACGAGCATGCCGACCATGGTGAGCGCCTCGGTGTCCTGCATCGCGGCGATGCCGAAGTCCGTCAGCACGATCCGGTGGCCGGTGCGGTCACCGGCCTCCACCAGGACGTTGCCGGGTTTGATGTCCCGGTGCAGGACGCCCCGCGCGTGGACCTGTCGCAGGGCCCGCACCAGGCCGAGGCCGAGCAGTGCCGTCTCGCGCGGGCCGAGCGGGCCGTCCTCCACCGTCATCCGTTCCAGGGAGCGGCCGTTGACCAACTCCATGACGATCCACAGGCGTTCGCCCTCGTCCACGACGTCGTAGACCCGTACGACGTTCGGGTGGTCGATACGGGCCGTCGCCCTGGCCTCGCGCAGGGTCCGCTCACGGCGGGTGCGGGTGTCCTCCGCGTCGAGGCCGTCGATCCGCATCTCCTTGACCGCGACCTGGCGGTCGAGCATTTCGTCGGCGGCCCGCCACACCCGTCCCATTCCTCCCTGACCGATGCTCTCGACCAGGCGATAGCGCCCCGTCACCAGGAGCCCTGGAACTCCGCCGCGCCTCGCATTTCCCGTGTCTCCCGTATTCCCCGGCAATCCGCTGCACCCCCTCAACGATGTCCCGAGTGGAACACAATGGTCACACTTCGCGCCGTACCAGCATAGTGCGGAGAAATCTTGTGGTACCTCTTCAAGTACTGCGAATTCAGGCGCAGCCAAGGGGGACGAACATGAGTTCTCGTCGTATGACGACCATCGCCGGATCGCTGGTCACGGCATCCTTCGCGACGGTGATGATCTTTTCCTGCACCGCGAGCGCGGACGAGGGACCGGCAAGCAGCAAGGGGGGAAAAGCTGTTGACGAGGCACCGGCCGGTGTGGAGCTGAAGACGACACTGCCCGAGAGGATCTCTGTCGACAACAGCTCGCAGAAGACCGATCTCACGGCCACCGTGAAGAACGACGGGAGCAAGGACAGCGGAAAAATCAGGCTTCTGGTCGTCGGATTCGACGGCATGACGGTCAATAACGTTCAAGGCTGCTCTCCGATCGAAGAAAAAGACCTACCGGAGGGCTCGAACAGCGGTTTCGCCTGCCCCATCGGCAATCTCGCGGCAGGCAAGTCGAAGTCGTACGCCGTTGATGCGACGTTCGATCTCAAGAAGACCGGAAAGATCTGTCTGCCGGTGCAGACCGAAGACGGGAAGAAGACGTTCTGGCAGCAGGGCCCGGTTCCGTTCGGTACGACCAACCCGTCGCCGAACGCCCCGGCCACCCCGCTGCTGCTGGGCACCGACAACAAGCCGGTGGCACCGGGCGGGGAAGCCTCGGGCGAACTGCCGAAGACCGGCCCGGCACGTGACCTGCTGCCCCTCGGGGCCGCGGGTGCGGCGCTGATGTCGGCGGGAGTGGCCGGGCTGTGGTGGTCGCGGCGGCGCCCGCAGCGCACCTGCTGATCCGCGGGAGAGAACGAGAGAGAAGAGGTGGAGGCGTGACCTGACGGTGTCCGTCAGGTCACGCCTCCACCGTGTTCGCGCCACGACCCGGCGCGCCTCTTCTTGAAGACTGTCAGCGCCTGACGAGCTTCCAGGCGGTGGGCAGGAGGCCCATCGCGAGGGCCGCCTTGAGGGCGTCGCCGAGGAGGAAGGGGGTGAGGCCGGCCGCGACGGCGGCGGACAGCGACATGTCGGCGGCGTAGGCGAGGTACGGGACACCGACCGCGTAGATGATCGCCTCGCCCACGAGCATGGCACCGGCCGTCCGCCACACGCTCCGGTCGGCACCGCGGCGGGCCAGGGCGCCGACGGCGGCGGAGGCCAGGATCATGCCGAGGATGTAGCCGAAGGAGACCGAGAACCCGGAGGTGCCCTGGGCGAACCACGGGAGTCCGGCGAGGCCCGCCAGCGCGTACAGCGCGAGGGAGGCGACACCGCGGCGGGCCCCGAGGGTGGTGCCGACGAGCAGCGCGGCGAAGGTCTGGCCGGTCACCGGCACCGGGGAGCCCGGCACGGGCACGGAGAGCTGGGCAGCGAGACCGGTGAGCGCGGCGCCGCCGGCCACGAGCGCGATGTCCCGGACGCGGGAGGCGGGGATCAGGTCGGCGAGGACCTGGCCGGTGCGGGCGGGGGCGACGGCGGTGCTCATGGGGACTCCGCGGGTGTGATCGACAGGGGACACGGTGACGCTATCCCGGCGTCCTCGGGCCGATCACCGTCAACGGTCGACAAAGCCTTGAACAGCGGCTTGGTGGACTCCGGACAAAGAGTGTGGGGTACACC
>NZ_RSAJ01000828.1 GCF_003933965.1 Streptomyces sp. RP5T
CCGCAACCCTGACCTCCCTGGTCGCCCTGGTCGTGGCCGTCCTCGCCTTCGACCTCGACGCCGGGCTCACCTCGATCACCCTCGCGGTGCTCCTGAGCGCCGCCTGGCCGCAGGACAGCCGCACCGCGGTCGGGCAGATCGCCTGGACGACGGTGCTGCTGATCTGCGGTGTCCTCACCTACGTCGGCGTGCTGGACGAGATGGGCACGATCAAGTGGGCCGGTGAGGGCGTCGGCGGCATCGGCGTCCCGCTGCTGGCCGCCGTACTGCTGTGCTACATCGGTGCGATCGTCTCCGCGTTCGCCTCCTCCGTGGGGATCATGGGCGCGCTGATCCCGCTCGCGGTGCCGTTCCTCGCCCAGGGCGAGATCGGCGCGGTCGGGATGGTGGCGGCGCTGGCGGTGTCGGCGACGGTCGTGGACGTGAGCCCGTTCTCGACGAACGGGGCGCTGGTGCTGGCCGCGGCACCGGACGTGGACCGCGAGCGTTTCTTCCGGCAGCTGATGATCTACGGAGGCATCGTGGTCGCGGTGGTGCCCGCGGTGGTGTGGCTGGTCATGGTCGTGCCGGGGTTCGGGTAGGACCGACAGGCGACAACAGGTTAGGAGTTGGAAGCGTGACCTCTCTCTTCCCGGCCCTCAGGGGCGCCACGGCGGACCGTCCCGCCCTGCGGTTCGGCGACCGCTCACTCACCTACGCGCAACTCGCCGCCGCCACCGGCACCCTGGCGGCCCGTCTCGCGCGGTACGACCGTGTGGCCGTCTGGGCGACGCCGGAACTGGAGACCGCGGTGGCCGTGGTGGCCGCGCTGGAGGCCGGGGTCGCGGCGGTCCCGCTCAACCCGAAGTCCGGCGAGAAGGAGCTCGGGCACATCCTGAACGACAGCGCCCCGGGCCTGCTGCTCGCCGCACCCGGTGCCGAACTCCCCTCCGCCGTGCTCGACTTGGAGCGCCTGGACGTCGACGTGCACGGCACCGGCGGTCCCGCCCCCGAGAGCCCGGCGCGCGACGACGACCCCGCCCTGGTCGTGTACACCTCCGGCACCACGGGCCCGCCGAAAGGCGCGGTGATCCCCCGCAGGGCGGTCGCCACCACCCTGGACGCCCTCGCCGACGCCTGGCAGTGGACCGCGCGGGACGTCCTCGTGCACGGCCTGCCCCTGTTCCATGTGCACGGCCTGGTCCTCGGCATCCTCGGCCCGCTCCGTCGCGGCGGCTCGGTCCGCCACCTCGGCCGGTTCAGCACCGAGGGGGTGGCCCGTGAGCTGAACGGCGGCGCGACCATGCTCTTCGGTGTCCCGACGATGTACCACCGCATCGCCGAAACCCTCTCCGGCGAGCCCGAGTTGGCGAAGGCGCTGGCCGGAGCCCGCCTCCTGGTCTCCGGCTCGGCCGCGCTGCCCGTCCACGACCACGAGCGCATCGCGGCCGCGACCGGCCGCCGGGTCGTCGAGCGCTACGGCATGACGGAGACCCTCATGAACACCAGCGTGCGCGCCGACGGCGAGCCGCGCGCCGGAACGGTGGGCGTACCGCTGCCGGGCGTGGAGCTGCGGCTGGTGGAGGAGGACGGGTCGCCGATCACGTCGTACGACGGCGAGACGGTGGGCGAGATCCAGGTGCGCGGGCCCAACCTGTTCACCGAGTACCTCAACCGGCCGGACGCGACGGCGGCCGCGTTCACGGCGGACGGCTGGTTCCGTACGGGGGACATGGCGGTGCGGGACGCGGACGGATACGTGCGGATCGTCGGCCGCAAGGCCACCGACCTGATCAAGAGCGGGGGTTACAAGATCGGGGCGGGCGAGATCGAGAACGCGCTGCTGGAGCACCCCGGGGTGCGGGAGGCGGCGGTGACCGGGGAGCCGGACCCGGACCTGGGCGAGCGGATCGTGGCGTGGATCGTCCCGGCGGACGCCCAGTCCCCGCCCTCGCTGGAGGAGTTGGCGGACCATGTGGCCCGACGCCTGGCCCCGCACAAGCGGCCCCGGGTCGTCCACCACATCGACTCCCTGCCCCGCAACGACATGGGCAAGATCATGAAGCGGGCCCTGCATGCCTGAGCGTCCGTCCGCGCGCGAGGTGATCGCACTGCTCGCCGACGACTTCTCCGAACTCCGCTACCCCGAAAGGAAGTCGAAGCCGGACGGACCGCTCGCCTGGCAGGGCTACGACGCCTCGCGCGCCCGCGCCGCCGAACGCACCGGTGAGCAGGAGTCGGTCGTCTGCGGCACCGCGTACGTCGAGGGCACCCGAGCCGTCCTGATCGCCTTCGAGTTCGGCTTCCTCGGCGGCTCGCTGGGCGAGCGCACCGGCGACCGGCTGGAGGTGGCGTACCGGTACGCGCGTGAACACCGCCTCCCTGTCGTGCCGTTGGTGGCCACGGGGGGCAGCCGTATGCAGGAGGGCATGCTCGCCCTGTCCCAACTCCAGCGCGTGGCACGCGAGTCGGCCCTCACCAGGGCGGCGGGCCTGCCGCAGATCGCGGTGCTGCGCGACCCGACCACGGGCGGCGGCTGGGCCACCCTGGGCGCGGGCGCCGACGTGATCCTCGCCCTGCCGGGGGCCCAGGTCGGCTTCGCGGGCTCCCGGGTCCGCCCGCCGGACGCCGACCCGGCGGCGTATTCGGCCGAGGCCCAGGTCGCGGCGGGCGCGGCGGACGCGGTCGTACACCCGCAGGAGCTGCGGGAGACGCTGGGCAGATGGCTTCGGCTCCTGGCACGCCCGTCGGCGGTCCCGGGCGCGGGCCACCCGAACGGCCGAACCACCGAGACGGCACCTCACCACCCCGCCCGGCCGGCTCCCGGCACCACGGACCCCGAAACCCGGGACGCGACCGACACACAGCCCGCTGTGCAACCCGGCCGTCCGGCAGACGGCCGTACCGCCGAAGCGGCGCCCACCCCCGACA
>NZ_RSAJ01000829.1 GCF_003933965.1 Streptomyces sp. RP5T
CACCAGGTGAATGCGGGCGCGCTACACCTCGGCGGCCGAGACGAGACACCCGCCAAGCCAGCACCGGCACCGGCACCGGCACCGGCACCGGCACCCGGAACGAACCGTTGCCGCCCCCTCCCCCCGCCCGCTACGCGTCCGCGTACTTCGCGTCGGCCGCCGGGTCCAGGGCCAGGCGGTAGCCCCGCTTGACCACCGTCTGGATCAGCTTCGGGGCGCCGAGGGCCGTACGGAGGCGGGCCATCGCCGTCTCGACCGCGTGCTCGTCGCGGCCCGCGCCGGGCAGGGCCCGCAGGAGTTCCGCCCGGGAGACCACCCACCCGGGCCGCCGGGACAGCGCCCGCAGCAACGACATCCCCGCGGGCGGCACCGGCCGCAGCACCCCGTCGACCAGCACCGCGTGGCCCCGGATCTCCACCCGGTGGCCGGCGATGGGCAGCGAACGGGCCCGTCCGGGCAGCTCCTGGCACAGCAGCTGCACGAGCGGTCCGAGCCGGAAGCGCTCGGGCGAGACGGTGTCCACTCCCCGTGCCTGCAAGGGCAACGCGGTCACCGGACCGACACACGCCGGCAGCACGTCGTGGTTGAGCGCGGCGAGCAGCTCGGGCAGCAGCCCCCGGTCCTCGGCGCGGGACAGCAGCGAGGCCGCGGCGGGCGCGCTCGTGAAGGTCAGCGCGTCCAGCCCCCGGGAGACCGTCGCGTCCAGCAGCCGGTCCACCGGCCCGATGTCCTCCGGCGGCATCCACCGGTACACCGGCACACCCACGACCTCCGCTCCCCCGGCCCGGAGCGCCTCCACGAACCCGGGCAGCGGCTCCCCGTGCAGCTGGATGGCGACCCGGCGGCCCTCGACGCCCTCCTCCAGCAGCCGGTCCAGCACCTCGGCCATCGACTCGGACGACGGTGACCAGTCCTCCGTCAGCCCGGCGGCCCGTACCGACCCCTTCACCTTCGGCCCGCGCGCGAGCAGTTCGACCTCGCGCAGCCGGTCCAGGAGCGCCTCGCCGAGCCCCCACCCGTCGGCGGCCTCGACCCACCCCCGGAAACCGATGGCCGTGGTGGCCACCACCACGTCCGGTGCCTGGTCGATCAGGTCCTTCGTCGCCGCGAGCAGCTCGCTGTCGTCGGAGAGGGGCACGATCCGCAGGGCGGGCGCATGCAGGACCGCGGCCCCGCGGCGCTGGAGCAGCGCACCGAGTTCGTCAGCCCGGCGGGCGGCCGTGACTCCCACGGTGAACCCCGCGAGGGGGCCGTGTCGCTCTGGTTCCTGCTGTTGCTCGTACATGGCTCTCGTCCCGCACTCGAGTCGTCCTACACAGTCGTACGTGAGGCGTACGTGGGTCGTACGTGGTCGTACGTGGGTCGTCCCTACATGCCGACCGAGCCTGTCAACGGCTCGTGACAGGCTCGGTTCCGGTTCATGTCGCCAGTGTTACGTCACACCTCGGCGTAGCTGAGCTGCGGCTTCGCCTCTGCGGCGGTCGCGGCCCGGCCCTGGACAGCCGTACGGCGAAGGTATACGGCCCAGGTGACCCCGAAGCAGGCCGCGTAGAAGGCGAGGAAGGCGACGAACGCGCCGGTGCCGGAGCCGTAGGAGAGGAAGGACTGGCGGAAGGCGAGGTTGATGCCGACACCGCCGAGCGCGCCCACCGCGCCGATGAGACCCATGGAGGCACCGGAGAGACGGCGTCCGTAGGCGGCCGCCTCTTCCCCTTCGAGCCCCTTGCCGAGGGCCTTGGCGTGGAAGATGCCGGGGATCATCTTGAAGGTCGAGCCGTTGCCGATGCCGGTGAGGACGAACAGCACCACGAACGCGACGGTGAACAGGGCCAGCGACTTCTCCATGCTGGCGGCGATGAGGACGGCGGTCGCCGCACCCATCGCGACGTAGTTCCACAGCGTGATCTTCGCGCCGCCGTACTTGTCGGCCAGCGCGCCGCCCACCGGACGGATCAGCGAGCCGAGCAGCGGGCCGATGAAGGTGACGTACGCGGCCTCCAGCGGGGTGCGGCCGAACTGGTTCGTCAGCACCTGCCCGAAGGCGAAGCTGTAGCCGATGAACGAGCCGAAAGTGCCGATGTAGAGGAAGGACATGATCCAGGTGTGGCCGTCCCGGGCGGCGTCCTTCGCGGCGCCGGTGTCGTTCTTCACGTTCTCGATGTTGTCCATGAAGAGCGCGGCGAGGACAGCGGCCACGACGATGAGCGGGATGTAGATCCCGAGCAGCACCCGGGGCCCGCCGCTGGCACCGATGATCGCGAGGGCGGCCAGCTGGATGACCGGGACGCCGATGTTGCCGCCGCCGGCGTTGAGTCCGAGGGCCCACCCCTTCTTGCGGAGGGGGAAGAAGGCGTTGATGTTGGTCATGGACGACGCGAAGTTGCCGCCTCCGATACCGGCCAGCAGACCGACGAGGAGGAAGGTGTTGAACGAGGTCCCCGGCTCCATCACGGTGAACGCGGCGATGGTCGGGACGAGGAGCAGGCTGGCCGAGATGATCGTCCAGTTGCGCCCGCCGAAGATCGCGACGGCGAAGGTGTAGGGGACGCGGACGACGGCCCCGACGAGCGTGACCATGGACGTCAGCAGGAACTTGTCCGCGGGGGTCAGCCCGTACTCCGGTCCCATGAAGAGCACCAGCACGGACCACAGGGTCCAGATCGAGAACCCGATGTGCTCGGAGAGGACGGAGAAGAGCAGGTTCCGCTTGGCGACCTTCTCGCCGCCCTCCTTCCAGAAGGTCTCGTTCTCCGGATCCCAGTGCTGGATCCAGCGACCGCCCCTGCTCGGGGGTGCGGGGGCTGTACTAGGGGCTGTCATGACGCCTCCACGGTGCGACGGGGCTCGGGTCCTGCTGTGACTGACTGAGCCCGAAGGTAGGGAGAGCGCGTTTCCTGCCTGTGTTTCGC
>NZ_RSAJ01000082.1 GCF_003933965.1 Streptomyces sp. RP5T
CGCCCGCCCAGTCGCGGTCCTGGTCGCGTTCGAAGGCTTCGAACGCCTCGGGCCACTGGGTGAAGCCGAAGTAGGGGAGGGCGTCCTCGGGCGGGCCGTAGTAGGCGATCCGTCCGCCGGGGGCGAGGACGAGGAGGCGGTCGCAGACATCGAGGCTCAGGACGCTGTGGGTGACGACGATGACCGTGCGGCCGTCGTCCGCCAGGCCGCGCAGCATGTGCATGACCGAGCGGTCCATGCCGGGGTCGAGGCCGGAGGTCGGTTCGTCCAGGAAGAGCAGCGACGGTTTGGTGAGCAGTTCCAGGGCCACGCTGACCCGCTTGCGCTGTCCGCCGGAGAGGCTGTGCACGGGCTGGCGGGCGCGCTGTTCCAGGCCGAGCTCGCGGATGACCTCGTCGACGCGTTCGCGGCGTTCGGCCTTCGCGGTGTCCTGCGGGAAGCGCAGTTCGGCGGCGTAGGACAGCGCGCTGCGGACGGTCAGCTGGGCGTGCAGGATGTCGTCCTGCGGGACCAGGCCGATGCGCTGGCGCAGTTCGGCGTAGTCGCGGTAGAGGTCGCGGCCGTCGTACAGGACGGTCCCGTGGTCGGCGGGGCGCTGGCCGGTGAGGGCGTTCAGGAGGGTGGACTTGCCGGCGCCGCTCGGGCCGACGACCGCGAGCAGGCACTTCTCCCCCACCGGGAAGGACACGTGGTCGAGCAGGGTCTTGCGGCCGCGGTCGACGGCGACCGTGAGGTCCTGGACGTCGAGCGAGACCTCGCCGGTGTCGACGTACTCCTGGAGCGTGTCGCCGACGAGGCAGAACGCCGAGTGGCCGATGCCGACGATGTCCCCGGCGCCGAGGGGGGCGCTCGTGACGGGCCGGCCGTTGAGGTAGGTGCCGTTGTGGCTGCCGAGGTCGGCGATCTCGTAGCTGCCGTCGGGCAGGGCGTGCAGCTCGGCGTGGTGGCGGGAGACGACCAGGTCGTCGACGACGAGGTCGTTGTCGTCGGCGCGGCCGATGCGGACCGTGCGGGTGGGCAGTGGGCGGACCGCCGTGGGCCTGCGGAAGGTGCCGGTGAGGCCGGGCATCGAGACCGCCGAGGGGCGCTCGGGGGCGGGCAGGCCCAGCAGGACCGCGCAGGGTCCGTCGGAGGGGCTGCCGAAGTGGATGACGCTGCCGGGGCCGACGGCCCACTCGCGGACCCGGCGGCCGTCGGCAAAGGTGCCGTTGGTGCTGTTCTCGTCCTCGATGGTCCAATGACCGGCCTCGGGTCGCAGCACCGCGTGGTGCCACGAGACCCGGGCATCGTCGATCACGATGTCGCTCAACGGGTCGCGTCCGACGTGGTAGTCGTGGCCCGGGCTCATCACCGTGGAGCCGGTGTCGGTCTCCAGGACGAGCTCGGGCGCCGTCGGTGCGACCGGCCGCTCCGCCATGCCTGAATTCTAGCGATTCACCCCTTTGGCCGCCCGGCGACGGGGATCGGGTGGCGGCGAGCGGGCATGGCTGCGGCGGGCGAGGAGCGGTGGCGCGGCTCAGGCGACGGGAGTGAAGAGCGCCGAGGCCATCCGGTGCATTCTCACGGCGTCCACGGACTCGGCGAGCAGTTCGTACTCGGTGGTGTCGTCGCACGCGGCGATCCTGACCAGCCGCCCGGCCGCCAACTCGTCGGCGACCAGCTCCTGTTGGTACAGATCGGCACACCAGGCCCGCATCACTGCGGGCACGTCGAGCACGGTGTCGGCGACGGGGGCGAGGGCGCCCGGCGGGATGTACTCGGCCCCGGGCTGCGGGTCCAGCCGGTCGGCGATCCACGAGGCCCGGTCGCGTAACCACCACAGGGCGAGGGCAAGGGTGGGCGCGCGGTAGGTCCCGAGGGGTACGCCGATGCGCCGTCCGTCGCAGATGCCGTACCCCGTGACGTGGCACAGGAATTCGTCGTGCACGATCCACTCCCCCGCTTGCTCCCTCGACTGCCGGCAGGGCCTCGCTTTCCGTGCGCCTCTTGTGCGGTACGCGGTTCTTGCTGCTGTATGTGACGGGCTCTTCGCTCGATGTGAAGGGCCTGTCAGTCGAGTATGTTCACTACTGAAACACTGTCACCACGTCTTTTTGGCCAGTCTCCTGGCATATTCACCCGCCCTTCTGGCCGAAATCTGACGGGTACTCGTTCAAACGTCATGACCCCGGAGGTAATCGACGGCTCCGGGCGCCCCGGGCAGGGTTGTCCCACCAGGTCCCACCAGCACGGACGACCTCGATGGAGGCTGATGTCCCATGTCCGCGAACACGAACCGTTACGAAAGTGCCGTCGCCCGCTACTTCGAGGCATGGAACGCGCGTGAGCCGGAGGCCCGCGCCAAGGCCGTGGCCGCCGCCTGGGCGGTGGACGGCGGTTACACCGACCCGCTCGCCGACGTGGCGGGCCACGACGAGATCGCCGCGGTGATCGCGGCGGCCCACGAGCAGTTCCCGGGGTTCGCCTTCCGGATGGTCGGCGCGGTCGACGGCCATCACGACACGGCGAGGTTCTCGTGGGAGCTGGTGAGCGAGGCTGGGGGTGCCCCCTCTGGGGGAGGGTCGGCGCCGGTCGCCGGATCCGATGTGATCACACTGGCCGGGGACGGCCGGATCAGGAGCGTGCACGGCTTCCTGGACCGGGTGCCCGCCGGAGCGTGAGAGGCGGCCGCGATGAGTTTTCCCCTCGCCGGTGGTCTCTTGGAGGAGAAGCCGTCGGCGAGGGAGAACATCATGGCCACGACCGGAAAAGTGGACGCGGAATTCACCGCGGTCCTCAGCAAGAACCCGGAGAAGGGCAGCTGGACCTGTGTCCACTGGCCGTCCTCCGTGGAGTTCTTCGGCACCCGCGGTCTCGTCAAGGTCCGCGGGACGATCGACGGGCACCCCTTCCAGAGCTCCTTCATGGCCCTCGGCGACGGCACCCACATGCTGCCCGTGAAGGCCGAGGTCAGAAAGGCCATCGGCAAGGAGGCGGGCGACACCGTGACGGTGCGCATCGAGGAGCGGACCGGCTGATCAGGCCTCCACCACGGGGATGGCGAGGTACTTGTACTCCAGGAACTCCTCGATGCCGACCCGTCCGCCCTCGCGGCCGAGGCCGGACTGCTTGACCCCGCCGAAGGGGGCCGCCGGGTTGGAGACCAGGCCGGTGTTGACGCCCACCATCCCGGTCTCCAGCCGCTCCCCAACCCGCAGGGCGCGGTCGAGGTCCCGGGTGAACACGTAGCCGACCAGGCCCCACTCGGTGTCGTTGGCGGCCCGCAGGACCTCGTCCTCGGTGTCGAAGGTGAGGACGGCGGCGACCGGTCCGAAGATCTCCGCCTGCATCAGACGTGACTGCGGGCGGACTCCGGTGAGGACGGTCGGCGGGTAGAAGTGGCCCGGCCCGTCCGGCACCCGGCCTCCCGTGACCACCTTCGCCCCGTGCCGTACGGCGTCCTGGACCAGATCGTCGGCCTTGGCGCGTCCGGCCGCGTCGATCAACGGGCCCACCTGGCTGGCGGGTTCGGTGCCGGGGCCGACGGTGAGGGCCGCCATGCGCTCGGCGAGCCGGGCGGAGAACGCCTCCGCGACCGAGCGGTGGACGAAGAAGCGGTTCGCGGCGGTGCACGCCTCGCCCATGTTCCGCATCTTGGCGACCATCGCCCCCTCGACCGCCCGGTCGAGGTCGGCGTCCTCGAACACGATGAAGGGGGCGTTCCCGCCCAGCTCCATCGACGTCCGTACGACGGTGTCGGCGCACTGGGCGAGCAGGAGCCGTCCGACCTGGGTGGAGCCGGTGAAGGACAGCTTGCGCACCCGGCCGCCGCGCAGCAGGGGCTCGACCACGCCGGCGGCGTCCGTGGTGGTCACCACGTTGAGCACGCCGTCCGGCAGCCCGGCCTCGGCGAGGATCCCGGCGAGGGCGAGGCTGGAGAGCGGCGTCTGCGGGGCGGGCTTGAGGACCATCGTGCAGCCGGCCGCGACCGCGGGGCCGATCTTGCGGGTGCCCATGGCCAGCGGGAAGTTCCACGGGGTGATCAGCAGACAGGGGCCGACCGGCTGGCGCATCACCAGGACGCGGTTGGCGCCGTCGGGTGTGCGGGTCAGGCCGCCGTCGATACGGACGGCCTCCTCGGAGAACCAGCGGAAGAACTCGGCCGCGTAGGCGACCTCGCCGCGCGCCTCCGCCAGCGGCTTGCCCATCTCCAGGGTCATCAGCAGGGCGAGGTCCTCGCGCCGGTCGAGGAGGATCTCGTAGGCGCGGCGCAGGATCTCGCTGCGGGCGCGGGGTGCGGTGGCGGCCCAGTCGCGCTGTGCCGCCACGGCCGCGTCCAGGGCGCGCCGGCCGTCGGCGGGCGAGGCGTCGGCCACCTCGCACAGCCGCTCGCCGGTCGCGGGGTCGTCCACGGGGAAGCGGGCGCCCTCGGCGGCGTCCAGCCAACTCCCCCCGATGTGCAGCTGCTTGGGGACGGTGTCGATCACGTCGGTCATGTGCGGATGCCTCCACGGAAGGTCGCGGGCGAGCAGTTCATCCGGCGGTGGCCGCGGCCACCGCCGCCGACCAGGCGCGCAGCCCCTCGTCGATCCCGGCCGCGTCGACGATCAGCGGCGGGATCATGCGCACGACGTTGCCCCACGGACCGCAGGGCAGCAGGAGCAGGCCCTCCGCGACGGCGGCCCGCAGCACCCGGGCCGCGGTGTCGGCGTCCGGCTCCCCCGTGTCGGTGACGAACTCGCTCGCCAGCATCAGCCCGAGGCCCCGGACGTCCCCGACGGCCGGCGTCTTCGCGGCGACCTCCTCCAGTCCCGTGCGCAGCCGGGCGCCCATCGCGGCCGCGTTGGCGACCAGGCCCTCCTCCTCGACGACGTCGAGGGTGGCGAGGGCGGCCGCGCAGGCGACGGCGTTGCCGCCGTAGGTGCCGCCCTGCGAACCGGGCCGCGCCCGGTGCATCAGCTCGGCGGAGGCGGCGATGCCGGACAGCGGGAACCCGCTGGCCAGTCCCTTGGCGGTGATGAGGATGTCGGGGCGGACACCGAAGTGCTCGTGGCCCCAGAAGCGTCCGGTGCGGCCGACCCCGGTCTGGATCTCGTCGAGGACCAGCAGGATGCCGTGCCGGTCGGCGCGTTCGCGGAGCCCTTGCAGGAAGGCGGTGTTGGCGGGCACGTAACCGCCCTCGCCGAGGACCGGCTCGACGATGACCGCCGCGGTGTCGTCGGGGTCGGTGACGGTCTGGAGCAGCTGGTCGAACTCGCGCAGCGCGAAGCGGGTCGCGGTCTCCTCGTCCCAGCCGTAGTGGAAGGCGTGCGGGAAGGGGGTGATGACGACCCCGCCCATCAGTGGGCCGAAGCCGGTGCGGACCTTGGTGCCCGAGGTGGTCATCGACGCGGCGGCGACCGTACGTCCGTGGAAACCGCCGTGGCACACGACGACGTTGGGCCGTCCCGTGGCCTGGCGGGCGAGCCGCAGGGCCGCCTCGACGGCCTCGCTGCCGGAGTTGGCGAAGAAGAGGCTGTCGAGTCCCTCGGGGAGCACCCGGCCGAGCCGGTCGACCAGCCGCTGCAGGGGGCGGTGCATGACCGTCGTGTACTGGCCGTGGATCAGGGTGGCCACCTGTTCCTGGGCGGCCGCGACGACCTTGGGGTGACAGTGTCCGGTGCTGGTGACGCCGATTCCGGCGGTGAAGTCCAGATAGCGGCGGCCGTCGGCGCCGAAGAGGTGGATTCCCTCGCCGCGTTCCACGACGACGGGTGTGGCCTGGCGCAGGTGTTCGGACAGTTGGGGCATACGGCGGCTCTCCCACGGCAAGTGAAGGTGCGGGGTGCACCTTTCACCCTGTGGCCATGGGGACGCCGGGGTCAACGGGGCCTGGGCACCGGCCTGTGACCGGTGCCCGGGTTCCGGGGCTCGCCGCGGCCGCGTCGGTCACGGCTCGGCGCACCCGCCCGTCACGCCTTGACGATCGCGTCGATCCTCGCCAGTTCCTCCGTGTCGAAGTCCAGGTTGGCGATGGTGCCCACGCTGTCCTCGATCTGCTGGGGGCTGCTCGCGCCGACCAGGGCCGAGGTGACGCGGCCGCCGCGCAGGACCCAGGCCAGGGCCATCTGGGCGAGGGTCTGGCCGCGGTCCTTGGCGATGCCGTCGAGCTCGCGGAGCCGCTGGACCAGGTCCTCGGTGAGCGCGTCGGAGTTCAGGAAGGGGCTGTCGCTCGCGGCGCGGGAGTCCTCGGGGATGCCGTCGAGGTAGCGGCCGGTGAGCAGGCCCTGCTCCAGCGGGGAGAAGACGATGGAGCCGACCTGGAGCTCGTCCAGCGCGTCGAGGAGACCGCCGTCCTCGGGGCGGCGGTCCAGCATCGAGTAGCGCGGCTGGTGGATGAGGAGCGGGGTGCCGAGCTCGCCGAGGATGCGGGCGGCCTCGCGGGTCTGCTCGGCCGAGTAGTTGGAGATGCCGACGTACAGGGCCTTGCCCTGCTGGACCGCGGTGTGCAGGGCCCCCATGGTCTCCTCCAGGGGGGTGTCCGGGTCCGGGCGGTGCGAGTAGAAGATGTCGACGTAGTCCAGGCCCATCCGGGTCAGGCTCTGGTCCAGCGAGGACAGCAGGTACTTGCGGGAGCCCCACTCGCCGTACGGGCCGGGCCACATCAGATAGCCGGCCTTGGTGGAGATGATCAGCTCGTCGCGGTAGCCCGCGAGGTCGGCCTTGAGGGCCTCGCCGAACGCGGACTCGGCGGCGCCGGGCGGCGGACCGTAGTTGTTGGCGAGGTCGAAGTGGGTGACACCGAGGTCGAACGCGCGGCGCAGGATGGCTCGCTGGGTCTCCACCGTGCGGTCCGCCGGGCCGAAGTTGTGCCACAGGCCCAGCGAGATCGCGGGAAGCTTCAGGCCGCTGCGTCCGGTGCGCCGGTAGGGCATCCGCGCGTAGCGGTCGGGGTGTGCGGTGTACAACGCGACTCCAGAGGGGTTGGCACGGCGTGAGCAGGGCTCTTGAACCTCCGCCCCATCTTTCGCGACCTCGGGGCAGTGGTCCAACAGAAGAATCCGATGGAATTCAGCGGCTAGGCTTCTCAATCATGGAACTGCGTCATCTCCAGCACTTCGTGGCGGTCGCCGAGGACCAGCACTTCACCCGGGCCGCCGAGCGGCTCCTGGTGTCCCAGTCCGGGCTGTCCGCCTCCATCCGGGCGCTGGAGCGGGAGCTGCAGACCCCGCTGTTCGTGCGGACCACCCGCCGGGTGACGCTCACCCCGGCCGGGCGGGCCCTGCTCGGTGAGGCCGAGCGGATCCTCGCACAGGTGCGCTCCGCCCACGAGGCGGTGGCCGCGGTGCAGGGGGTGCTGCGCGGGATGCTCGCGCTGGGCTCCGAGCAGTGCATCGCCGGGGTGCATGTGGCGGGGCTGCTGGCCGCGTTCCGGCGGCAGCATCCGGACGTGGAGATCTGTCTGCGGCAGGCGGGCTCGGGCGCGCTCGCCGACGAGGTCACCGCCGGGCGGCTGGACCTGGCGTTCGCCGTGCGGGGCACGCGGGAGCAGAGCGACCAGCTGCGGGCCGTACCGCTGACCAGCGAGCCGATGACCGTGCTGTGCCATCCCACGCACCCGCTCGCGGCGGCCGGCGCGGCCGTGACCCCGGAGGACCTGGGCGGCGAGGTCTTCGTCGACTTCCACCCGGACTGGGGGCCGCGCCGCACCACCGACGCCGTCTTCGCCGAAGCGGGTGTGCGCCGGACGGTGGCGCTGGAGGTCAACGACGTGCACAGCCTCCTCGACCTGGTCGACGAGAACCTCGGCGTGGCCGTCGTGCCGCAGCACTTCCGGCACAAGCGGCCGTCGCTGACGGCCCTGCCCGTCAAGGGCACCGGGGAGACCGTGTACGAGACCGTCGCCCTGCTGCCGCCCCCGCAGGCGACCAGTCCGGCGGCGCGGGCGCTGATGGCCCTGCTGGACGGCTGAGCCGCCGCGCGGAAGAGGGGGCCTGGCACCACCCCCAGGACGGGGTTCACCACTCCTGACGCGAGCCGCCCCACGCCACAGACTCGTGACCGTCACCTCAACCAACTGCGGTCAGGAGCAGGGAAGATGACGGACCACACACGATCCACGTCCCCGACACGACGGAACGTGCTGCGCGGCGCGGCGGCGCTCGCGGCCGCGGGCGGACTGGCCGGCACGGGAGTGGGGGCGGGACCCGCCGCCGCGGCGCAACGGCAGGCACCGGTGCGCCGCTTCCCGTTCCTGGAGGGCGCCTTCGAGCCGGTCACCGAGGAGTTGACCGCCTTCGACCTGCCGGTCACCGGGCGCATCCCCCGCGAGCTGAACGGCCGCTACCTGCGCAACGGCCCCAATGTGCTGGGCCTGGAGGACCCCCGAGCCCACCACTGGATGCTCGGCGACGGAATGGTGCACGGCGTCCGGCTGCGCGAGGGCCGCGCCGAGTGGTACCGCAACCGCTGGGTGCGCTCCTCCCAGGTGGCGAAGAAGCTCGGCGAGCCCCGTCCGGGTCCGGTGCCGCCGGACGACTTCCCCTGCAACACCCATGTGATCCCCCACCGGGGGCGGATCCTGGCACTGCAGGAGAGCGGTCCGCTGCCGTACGAGCTCGACGGGGAGCTGAACACGGTGGGCACCTACGACTTCCGGGGCACCCTGGAGGGCGCGTTCACGGCGCACACCAAGTTCGACGCGTACGCCGGTGAGCTGCACGCGATCGCCTACTACCCGACCTGGGACCACCTGCGGCACCTGGTCGTGGACCCCACGGGACGCGTCTCGCGCAGCACGCGGGTCCCGGTGGCCGACGCGCCCATGATCCACGACTTCGCGCTCACCGAGCGGTACGTGATCATCCTCGACATGCCGGTCACCTTCGACCCGGCGGGCGCCGAGCGCGGCGACATCGTGCCGTACGTCTGGAACGACCGGCATCCGGCGAGGGTGGGCGTACTGCCGCGGGCCGGGGGCGCGGTCCGCTGGTTCGAGGTCGACCCGGTGTACTACTCGCACACCCTCAACGCCTACGAGGAGGGGTCGAACCTGGTCATCGACATGACCAACTTCGACGCGCACTTCCTCGTGGCGGGCAACGGCTCCGGTGGCCCGTACGGAGCGGGCACCCCCCGCCTGGACCGCTGGACCGTCGATCTGCGTCAGGGTCGGGTACGGACCCGGACCCTCGACGACCGCCCCCAGGAGTTCCCGCGCGTCAACGAGGCGCTGGTGTCCCGCCGGCACCGCTACGGGTACTCGGCGGCCTCCGCCGAGATGGTGGTGGCCTATCAGGCGGTCGACGGGGATCCGCCGCCCGACCGGGCCTTCAGCAACGCGCTCATCAAGCACGACCTGCTGCGCGGCACCTCGCAGGTGCACCGGCTGCCGCGGGGCGCGGCGGCGAGCGAGGCCGTGTTCGTGGCGTCGGACCCCTGCGACGAGCGGGCCGCCGAGGACGACGGGTACGCGATCGCGTATGTCCACAACCCCGAGCGCGGGGCCTCGGACCTGGTGATCCTGGCGGCGCAGGACTTCACGGGCGAGCCGGTGGCCCGGATCCATCTGCCGGGCCGGGTGCCGCTCGGCTTCCACGGGAGCTGGATTCCGGACGCGTGACACGGGAAGCGTGCCCTCGGCGCGTGACACGAAAGCCGGACCCCCACGCGTGCCGCGGGCCGATGCGCGATGGTTGATGTCATGCATGCAAAGGACATCCTCATCGACGGTTTCGGCCGCATCCAGGAAGAAGTCCACGCCGTCGTCGAGGGCCTCGGCCCCGACGACCTCAATCACCGCCCCGGGCCGGACGCCAACTCCCTGGCGTGGCTGGTCTGGCACCTGACCCGCGTCCAGGACGACCACGTGGCCGGCGCCCTCGGCCTGGACCAGGTGTGGCTGACGCAGGACTGGGAGAAGCGGTTCGGCCTCGACCTGAAGCCGCGCGACATCGGCTACGGCCACACCTCCGCGCAGGTCGCCAAGGTGCGGGTCGACTCCGCGGACCTGCTGACCGGTTACTACGACGCCGTGCACGCCCGGAGTCTCGAAGCCCTGCGCGGGCTGACCGCCGAGGACCTGGACCGCGTGGTGGACGAGAACTGGGATCCGCCGGTCACCCTCGGGGTACGGCTGGTCAGCGTCCTGTCCGACGATCTGCAGCACGTCGGACAGGCCGCCTATCTGCGGGGGCTGCTTCAGAGCGCGTAGCCCGGCAGGACGACGTCCTCGATGAGGGCCCTGCGCTCGTCGAAGGGGAGGAAGGCGCTCTTGAGCGCGTTCACCGTGACCGTGCGCAGGTCCTCGACCGTCCAGCCCGCCTCCTGCACCAGCAGGGACATCTCGCGGGTCATCGTCGTCCCCGACACCAGCCGGTTGTCGGTGTTGAGGGTGACCCGGAAGCCCAGGTCCTTCAGGGCCGTGATCGGGTGCTCGGCGATGGAGGTGGCCGCGCCGGTCTGGAGGTTGGAGGTGGGGCACATCTCCAGGGCGATACGGCGGTCCCGGACCCAGCCCGCGAGCCGGCCGAGCTTGCCGTCGACGATGTCCTCGGTGATCCGCACGCCGTGTCCCAGCCGCTGGGCGCCGCAGACCTGCACGGCCTGGTGGATGCTGGGCAGGCCGTGGGCCTCACCGGCGTGGATGGTGAAGGGCACGCTCTCGCGGCGCAGGTGCTCGAAGGCGTCCAGGTGGTCCGCGGCCGGGAAGCCGTCCTCGGCGCCGGCGATGTCGAAGCCGACGACACCGGCGTCCCGGAAGGCCACGGCCAGGTCGGCGGCCTCGCGCACCCGGTCGAACATCCGCATCCCGCACAGCAGGGTGCCGACCCGCACCGGGGTGCCCGCGGCGGCGGCCTTCGCCATGCCGGCGGCCAGACCCTCCTGGACGGTCTCGACGACCTCGGCCATGGTCAGTCCGCCGCGGGTGTTCAGCTCGGGGGCGTAGCGCACCTCGCCGTACACGACGCCGTCGGCGGCCAGGTCGAGGACGTACTCCTCGGCCGTGCGCAGCAGGCCCTCGCGGGTCTGCATGACGGCGAGGGTGTGCTCGAAGGTGGCTATGTAGCGCACCAGGTCGCCGGAGTTGGCGGCCTCGAAGTACCAGGCGGCGAGCTCGTCCGGGTCGGTGGTGGGCAGGGTGTGGCCGACCTGTGCCGCGAGCTCCACCACGGTGGCGGGGCGCAGGCCGCCGTCGAGGTGGTCGTGCAGGACGGCCTTGGGGAGGCGGCGGATCAGGTCGGCGTCTACGCGCGTAGCGGTCATGGCGGGGTCTTTCCTCGAACGTCGAGCGGGGAGGCGGGAGGGTCAGTCGGCGGGCTGGAGCAGGTCCCAGCGGTTTCCGTACAGGTCCTGGAAGACGGCGACGGAGCCGTAGGGCTCGTGGCGCGGCTCTTCCAGGAAGATCACGCCGGCGGCGAGCATGCGGGCGTGGTCGCGGGCGAAGTCGTCGGTGTGCAGGAAGAAGCCGACGCGGCCGCCGGTCTGGTTCCCCACCCGGCCCCGCTGGGCCTCGTCCTTGGCGCGGGCGAGCAGCAGGTCGGTGCCGCCGTCGCGCCCGTCCGGTCGCACGACGACCCAGCGGGAGCCGTCGGGGCGGGGGGTGTCCTCGACGAGCCGGAAGCCGAGGGCATCGGTGTAGAAGCGGATCGCCTCGTCGTAGTCGTCGACGACGAGGGTGACCAGGGCGACGCGTCTCATCGGTACCTCTCGGGACAGGTGGTTGACGGGAGAGGTTATACGTAAAACTACGGGGGCGCCAGTCCGGTTTCCGGGGCTGCCGTCGGCGGGCCGTGCGGCACGTGGCAGGCTGGCGGATCACCGCCGGGGTCACGGCTCCGGCGCCCCCTTCCGCCGGACCGCACAGGAGTCGAGCACCATGGCCGAACTGCCGAAGTCGACCGGAGCACCCGCCCGCCAGAACGTCACGTTCCCGAGCGGCGGCACCACCGCGCACGGTTATCTGGCGCTGCCGCCGTCCGGGAGCGGGCCGGGCGTCATCGTGATCCAGGAGTGGTGGGGACTGACCGACCACATCGCCGACGTCGCCGACCGGCTGGCGGCGGAGGGTTTCGTCGCGCTCGCTCCCGACCTGTACGGCGGCAATGTGGCCCACGAGAGCGCGGAGGCCCTGCGGATGATGCAGGAGCTGCCGGTCTCACGGGGCGTGGAGCTGCTGTCCGGCGCGGTGGACCACCTGCTCTCACTGGACGAGGTCACCTCGGACACCGTCGGAGCGGTCGGGTTCTGCATGGGCGGCGGGTTCGTCCTGTACCTGGCGGCGGCCGACTCCCGGGTGAGCGCGGCCGTGCCGTTCTACGGCGTGATCCAGGGTGAGCTGCCGGACTTCTCGGGCCTGAGGGCGCAGATCCTGGGCCACTACGGCGAACTCGACGAGACCATACCGGCGGACAGCCTCGACGCCCTGCGCGAGACCGTCCGCGAGCAGTCCGGGATCACCCCGGATTTGCGCCTCTACCCGGCGAACCACGCCTTCTTCAACGACGGCCGCCCGGAGGTTTACGACGCCGGGTCCGCGACGCGCGCGTGGGAGGCCACGGTGCCGTTCCTGCACGAGCGGCTGGGGTAGGCGCGCCTGCTTCGGCCGGGGGCACTGGACGGGTCGTCACGCGGTGACCGGCGCGGCCGGGACCGTGCGCGGCACGGCTGCCGCCTCGTGGTTCGACGGCTCCGACACCGGTGCAGGCTCACCGGGTGGGCTCGACTCCGGGGTGCCTGCCGACCGTCATCGTCGTCGACCGACGACGACGAGGAGAGCGGCGAGGAACACCACGATGATCGTGATGATCCCCCAGAGCGGCAGGGCGGACGCCGAGTTCGGCATGAGTGCGGCGAGTGTCATCGGTTCCTCCTCGCGGTCCGCAGAAAGTAGGCCGCGCCGGCCATCAGCGCGACGCCGGGCAACAGGACGACGAGTCCACGGCCGGTGCTGCCGTTCAGCAGGTCACTGACGCCCATGACCGCCAAGAGGACGCCGCACACCAGAGCGACCATGGAGAAAGCCGTTACAGCCAGTACACGCATTTCGCTCCATCGGAGGTGACGGTGTGGGGGGAGGGCGCTGCGCAGCGCCCTCTCCCGCACCGGGATTACATGTTTCCGTAGACGTACGACGTGGCCGCGGCGGCTCCGGCGGCCACCACCGAGCAGCCGGTGAACCCCGCGCCGACGGAGAGGCCCAGCGTGGCGAACGCGCCCGCTGCCGCGCCGGCCGCGCACAGGCCTTCCAGCCCGATGCCCATGATCATGCCCATCTTCGTGGCGTTCGCGCCCTGTGTGTCGCCCGTGGCCGTCTGGTAGGCCAAGGAGACCCAGTCGCCGATTCCGGTGACATCACCGAAGCTGAACAACCCTGTGGGGTCGCTGTTGTTGACGAAGTCGCCGCCGGCGTACAGGTAGGCGTTCTTCTCCTGTCCCGAGGGGTCGGGCTGGGTGAAGCGGCCGAGCTGGGGGTCGTAGTAGCGGGCGCCCATCTTGTACAGGCCCGTGGGATCGAGGTAGGAGCCGCTGTAGCGGAACGGCTGGGGCACGGCCTCCGTGGTGGTGCCGCGGGGCAGGCCGGTCGGGCCGTAGGCGTAGGTGTGGGTGCGCTTGCCCGCGTCGTCGACCAGGCCCAGGACGTTGCCGGTGGCGTCGGTGAGGTAGTAGTAGGACTTCCCCCCAGTCGTCATGGAGTTCAACGTGCCCGCCGGTTCGCGGATGAATCCGGTGTCGACGCCGTTGGTGGTCGTGGACGCCAGGCCCAGGGCGGTGTGGTGGAACCAGGTCGAACCCAGCTTGGTGCGCTCGTAGTTGTCGGTGCCCGCGTGGACCAGGTCGTAGGCGGTGCCGGCGACCGTGATGGCGGAGAGCTGGCTGTGGTCCGTCCAGGTCTCGTTCGTGCGTGCGGAGGCGGCGACGCGTCCACCGGCCGTCTCGTTGCCGAGCTTGTCGTACGACCACGGCGTGGTGGAGCCGGTCTGGCCGGTCAGCTGACTGGCGTCGTTGTAGGTGAAGACCGCGCTGCCGGGGCAGGTGGAGGCGGTGCCGTCCTGGGAGGTGAGGTTGCCGGCCTTGTCGAAGCAGTACAGCCAGGACGCCTTGCGGGTGCCGGCCGAGTCGGCCTCCAGCGCGTAGGACAGGCGGTCCTGGGAGTCGTAGGTGTAACTGGTCCTGTACTTGGTGGTGTTGTCGGTGCGGGTGCGGATCTTGGTGGTGTCCTTGCCCGCGTTGGCGTAGCTGTAGGCCAGGTCGACCAGGGTGGTCGTGCCGGAGGTCGTCTTGACGGACTTGGGGCGGCCGTCCTCGTCGATGCCGACGGACTGGGTGGTGCCGCCGGGGTAGACGGTCTTGGTGCGCTTGTCGTTGTTGTCGTAGTCGAAGTCGGTCTTCTTGCCGGCCGGGTCGGTCAGGTAGTCCAGGCGGCCCGCGGCATCCCAGGTGTAGTCGGTCTTGCCGGTGGGGTCGGTGTAGTAGTCGACGTCCCCGCCCGGTGTGTAGGCGAGCGCGGTCTGTGCGCCGCTCTGCAGGGTGCGGACCTTCTCCCGGTTCAGCCTGTCGTAGTCCCACTTGGTGGTGCCGGAGGCGTCGGTGCGGACCTTCAGGTTGCCGTCGCCGTCGTAGGAGTACGTGAGGGTGAGGTTCGTCGAGGAGACCGTCTTGACCCGGTCGCGGGTGTCGTAGACGTACACCGTCCTGATGCCGCGGCCGTCGGTGGCCGTCTCCACCCGGCCCAGCGCGTCGTAGGTGTACGTCGTCTCGCCGAGCGGCGCGGGCGGGGTGACCTTCTTCAGGTTGCCCTCGCTGTCGTAGGTGAAGGAGGTGACCTTGCCGTTGCCGTCCTTGGCGGTGCAGCGCTGGCCCTCGAAGCCGCCGCAGGTCGGGGTGGCCTTGTTGTACGTGTACTCACGGGTGGCGCCCGCGGTGCCAGAGGTGGTCACCGACATCGTGTTGCCGTTCGTGTCGTACTTGAAGCTGTCCTTGCGACCGTCCGCGCTGGTGAAGTCGTTGGGCAGATCAGTGCCGGCGACGGTCTGGTACGCGCTCACCGAGGCGGTCGCGCCCAGCGGGAGCTTGGCGGAGGTGGCGTTGTTGCGCGCATCCCAGCCGTAGGTGGTGGTGTTGCCGCCGGTGCCGTCGCTGCCGGTGCCCATCGCGTCCGTGGCGCTCTGCACCAGGTGGTTGCCGTACTTGCTGTGGCGGGAGTGCTGGAGCGGATCGGTGACCTTGGTCATCTCGCCGTCCGCGTTGTGCGTGTGGAGCGTCCGGTCGCCGTCCGGGTCGGTGACCGTGGTCGTACCCGCCTCCTTCGGGGTGGCGGCCGAGTAGTCGTAACGCCAGGTCGGGCCGGTGTGGCCGCTGCTCGTGGACTCGGTCGCGCGCAGCATCGAGGTGACGCGGTTCTGGTCGTCGTACGTGAAGACGGTGACCGTGCCCTCCGGCGTGGTCACCTTCGTCACCCGGCCGTCCCCATCGTACGCGTAGACGGTCGCCTTGCCTGCGGTGTCGGTGGTCTTCGCGAGAAGGCCGTCCGCGTCGAGATCGAAGACGGCGGTGCGGCCGGTGTGGTCCTTGGCCTGCCACTGGTCGGCGTATGTCCTGACCAGGTCGATCCAGCGGCCGGATCGGGTCTCGGTCAGCTTGAAGCCCTTGTGCTCGCCGGACTCGTCGTGCTGGTCGACGGTGATCGTGCCGTGGTTCTTGTCGGTGACCTTGGTCAGGGTGCCGTTCGCGTCGTAGGTGTCCCGGCTGCCCGACTTGCGGTCGGTCAGGGTGTAGGTGCCGTCGGTGTTCTTCTTCAGGTCCTTGGAGTAGCCGGCCGGGGTGGTGAAGCCGCCGGTGCTGGTCTCCTTGAAACGCAACGAGTCGCCGGTGGCGTCGAGGACGTCCACCTCGCCGTCGTTGATCTGGAGATAGCGCTCATACCCCTGCCACCAGCGCTGGGAGATCTTGCCCCAGGGCGCTTCCAGACTGTTGTACGTCCGGGTGAGCTGGAGTTTCCGGCCCACGCCGGCGATGTCGAAGTCGGTGGCCGCCAGCATCAGGTTGCCGTTGGACAGGTTCACCCGCGCCACCAGCGCGTCGTCGAGGCGGGTGTCGAGGAGCCGGTGCCACGGGACCTGGCCCTGCCCTTCGGGGACGTAGGGAGGGATCCCCGCGGCAACGGTCGCGCCGCCGGCGCCGGTTGCCTTCCCCACCCCGGCGGCACGGACCTTCTGCGCTGCCCGCCAGGCGGTGACCTCGGAGGACGGTGCGGCCGCCGCGCGGGAGGCCGGGGCCTTGGTCACGCCCTCCGGGGTGGCCGGTGCCTCGGCCTTCGTCGGCTTCGTCCACGGGCTTTCCGGCTTGGGCAGGGGCGGTGCGGACGGGCCGGCCAGAGCGGGTGCGGTGGCGACGACCAACACCGCGGTGGTGATGGCGGCGGTGAGAACGGTTCTGGATGATCTCCGGGCACGCCGAGACGACGTGCGCGCAGCACGTAACTGCATCAGCTTCCCCCCACAGGAAGTCAGAACCCGTGACCCCATCGGTCACAGATGACGCACAAGCTGTCACAAGGAACACACGAACGAGCGCGCCGTTCCCTCGAACTCCCTTTCCATGCGCGTCGGAATCGGCCCTGCCTCTTCACACCTGCGGAACGGCCCAAAGGGGCGCGAAGCGTGTGCCGAGCCGTGCGGAATACCCGCTTCCGCCGGGAATGTGCCAGATGGATTGACCGAAAGCGCTTCATCGTCCGGGGCCTGGGGCGAATGGGGCCCAGGGCGTAGGGCTTTGGGCCGAGGCGGTGCGGGTGCGTGGACGGTAGCGTCCTGGGCATGACGATCACCGGGAGCCGGAGCGGCGAGCAGCGCAAGCGGGACGTACTGGACCGTCTGGAGCGGGAGAAGGACATCTGGGTGGCCTCGGCGGACGCCGACGGGGTGCCGTGTCTGGTGGCACTGTGGTTCGTCTGGGACGGCGAGTCCGTCTGGCTGTCCACGCGGATCACCAATCCCACGGGCCGCAATCTGCGCGACGGCGGCCGCACCCGGCTGGCCTTCGGCGACACCCAGGACGTGGTGCTCATCGACGGGGAGGTGCGCACGTACGGCGGGACGGAGGTGCCGGCCGCGGCGATCGAGAATTTCAAGGCGAAGACGGGCTGGGATCCGCGCGAGGACAGCTCCTCCTACGCCTTCTTCCAGGTGCGCCCGCGCTCCGTGCAGGCCCTCAACGGCGTGCACGAGATGCGCGGGCGGCATGTCATGGAGGACGGCGTGTGGGTCGTGTGACCGCTCAACCGGCCGTCTGACGCAGTGAGTCGAGGGTGGCCCGTTCCTCTTCGGTGAGCCGAAGGGCGCCCGCCGCGATGTTCTCGGCGAGGTGGTCGGGGTTGCCGGTGCCGGGGATGGCGAGGACGTGCGGGCCCTGGGCGAGGGTCCAGGCGAGCCGGACCTGCGCGGGGGTCGCGCCGTGCGCCCGCGCGACGGCCAGGACCTCCTCGTCGTCGCCGGCCGTGGCGCCCTGGGAGCCGCCCTCCCCCGCGATGGCGAAGAACGGCACGAAGGCGATGCCCTGTTCGCCGCAGATCCGCAGGATCTCGTCGGTGCCGGGATCGCGGGAGTCGAGTCCGAAACGGTTCTGCACGCACACCACCGGCGCGATCGCCTGCGCCTCGGCGAGATGGCGGGGCTCGACGTCCGAGACGCCGAGGTGCCGGATCAGGCCCTCCTCGCGCAGTTCGGCCAGGGCCCCGAAGTGCTCGGCGATCGAGTCCTGCCGCATCCGCCGCAGGTTCACGACGTCGAGGTGGTCGCGGCCCAACTGCCGCAGGTTCTCCTCGACATGGCCGCGCAGCTCGTCCGGACGGGCCGAAGTGGCCCACTCCCCGGCGTAGTTGCGGTGCGGCCCGACCTTGGTGACGATCACCAGGTCGTCGGGGTACGGGGACAGCGCGCTGTTGATGAGCTCGTTGGCGGACCGCAGCGAGGAGAAGTAGAAGGCGGCCGTGTCGATGTGGTTGACGCCGAGCTCCCTCGCCCGGTGCAGCACGGCGATCGACCGCTTCCGGTCGCTCGGGGTGCCGAGGTGGAAGGCCGCACTGCCGGTCAGCCGCATCGCGCCCAGGCCGACGCGGTTGACGGTGAGATCGCCGAGTGTCCAGGTGCCTGCCGCGTCCGCGGTGATCGTTTCGGAGGTCATCGGCGGATGATGACACACCTGCTGCTCGCCCCGGCGGCGCTGTGCGGACTCCTACCTGCGCTGTGCCGCCAGCCTGATGGGCGCGTTGGCCGCACCGAACCCGGCGTAACCGCCGGTGCGTTGCGCGAACTCGAAGAAGACGTGGCCGACCGTCTCGGTGTAGCAGTGGCGGAACTCGCCGCCCCGCTCGTCGCGGTCGTAGAGGATGCCGAGCTCGCGAAAGGTCTCCAACTCCCCCTCGGCGAAGTCGAAACGGGCCGCCAGGTCGTCGTAGTAGTTCGCCGGGACGGGCATCATCCGCGCCCCGGCCGCCCGGAAGCGGCGGACGGCGGTGACGATGTCGTCGACGGCGAACGCCACGTGCCGGGCCCTTGTCTCACCGCCCTCCCCGGGTGTGGGCGCGAGGTTGAGGACCAGGCGCGGCCCGTCGGAGGAGGCCGACAGGGCACGGCTGCGGAACAGGCCGTAGGGGTCGGCGAGTTCGACGGTGTCGTGCGGGCTGAGGCCCAGCACCGTGCGGTGGAAGAGCACCGACTCGTCGAAGTGGTGCCAGGGCTGGGTCAGCGCGAGGTGGTCGATGGTGAGGGCGGTCGCGGCCCCGCTCGCGGCCGTGTACGCGAAGTCGTCGGTCCAGCTGGGGAGTTCGGGGCGGCCGGTCGCGCAGAACAGGACTTCGGTGCCGTCCGGGGCCGCGATCGACTCCAGCGGGACGTCCTGCGCGCCCCGGCGTTTGGGCAGAGCGGGCGCGAGCAGGGCCTCCGCCCGCCGCGCCGACGCGGCCGGGTCCGCCGTCTCCAGGCCCACGGCGGCCAGGGTGGTGTCGGTGCGGCGCCCGGCGGTGCCCGTGTTGACCAGGACGCGTGCCTCGCCCTGCTCCCAGAGGTCGACCGGCTTGCCGTGATGGCGGCCGGTGCGGGTGAAGCCGAGCGCCGCGAGGAGTTCGCCGACGGGTTCGGGGTCGCTGGTGGCGAGTTCGGCGAAGGCGACGCCCGAGGGGATCACCGGGGCCGGGAGCGGCAGGACTCCGGCGTTGTCCTCCAGGGCGAGCAGGGAACGCAGTCCGTCCAGCGCCGTGCGGCCCGCGTCCGCCTGCCTGAAGACGTCGTTGAAGACCTCCAGGGACAGGGGGCCGTCGTATCCGGTGCTCAGGACGTGCCGCAGGAGTCCGGCGACGTCGAAGCCGCCCTGGCCCGGGAAGCAGCGGTAGTGGCGGCTCCACTGGAGGACGTCCATGGCCATCAGCGGGGCGTCGGCGAGCTGGAGGAAGAAGATCTTGTCGCCGGGGATGTCCTCGACGCCCTTGGGATCGGAGCCCCTGGAGAGGATGTGGAAACTGTCCAGGCAGGTACCGAGCGCCGGATGGTCCGCGGCCTCGACGATCCGCCAGGCGTGGTCGTACGTGCTGACGTGCCGTCCCCAGGCCAGTGCCTCGTAGGCCACCCTGACGCCGGACTCCCGGGCCAGGTCGGCCAGTCGGCTCAGCTGCTCCGCCGCGAGGGCGTCGTCGTCCACTGCGTGCGGGGAGACGCTGGAGCAGACGAGGACGGTGTCGGCGCCGAGCCTGCGCATCAGCTCGAACTTGTGCCGGGCCCGCCGGAGGCTGCGGGCGAAGATCTCCTCCGGGACGGCCTCGATGTCCCGCATGGGCTGGTAGAGGTCGATGCGCAGGCCGAGGTCGGCGGTGCGGGCCGCGATCTCCTCGGGGGCGAGGGGGCTCGCGAGGAGGTCGTTCTCGAAGATCTCCACGCCGTCGAAGCCGGCCCGTGAGGCGGCGGTCAGTTTCTCGGTGAGGGTGCCGCTGAGGCAGACGGTGGCGATGGACTTGCGCATGGTCGCTCCCGAGGTCGATCCAGGTCTTCGCGGCCCGTCCGGCGGCTCCGGCGGCTCCGGGGCGGGCATCGGGCGATCAGGTCCTTGCACCCTGGACCATGTACCACCTCCGTAAACCACTAGGTGGACCGAACGATCCACTCTGCGGTCAGCCTAAGCGGCCCCGGCCGCACGGACAAGGGCCGACCCGGCATTCCGCCCTGTCGCGGTTTCCCCGGTCCGCAGAGCGGACTACGGTCGGAGGCGGCAGCGGTCGAGGACCGCGGGGAACGTATGGGGAGGCAGCAGGTGGACGACGAACGGACGCGGACGGAGGGCGACGGCGAGCAGCACACCGGCGGCGTGCGCAGTGTGCGGCGGGCCTTCGACATCCTCACGCTGCTCACCGAGGACCGGCCGGTGATCACGCTGCGGGAGATCACCGGTGCCACCGGGCTCGCCAAGACCACCGCGCTGCGTCTGGTGCAGACCCTGGAGGAGACCGGCCTGCTGGGCTCGCACCCCTCCGGCTACACCGCGGGACCCGCGCTGTGGCGCTGGGCCTATCTCGCGCGCGGCCAGTGGGAGGTGCCGCAGGAGACCCGCAAGGTCATGCGCGACCTCGCGGACCGGCTCGGCGAGACCGTCAACCTGTTCGTGGCCCGGGGTGTCCACCGCATCTGCGTCGCCCACGAGGAGAGTCCGCATCCGCTGCGCCATGTCGTCGACGTGGGCGACGAGCAGCCGCTGTGGGCCGGTGCCTCCTCGAAGATCCTGCTGCGCGGCGCCTCCGAGGCGTTCCTGCGCCGGGTCG
Organism: Streptomyces sp. RP5T; assembly: GCF_003933965.1. Classification (GTDB taxonomy): domain Bacteria; phylum Actinomycetota; class Actinomycetes; order Streptomycetales; family Streptomycetaceae; genus Streptomyces. Next base: position 20,765 of record NZ_RSAJ01000082.1, read on the forward strand.
CCCTCGCCTCACCGCAGGGCGAGGAGCAACTCGACCGGCTGCGGTCCTGGGTGACGGAGGCGGCCGAGCGCGGGTACGCCGTCAGCAGCAGCGAGTTCGACGAGGGGCTCACCGCCGTGGCGGTCCCGGTCACGGGCCGCACCGGCAAGGTCGTCGCCTCGCTCTCCCTGAGCGGCCCGAGCCACCGCTTCCCCTACGAGGCCGTCGAACGCTTCGCCACCGAGCTCGCGGCGGGCGCCCGGCTCATCTCCGACCAGGGCTTCAGCCATCCCCTGAGCAGCGACGTCTGACGTACGGGACACGGGCGCGCGAGAGGGGCGAGGGACCGTTCGGTGCCCTCGCCCCTGTGGACCTGTCGGGTCGTCAGCCGCCCGCCTGGTCGTTGTCCTTCATCTCGCCCCAGCCGTGCCAGCGCTCGACCTCGATCCAGGCGCTGACCCGGCCGCGGTCCCGGGTCGGGTAGGGGCGGCCGATGTAGTGGGTGGAGAGGCGGTCGATGTCGGCGAGGTCCTTGTCCTCGTACGTCTCGCTCACGCGGCCGATGAGCGTGATGTGGGTGTACCAGTCGTCGCCGGCCAGGACGGTGAGGGTGACGCGGGGATCGCGGCGCAGGTGCTTCAGCCGGACCCGGCCCTCGTCGAGGTTGATCAGGACACGGCCGTTCTCCCAGAGGTACCAGGTGGCGGTCGACACCGGAGCTCCGTCGGAGCGCAGGGTCGCCATCACACAGGGGTTGGGTCGGCTCAGCAGTTCGACGGCCTCGGGCGGCAGCGGGGGCTTGGACATGGGGCGTCCTCCTCGGGGTCGGGCTCGGGGGCGGGTGTTCCGGTCTCGGGTCAGGCCTTCTCGTCGAAGCTCGCGAAGTAGGCGGCGGCCATGTCCTCGTCGCCGTGCCCCTGGGCGGCGGCACGTTCCAGGCGCTCGGCGCTCGCGGCGGCCACGTCCAGGCGGACTCCGCCGCGCTCGCCGGCCTCGACGATCAGACGGGCGTCCTTGGCGGCGGTGGAGACGGCGAACTGGGCCGGTGTCAGCTGGTCGTCGAGGACCATGGCCGACTTGGCCCGCAGATAGCCCATGTCGAGCGGGCCGCCGTCGATGGCGTCGAAGAAGCCCTGCGGGTCCACGCCGAGGGCCTTCGCGAGGGCGAGGGTCTCGCCGGCCGCGCTGGTCACCGCGAGCACCCAGCTGTTGGCGACCAGCTTGAGCCGGGTCGCGCTGCCGTCGGCGCCGTCCTCGCCGGTCCACACCGTGCGGGCGCCGACGGCGTCGAAGACGGGGGTCACCGCGCCCCGCCCGTCCACCGGTCCGGCCGCGAGGACGAGCAGCTGACCGGCCTCGGCGGGCTGGCGGGTGCCCAGCACGGGCGCGTCGAAGAAGACCAGCCGGTGCTCGCGGGCGAAGGCGGCCAGGTCGGCGATCGCCTCGATGCCCGCCGTGGTCGACTGCACCCAGGCGGCGCCCGGGCGGAGCCCCTCGGCGGCCTGGCGCATCACGTCCAGGGCCGCGGGGCCGTCGTACAGGACGGTCAGGACGACATCGGCGCCGCGTACGGCCTCGGCGGGGCTGCCGGCGATCTCGACACCGTCCGCGGCCAGCGGCTGCGCCTTGCTCGCGCTGCGGTTCCAGGCGCGGACGGTGTGCCCGGCCCGGGCGAGGTTGCGGGCCATCGCGGCGCCCATGATGCCGGTGCCCAGGACGCTCACGGTGAGTTTGTCGGTCATGACGTCGACTCCTGCGGTGGTGCGGACGGTCTGTCAGTCACCGAGCTTGCCGGAAAGGATCCGGACGGGCCCGGCCGGGTGGGCGATCGTGGGGCGGCGTGTCCGGGTCGATCCGTGCGGTCGCCACGGTGCGGGGC
>NZ_RSAJ01000830.1 GCF_003933965.1 Streptomyces sp. RP5T
CCGTTACCGCCGCCACCCCCCCACTGCGACTAGAAGCGGTGGCGAAATGAAGCTTCCCAGTGCCAGGGTCCCTCACCACCCGGTCCCCATACCCATGGCCCTCCAGAACGGCCGCCACTTCCGGCGCCAGCCGGTTGCCGCGGTTTCTTCCGGGGGCCGCATTCATCAGATGGTGTCCCGTCGGCGATTTCTTTTGGTGAGGCAATGCGGGGCGTTGCCCTTGCCCAACATTCTGCTGCGCGAAAAAATTCTCCAACCAGGCCGCATGCTCCGCACCAGTCAGCACTGTCTTGGTACTACCGGGAGCGAAATGAAGCTTCCCGGTGTTACGGTCCGTCACCAGCCGGTCCCCATACCCATGACCCTCCAGAACGGCCGCCACTTCCGGAGCAAGGCGGCCTTTTCCGGGGGCCGCATTGCTCAGATGCATTCCCGTCGACGAGCTCTTTGGGTGAGGCAATGCGGGGCGCCGGCCCGGCTGCACATTCTGCTGCGCGAAAAAATTCTCCAACCAGGCCGCATGCTCCGCACCGGTCAGCACTGTATTGGTACGAGTCCTGGCAAAAATAAGCCGTCCGTCAGGCGCCGTCACCACCCGCTCCTCGTATCCGTGCCGCCGCAGCACCTCCGCTAATTCCGGCGCAAGCTGGCGGACGATTCCGGTGGCCACATTGTCCAGATGCATTCCCGTCGACGAGCTCATTTTGGGAGGCAATGCGGGGCGCTGCCCCGGCTGCACATTCTGCTGCACGAAAAAATTCTCCAACCAGGCCGCATGCTCCGCACCAGTCATTGGCATGACAGTCTCCTATCCGCATAACTCTCACCCTCGCCTTCCTCGGCAAAGGCCCCCACCATCATCACAACGGCCCCGCCAGCCCCAAGGTTCACCGCTGTGGCGTCCTCGTGGCAGTGAGCTTCCTTCATCCTGTACTGATGGGCGAAATGGACTGGTCAGCGACTGTGGTAACGAGACAGGGCCCCTCGTCGTTGGCATGGTGATCTCACTCATCACACCGGCAACCAAAGGACCCTGTTGGATCCGCATCCTTCCTGCTCGATATCCAGCACGAGCTCGTCGTGCATGCTTCTTGGTCGTGTCCCTGGTGGCGTTGGGGATCATCTGGCGGGCGTGTTCGGGGTGCTGGGTAGCGCCGGGGCGCTTTCGGGAAGTTCGCGGTAGATCTCGCTCATGCTGCCTTCGGGGGGTAGCGGCGGGGGAAGGCGATCCATTCGTCGTGCATCTTGAAGAGCACGGCGGTGACCAGCCGGATGAGCGCGTCGTCGTTGGGAAAGACCTGGACGACATCGATCCTGCGCTTGATCTCCCGGTTCACCCGTTCCAACGGGTTCGTCGACTGGATCTTCTTCCAGTGCCGCGGCGGGAAGTCCGCGAACGCGGTCAGATCCTCCTTCGCCTCCAGCAGCATGGCTTTGACCTTGGGGAACTGGGCGCCGAGCATGTCCGCGACGGTGTCCAGCTGAGTGCGCACGAGGCCGGCGGTGGGCTGGGTGAAGATCGTGCGGATCGTCGCGGCGACCATCTCACCGGAATCCCGGTCGATCACGCTGAAGACGTTCCGCAGAAAATGAACCCTGCATCGCTGCCAGGCGGCGCCGAGCATCACCTTGCGGACCGCGGCGACCAGCCCGGCATGCTGGTCGGTGACGACCAGGCGGACCCCGGACAGGCCGCGCTCGCGCAGCGAGCACAGGAACTCCTTCCAGAATGCCTCGCTCTCGCTGTCGCCCACCATCAGCCCCAGGACCTCGCGGTTGCCGTCTTCGGTGATGCGGGTGGCGACCACGACGGCCCGGGAGACGATCTGGTGGTTCACCCGCGCCTTGCAGTAGGTCGCGTCCAGGTAGACGTAGGGGAAGCGGACGTGATCGAGCGGGCGGGTGCGGAACGCGGTGAGCGGCTCGTCCAGGGCCGCGCAGATCCACGAGACCTCGGACTTGGAGATGCCGCTGTCCCCGCCGAGGGCTTTGACCAGGTCATCGACGCTGCGGGTGGACACACCGTGCACGTATGCCTCCATGATGACGGCGTAAAGGGCCTGGTCGATGCGGCGCCGTCGCTCCAGCAGGCTGGGGAAGAAGCTGCCGGTGCGGACCTTGGGGATCTCCAGGTCCAGATCGCCGGCCAGCGTAGTGAGCACCTTGAGCGTTTTCAGTGTTGCCTCTCCAGGGTGAGGACGGCTCTGGCGATGACGGTCATGCGGTTGGGACTGATGCGGGATCTGCGGAAGATCTGCCAGGACTTCAGTCGTGCTATGCCGCGTTCGACGGGGGCTCGTGCTTGGGCGAGGGCGCGGTTGAGCGTGCGTTGGGTGGGGGTGAGCTCACCGCCGGGCGGGTGTTTGAGGCTGGTGGTGACCCAGGGGCCGGCCCCGGTGTAGGCGCGGTCGGCAAGGATCGGGACGCCCTGGCGTTCGCAGATCTGGATGATGCGTTGGGTGCGGGCGGCGGTCAGGTCGTGGGTGCGGCCCGGCAGGGCGGGCGAGATCCACAGCACTGTCCCGGCGGGATCGGTGACGACCTGGATGTTCACGCCGTGGCGGCGGTGCTTGGCGGAGTAGTCGCCTCGGCTGTCGCCGACCCGGTCGCACTCGGCGAGCGTGCCGTCGAGGAGGACGAAGTCCGGTTCGTGCTCGCGCAGCGCCTTCAGCAGGCCGGGTGAGCGGTCGGCGAGCAGGCCGGTGACGGCGGTGACGTACGCGTGGGCGGTGCCGACGGATATGCCGAAGCCGACCGCGATGCGGGCAAGGGTGTCGTGGCGGCGCAGGTACACCAGGGCGACCAGGGCACGCTGGTGCGGGGGGAGCTTGCAGCGGCGGTCACCCTCACGGGTGACGATGAGCATGGTGACCCCTTAAGAATGCTGGTGGTCCGGGAGGACTGGGCGT
>NZ_RSAJ01000831.1 GCF_003933965.1 Streptomyces sp. RP5T
GCCTGCGGCCGGTGAGGGCCGGCCGCAGGCTCCCCGCGCCCCTGGGTGGGTTGCCCGACCCTCAGTTCACAGGTAGCGGAGTCAGGGCAACGGCCAACGGGTACGCACCGGTTGCCAGGGGGGACCTGACGGTGCCGGTCGCCGTGTCCACCGGTACCAGGGTGTTGCCGTCGGCCGTCGTCACGTAGGCCCTGCCGCCGTTCCAGTCGAGGGACACGTCGAAGGCCGACCTGCCGACCTCGACCGTGGTGCCGGGGGCGCCGGTCACCGTGTCCACCGGGGTGATCGTGTCGCCGTTGCTCGGGCTGACCCACAGGGTGCGGCCGTCCGGGGACAGTCCGAGGCCGTAGGCCTGGCCGGTGACCAGGAGGGTCGGTTCCGTGTCGTTCGTCGCCGTGTCGATCGGGGTCACGGTCGAGCCGCCCGAGTTGGAGACGTAGACCCTCCTGCCGTCGGGGGCCGCCACCACGTTGAAGGGGCTGGGGCCCACCGGGATCGCCGTGCCCGCCTCGGCGGTGGCCAGATCCACGGGGGTGACGGTGTTGTCGTGGATGTTCGCCACGTAGAGGGTGCCGCCGTCGGGGGTGATCGCCATGTTCTCCGGGCCGTCACCGACCGGGACCGGTGTGCCGGTCCTCAGAGTGGCCGTGTCGATCGACTGCACGGTGCCGTCCGTGTAGTTGGCGACCCAGAGGGTGCCGCCGTCCGGGGTGAGCGCCAGGCCCGCAGGGACCTTGCCCACGGCCACCGTGGCGGTGACCTTGCTGCTCGCCACGTCGATCACGCTGACCGTGTCGCTGCCCTGGTTCGCCGCGTACGCGGTACGGCCGTCCGCGCTCACCACGACCTCGCCGGGATTGGCGCCGACGGCGATGTTCGTCGTCGTGCCGGAGGTGAGGTCGATCGAACTCACCGACGCGCCACTGAAGTTCGCCGTCAGGGCTCGGGGTGTGCCGGTGCCTTCCGTGACCTGGACCGGCAGGGCCCGGTCGAGGATGCCGGTGCCTTCGACGACGACCGAGTGCACGCCCTCCGTCCTGCCCGTGAGGGTGATGGTGGCCTTGGTATTCGTGCCTTCCGAGGGCGTGGCGGTGACGCCGTCCGGCACGTCGAGCTTCCAACTGACCGCCTTCCCCCGGGCGTCGGAGAGGTCGAGGGTGACGGTGGCGGAGGCTCCGGGCTTCAGGGAGAGGGAGGCGGGGGAGAAGGACGCGTCCACTGCGGGGTCGGGGGCGTTCTCCAGCATCGTCGTGTACAGGAACTGGTCCATCACACCGGGCGAGACCTGCTGCGGTATGGCGTCCAACTCCTTCCGGTCGCGCTGGAGTTGCCTCCAGTACGTCGAGACCGCGTCCGTGTCACCGGCCTTGTGGGCCAGTAGCAGCCGCACGGCCGTCCCGCCCGCGTCGCCGTAGCGGCCGAGCTTGTCGAGCCAGGCGGAGGTCTCGTCCAGGAAACCCGGGTTGCCGAGGCGCGCGCGCAGCTCGGCGGGGGTGGCCGCCATGTCGGCGAAGTAGCCCGTGAGGGCCGCCGCGACCCGGTCGAGCCCGCTGTCCTGCTCGTAGGCCCTGCGGAAGGCGGCGATCAGTTTCGTGAGGGTCGGGGACTCGGTGGAGTCGAGCGCGGAGGAGTAGTTGTTCTCGGCGAAGATCCGCAGCCATGGGGCGGCGCCCGGTCCCGCGAGGTCCCGCACCGAGGCGAGGAACGCCCGGCGCGGGTCGTAGGCGTGCGGGTTCCACAGATAGGCGGCCGAGGTGAACAGGGCGATCCGGCTCGCCTCGCCCTGGACCATCGGGTTGGCGGTCACGCCGGCGGCAGCGCCCGCCACGCCCGGCTCGCGGCCCGTGTAGGGGCCGAGCAGCAGACGGCTGGTGACGTAGTCGTTGACCGGGTAGTTGTCCCAGACCAGGACCGGGTGGCCGTAGACCTCGCGGGCCTGCTTCAGCTGGTCGGTGGTGAGGGTGGGCGCGATGACACCGACACCGGTCCACTCCACGACCACGGAGGGGTCCAGTTGCTCCCGGAGGGCCTTCTTGTACGGGGAGTCCGCGAGGTCGGAGTACTCGGTGGGGACCGTCTCCAGCGGCTGGATGCCGGGGTGCGTGGCGGAGAAGTCCCGCCACACGGTGTTCAGCAGATGGGCCTGCGCGGCCCCGGCCGCACCGCCGCCCGTGCCGAACTCCCGCTCGTCCTCGGGGCAGTTCCACTTCGTGTAGCTGATGTCGTCCAGCGGGATCGCGAAGGAGCGGACCCCGATGGCGTACAGCGAGTCGAACTTGGCGGTCAGGGCCCGGGCGTCGGCGGCGGAGGAGTAGCACACCGACAGACCGGGGGAGAGGGCGTAGGTGAAGCGGACGTGGTCGGTGTCCGCCCGGTCGACCAGCTCCCGCAGCCGTGCGAGCTCCGCCGCCGGGTACTCGTCCCGCCAGCGGGCGCGCAGGTAGTCGTCGTCCTTCGGGGAGTAGACGTAGACGTTCTGCTTCGTACGCCCGTAGAAGTCGAGTTGGGCGAGCCGCTCGGCGTGCGTCCAGGGGGTGCCGTAGAAGCCCTCGATGACTCCGCGGAGGGCGGCGGTGGGCCAGTCGCGCACCTTGACCGCAGGCAACTCGCGCTGGCCGGACAGGAGTTGGCGCAGGGTCTGGGCGGCGTAGAAGGTGCCGGTGGTGTCGACGCCGGACAGGGCCAGCAGGGCCCGGCCGTGGCTGCGGCCCGCCGCCAGGACGTATCCGCCGGAGGGGAGGCCGGACGGGGAGCCGGCGGCCAGGCGGGTCAGGGCCCGGGCGGTGGCGGGGTTCTCGCCGGGGCCGCCGAGGTAGAGGGTCAGCCCGGACGGGGGCAGCCGGTCACCGGCGTCGACCCTCGTGATGTGCTCCGCCCCGGCCGCCCGCAGCGCCGCCTCCACGAC
>NZ_RSAJ01000832.1 GCF_003933965.1 Streptomyces sp. RP5T
GTCCGGGTGTGGGTCATCGCCATGCCTCCGGGGGTTCGGCGGGCGGGACGGGGAGGTGCGTTCGGTGGACGTCGGGGCAGGCGCCCCGTGTGAGGTGGTGGTCGACGTCGGCGGCGAAGGTGCGCAGGGCGGAGGCGGCGAGTCGGGCGGCGCCGTCGGGGTGGCGGCAGGCGCCCCGGTCCGGCAGCAGGCCGGTGCGCCGGCGCAGACGGGAGAGCAGGTCCGGGTCGGCCCGTCCGGCGGCCAGGGCGGCGAAGTCCTCGGCCACCGCGGGCAGCCCGAGACGGCAGGGACCGCACTGACGCGCGCTGTGCGCGGCCAGATAGGTGAGGACCCGGGCCGTCTCGGTCAGTCCGCAGGCGGCCCGCGGAAGCGCGACGAGCACGCCCGCCCCCGGCGCGGCGCCCAGTTCGGCCAGGTCCTGCCGGGCGAACGGGGTGTGCAGGTGCCCGGCAGGCAGCCACACCCCCGCGAAGCCGCCGAGCAGCACCGCCCGCAACGGCTCTGTGGGCCCCCCGGCGCCGTCGAGGATCGTCGCGAGCGGCGTGCCGAGCGAGACCTCCAGGACCCCGGGTGCCGCCACGGCACCGGAGACGGTGACGAGCGTGGTGCCCGGCTCGTCGGGTGTTCCTGTCCGCCGGAACCAGTCGGGGCCGTGGCGGGCGACCAGGGCCAGGTGGGCGAGCGTCTCGGCGTTGTGGACGAGCGTGGGCCGGCGTGCGACACCGCGCTCGTGGCTGCGCGGCGGGTTGCCCAGCGGCCGGGCCTCGCCCCCGTTGAGCCAGCGCACCAGAGACGTCGACTCGCTGGAGACGTAGGTGTGCGGGAGCAGGTGCGGCAGCAGCGACACGGTGTCGAGGCGGGCCCGTGCGCGGTCGTCCAGGGCGGTGCGCAGCCGCTGGTACTGGGCGGGGCGGCCACGTGGCAGACAGATGTGGACGGTGTCGGCGCCCACCGCCTCCGCGGCGAGGACGGCACCGTCGAGGACGAGGTGCGGTGCGACGGCGAGGAGGAACTGGTCCTTGCGGCTGGGCGGTTCGCTCTCCATGGCGTTGACGACGACCACGGCTCGGCCCCGTCGCGCCGCCACCGCACGCAGCTTGGCGGCGGTCGGGAAACCGGCGCCGCCACGGCCGGTGAGCCCGGCCGCCTCCACGTCCCGCAGCAGAGGCACCGAGTGGCGGTGGCCGCGCGCCGCGGCGACCGGGGGAGGCCCGTAGCGCCGCAGGTGCTCGTCCAGGTCGGCCGGCCTTCCGGTGGCGTACCAGCCCGCCAGGAGCCGGGCGCCGGCGGGCGCGCCCGCCGCGGCCGGGCGGTACGCGGCGGAAGGCGTCGGTGCCGAGGAGTTCATCGTCCGCCCCCGAGGTGGAGGAGCATCGTGGTGGCGGCGCGCTGGGCCCAGCCGGGCTGGAGCGGCCCGGCGGCCAGGAACGCGGCGAGCAGTACCGGCAGGGCCGCCGCGGTCACCGCGGCGACGAGACGTCCCGCGACCCGCCCGGGGCCGGACTTCGCCAGCCTCCACCACACCGCCGCGACCACGGCCCCGATGCAGCCCGCGTAGAGCCACAGCTGCAGGGGCAGCCGGGTGTCCGTACCCGTCGCGACCCCGTGGAAGAGGGCGAGGGGCCAGGCCGCGTACGCCAGCCAGTGCACGGCCTTCCAGCGGCGCGCCCCGATGCGCAGCCGCATCGCACTGGTGACCAGGACCGCCAGCAAGAGGTCGAGTGCGACCGTGCCCAGACCGAGCCAGAGCGGGCGGTACGACGCGCCGAACGGGATCACGGTCACCGCCCATCCCAGGTGGACGAACGGGTCGAGCACGGCGGTGACCACGTGCAGCACCAGGAACACCAGGGTCAGCAGGGACAGGTTGCGGTGCAGCAGGCCGATCTCGAAACGGCCGATCCTGCGGGGTGCGGCGCGCCCGGCGGAGGCGATGCCGAGCGCCACCGTGGCGGTGAGCAGCAGCAGCGCCAGGCTGCCGCCGGCCCGGCTCGCGTACCAGAGCGGGCTGCCGGTCAGGGCCAGGGCGGTCATCGCGCACCTCCGGCGAGCGTCGCCCCGGGAGCGCGGGCCTCGGGCGGCCAGCCGCCGAGACGTACGACTCGGCCGTCCGGGGCCACCAGGCGGGCGGGGAGCCCGGTGCGGCGCAGCCAGTCCTCGGCCGCGTGGCCCAGCACGATCGCCGCCGTGCCGGCGGCGTTGGCGTCCACGCAGGTGGCGGCGGCCACGGTGGCGGTGTGCCAGACGGGCGCAGCGGGCTCGCCGGTCAGCGGGTCCACGATGTGGTGCACGGTGCGTCCGGCGCGCCGCCAGGTGCGCACCCGGACACCCGAGGTCGCCAGTGCGCCCGTGGTCACCGCGACGGTGGGGCAGCGGGACGGCTCGGGCCGGGCGTGGTCGTCGGCGACGGCGATCCGCCAGCCGCCGTCCGGCGGTGTCCCGGCCACCGCCAGATCGCCGCCCAGGTTGACCACCACGCCGCAGCCCGCAGCGGCAGCGGCCCGGGAGGCGGCCCGGTCGGCGGCGAGCGCCTTGGCGGACGAGCCCAGGTCGAGGCACGTGTCCGCAGGCAGGCGCAGCCGCCGGGTGCGCGCGTTCCAGACGATGCTGCGCCAGCCCGGAGCGGGCCGGAACACCGGCAGGGGGCGCACGTCGTCGGGGCGCAGGGAGGCGAAGGTGCGGTCGTAGCCGAGCGCGATCACCGCGCGGCCGACCGTGGGGTCCACGGCTCCGCCGGTGAGTTCGGCGGAACGCAGCGCGGCCTCCAGCGCCTCGGCGAACCGCTCGCCGACGGTCACCGTGGTGCCCGCGGCCAGGTTCACCCGGGTCAGTTCCGAGTCCGGCCGGAAGCGGCTGCACGTCACGTCCACGGCAGCCAGCTCGGCCCGCAGG
>NZ_RSAJ01000833.1 GCF_003933965.1 Streptomyces sp. RP5T
GAGAGGGGGACCGGGTTCCACTGGCGGTGGTGGATGCGGGTGCGGAAGCCGTAGCGGCCCACCAGACGGCCCGCGGGGCGGGTCACCAGCCAGTGGAGCCTGCGCATGGGGGCCGTGCCGCGGTAGTACCAGCGGGCCGGGGCGCTGACCGAGACCACCGCGTCCACGCCGGCGCCGCTCTCCCGCCCGTACAGCGCCGCGTGCCGCAGCACCACCGAACCGCCCATGGAGAAGCCGACGGTCACCACGCGCGCGTGGCCGAGTCCGCGGGCCCACGCCACCGCGGCGGCCAGATCCAGCACCTCGCGGTCGCCGACCGTCGAGCGCCCGCCGGAGGCCCCGTGGCCGCGGAAGGAGAAGGTGACGACTCCGCCGTACCGGCTGAGCGCCTCGACCACCCGGCGAACATGCGGGCGATCCACATCGCCGGTGAAACCGTGCGCGATCACGAACCCCAGGTCACGCGCGGGCGGCCGGGAGGCGTCGTATACGAAGGAGGGCGGATCGTATACGGAATCGATCGTCACACCGTCCTCGGTGTGCAGAAACGTCCGTATAGGTGTGCGTCTGGGCGTCTCAGAGTGCGGACTTCCCGTGGAACGCGGCGCACGACCTGCCGGCTCAATGCTCATGTGGGCTATTCTCGTCGGAACAGGACTCGGGCAATGCAGCCCCCGGGTCCTTTTGTGCTTTCGGATACCCCTGTATACGAAAGCCGTGACCTCGCGGGACCGAGGAGGAACCAGACGTATGAGTTCTCTGCTGCTCCTGACCAACGCCCTCCAGCCGTCGACGGAGGTGCTGCCGGCTCTCGGCCTGCTCCTGCACAACGTGCGCGTGGCTCCGGCGGAGGGCCCCGCTCTCGTCGACACCCCCGGCGCCGACGTGATCCTCATCGACGGCCGCCGTGACCTGCCCCAGGTCCGCAGCCTGTGCCAGCTGCTGCGCTCGACCGGGCCCGGCTGTCCGCTCATCCTCGTCGTGACCGAGGGCGGCCTGGCCGCCGTCACCGCCGACTGGGGCATCGACGACGTGCTCCTCGACACCGCGGGACCGGCCGAGGTGGAGGCGCGGCTGCGGCTGGCCATGGGCCGGCAGCAGATCGTCAACGACGACTCCCCCATGGAGATCCGCAACGGCGACCTGTCGGTCGACGAGGCCACGTACTCCGCCAAGCTCAAGGGCCGGGTCCTCGACCTCACCTTCAAGGAGTTCGAGCTCCTCAAGTACCTCGCCCAGCACCCGGGCCGCGTCTTCACGCGCGCGCAGCTGCTCCAGGAGGTCTGGGGCTACGACTACTTCGGCGGCACCCGGACGGTCGACGTGCACGTACGGCGGCTGCGCGCCAAGCTCGGCCCCGAGCACGAGTCGCTGATCGGGACCGTCCGGAACGTCGGTTATCGATTCGTTACGCCCGAGAAGGGCGAGCGGGTCACCGACGAGGCGAAGGCCAAGGCGGAGCGGGCAAACGCGGAGGATGCGGACGCCGGCGCCGCCCTTGAGGACGTAGAGGCATAAGGGGTCCCGCGCATGGGCATGGCTCCGGCACCGGCGCACCCCCGCGAGCCCCTCGGCGGGAGTACCGGGACCTCCTTCACGCCCTGCCCAGAGCGGGTCCATCCGCGTAGACTCCGCGCGTGGCCAAGGTAACCAGGGATGACGTGGCAAGACTCGCGGGGACGTCCACCGCGGTGGTCAGCTATGTCATCAACAACGGACCCCGGCCGGTTGCCCCGGCCACGCGCGAGCGTGTCCTCGCCGCGATCAAGGAGCTGGGGTACCGGCCCGACCGGGTGGCCCAGGCGATGGCGTCGCGGCGCACCGATCTCATAGGCCTGATCGTGCCGGACGCGCGCCAGCCGTTCTTCGCGGAGATGGCGCACGCGGTCGAACAGGCCGCCTCCGAGCGCGGGAAGATGGTGCTCGTCGGGAACTCCGACTACATCGGTGAGCGCGAGGTCCACTACCTGCGGGCGTTCCTCGGGATGCGGGTCTCCGGCCTGATCCTGGTCTCGCACGCGCTGAACGACAACGCCGCCGCCGAGATCGACGCCTGGGACGCCCGGGTCGTCCTGCTGCACGAGCGGCCGGAGGCCATCGACGACGTCGCCGTGGTCCTCGACGACCTGACCGGCGCGAAGACCGCCGTCGAGCACCTGCTGGGCCACGGCTACCCCTATGTCGCCTGTATGGGCGGCACGGCCGACACCCCCTCCGTCGGCGACCCGGTCTCCGATCACGTCGAGGGCTGGCGGCGGGCCATGGAGGAGGCCGGGCTCCCCACCGAGGGACGGCTCTTCGAGGCGCCGTACAACCGCTACGACGCGTACAAGGTGGGGCTGGAGATCCTCGCCGGGCCGCGGCGCCCGCCGGCCATCTTCTGCTCCACCGACGACCAGGCGATCGGCCTGCTGCGGGCCGCGCGCGAACTGCGGATCGACGTGCCCGGGGAACTGGCGGTCATCGGGTTCGACGACATCAAGGAGGCCGCGCTCGCGGATCCGCCGATGACGACCATCGCCTCGGACCGGTCGGCGATGGCCCGGGCCGCGGTGGACCTGGTGCTCGACGACGGCCTGCGGGTCGCGGGCTCCCGCCGGGAGCGGCTGAAGGTGTTCCCCTCGAAGCTGGTCGTGCGCCGGTCCTGCGGCTGCGAGTGACTTTCCTTAAGGCCGTCTGAGAACGCCCGGCCACAGGCCAGCGGCGGCTTTATATCGGGCATACGAGGTTCTGCCGGGCTTCTCAGGGAGCACTCAGGGAGCTCTCATGGTCGCGGGACAAGCTTCTTGTCATGACCGAGAGCTTCCGCCGCGACGGCGAGTACGAGCAGTACGAGAACCCCTACCAGGGCGCCCAGCAGCAGCACGCTTCCTCGCCCGTGAACCCCGAGTGGC
>NZ_RSAJ01000834.1 GCF_003933965.1 Streptomyces sp. RP5T
CGATCATGTCCAGGGCCAGCTGCCACTTCTCCACATGCCCCACCCGGTCGGGAATGCCGCAGCGGCTGCGGCGGGCGACCTTGTCCGCATCCGCTTCCGGCGAGGCCGGATCCCAGGACGCGGGCATAAACAGCCGCCAGTTCACCGCGGCCGAGGCATGATCGGTGGCCAGGTGGGCCTTGACCCCGAATCCTGAACACGGGTTATGCGACTCGTGCCAGCGTAGTTGGTGTGCGGTAGAAGGCGTTCTCGAAGGCGATCGGTGATCGTTGCCCGAGGCGGGAGTGTCGGCGTCGGGTGTTGTAGCGGTTGAGCCATCGGAACGCGTCGAGGCGGGCCTCACGCTCGCCTGGCCAGCTCTTTCGTCCTTGCAGGGTCTCGCGTTTGAAGGTCGCGTTGAAGGACTCGGCGAGTGCGTTGTCCGCGCTGGATCCGACCGCGCTCATGCTCCTCCGCACCCCTGCTGACCTGCAGGCTTCGGCGAAGGCCCTGCTCGTGTACTGAGCTCCGTGGTCGGTGTGCATGATCGATCCGGCCAGGCTGCCTCGGGTGCGGACCGCTGCGGCCAGGGCGTCGGTCACAAGGTCGGTTCGCATGTGGTCGGCGATCGCCCAGCCGGCGAGACGGCGGGAGGCGAGGTCGATGACGGTCGCCAGGTAGCAGAACTTCCCGCCCTCGATGGGCAGGTAGGTGATGTCGCCGACGTACTTCGTGTTCGGAGCCGTGGCGGTGAAGTCGCGGCCGATCAGGTCCGGCGCCTTGGCCGCCACTGGGTCTACGACGGTGGTGCGGTGCCGGCGGCGCAACCGGACCCCTTCGATGCCGAACGCCCGCATGATCCTGGCGACGCGCTTGTGGTTGAGTGCCTCTCCGCTCGTCTCGCGGAGTTCGGCGGTGATTCTCGGGGCTCCGTACGTGCCGTCCGAGTCCTGGTGCACGGCCCGTATCCGGGCGGCCAGCCTTGCGTCGGCCGTCTGCCGGGCGGCCCGGTCCGCAGCTGTCCGGCGCCAGTAGTAGAAGCTCGAGCGGCTGATGCCGAGGATGCCGCACAGCCGCTTCACGCCGTAGCGGCGGTGGAGATCGGCGACACACTGGAAGCGGTTCACCAGCGCGTCTCCCCGGCGAAATACTTTGCCGCTTTGCGGAGGATCTCGCGTTCCTCCTCCAGCTCACGGACCTTCTTCCGCAAGGCCGCGTTCTCAGCCTCCAGCGGGGTCGGCGGCTGGACCGGTTCCTGCATCCGGCGTCCCCGCGGACGGCTTACTCCTGCGGCCCTCACCCAGTTCCGCAGCGTCTCCGGATTGATCCCCAGATCAGCGGCGACCGACCTGATCGTCGCTTCGGGCCGCGACTGGTACAGCGCGACCGCGTCCGCCTTGAACTCCGGCGGGTAGTTCTTCATGACCACGAGATGTCCGTTCTCAGATCCTCAGGATCCAGTGTCTCGTGTGTCCAACATCAGGGGTCAAGGCCCGAACAGGGAGATCAAACGACGGGCCGACGTCGTCCAGGTCTTCCCCAACCCCGCCGCCCTGGACCGGCTCGCCGCCGCGGTGCTGGCCGAACTCCACGACGAGTGGCAGGTCTTCGACCGCCGCTACCTCTCCGAAGCCTCCATGGCTGAGCTCTTCACCACCAAACCAGCCGAACCTGAACCGCAGATCACTCCACAACCGGAACCGAAACAGCTGCCCTGACTACACCACTCCGCGGGACGTGACCTGTCGGGTGGGCGCCGGCTTCCACTGAGCCTCTTCAGAACGGCCACCAATCGGGTGACGCCGGAAGCAACGGCCGGGACCAGCACGGCGGCAATCTCCCTGCTCGGGAGCGTCGTCAACACCTGCCACGACACCACCCTCACGAGGCACTACTGAAGAAGCTCACTGCCTTCAAGAGCACGAGCTGGTCGACGAACAGACCGCCTTCCGCACCGCGCTCGCTGCCGCAGCTTGACACGTTAGCGCCGTGAGGTGTCTCCGTCGGGCCGATGGAGTTGAAGCAATCAGGGTCGCGTGCGAGCGCATCCTGCAGGAGCTCATCGAGGCCGAGGCCACCGAGATGATGAAAACGGTTCAGGGATGAACCGGATGGGTCGGTTTGACGTTGAGAGAGGGGTGGGGCTGATCGCTGCATTCCCCAGCTCACAGCAATTGATAAAGGAGATCCAGGTGCCAAGTCGTTACTCTGACGCTGAGTATGCGGCCGCCGCTCGTGCGCTGTCCGCGGATAAATGGAGTGATGAAAATGGCGACCCTGCCCTTCCATCATTGGTGGAGAAGGTGGAGGTCGGGGAGCGCGATATTCCAGTGGGTAATCATCTGCATGATGCAACTAAGCGAAATACAAATGGCACGCTCAAGGCTATTCTGGGGCCAGAGGTGAAGGCAGTCCTGGAAGAGAAGCGTTTCGGAAATTATCTGATACGCCTAGGCCACAACAAATGGACTCTGGACACAGCCACGCCTAAGAAGTGGAATCGAAAGAAGGGCTATCTGGAGAACTACCCTGTTCCAGACCGCCAGGCGCGATTGGGATCGCAGATGTCCGCATCCTTGCCCGCCTATGAGCGGGGGGCAGCTCGTTGGGCGGAATCTCAATCACAGGACTTCTGGCGCACGGCGCCTGGAGCACCACCCACCCCCACCAGCTCTGGACACCCGCAGGCGTCACAGGGGTCAGCAGCAGAAGCGCCGACTCCGCCGGTTCCCGACAACACCGTTGATTGGAGCACCTACCAGGCACACCTGGGATCGCAGATGTCCGCATCCTTGCCCGCCTATGAGCGGGGGGCAGCTCGTTGGGCGGAATCTCAATCACAGGACTTCTGGCGCACGGCGCCTGGAGCACCACCCACCCCCACCAGCTCTGCACCATCC
>NZ_RSAJ01000835.1 GCF_003933965.1 Streptomyces sp. RP5T
GCCGGGCAAGGGGCGGGGCAAGTCGTAGACCGGAGCGAGCGCTGCGCCGGTGGTGCGTGACAGATTCCGCCACGGCCCGGGCGAGCATGGTGCCGGGCAGAACGCGCAGGGTCGGTATTTGTACGGATGGTGGAGCGGGTGCGACACCGCTTTTCTGTTCGCACAGTCGGACGCCCGCCGGGAGCGGGCCCGCCCCTCGGAGAGCCCCGCCATGACGACACGCCGGACCGCCACGCATCCCACGGCCTCGCGCAGACAGTTCCTCGCCTACTCCGGAGCCGCCGTCGCGGCCACCGCGCTCACCGCGGCCGGCTGCTCGGCGCCGGCCGCGTCGACCCCGGCCGGTGCCTCGGGCCCGGCATCGGCGGGTGCCCGTCTGACGAGGATCGGCCTGGACTACCCGTTCACCCAACTCCCGCTGTACGCCACACTCGTCAAGCTCTCCACCGCCGCCGCGAAGAAGCACGGCATCTCCCTGCTCACCACCAACGACGGGGCGAACGCCGACACCCAGGCCACCAACCTCACCACCTGGCTGGCCCGCAAGGTGCCCGCGATCGTGTCGTTCCCCATGGTCTTCGAGGCCGCCGAGGCGACCGCCAAGGCAGCCCTCGACGCGGGGCTGATCTGGGTCACCTACGGCGGCACCCTGGAACACCAGAGCGCCGACATCCAGTTCAGCTTCCGCGAGAGCGGCACCCTGATCGGGGAGGCCGCGGCCAAGTGGGCCGAGGACGCGCTCGGCGGGAAGGGCAAGGTCGCCTTCCTCACCGACAACACCATCGAACTGGGCCGCGAGCGCACCAAGGGCATGATCGACGCCTTCACCAAGCTCGCGCCCGGGGTCGACGTGGTCGCCCAGGAGCAGGCCATCGACCCGGACACGGGACTCGCCAAGGCCCACGCGATCCTCGCCAAGCACCCGGACCTCAACATCGTCCTCGGCGTCACCGACGCCGCCGCGTACGGCGGGTTCAAGGCGCTCCAGCAGGCGGGCCGGAAGAAGGACGACGCGAAGACCTTCGTCGGCGGACAGGACGGCGCCGTGCCCTCGCTGCTCGCCATCAAGCAGGGCACCTTCTACCGGGCCTCCGCCGCCCTGGCACCCGACGACATCGCGAACGCCGTCGTCGACGTGCCGCGAGCGGTCGCCGCGGGCAGTTCCGACCCCAGCGCGCAGGTGCCGATCCACTTGGTCGGCCCGGCCGACACCGCGGCGATCGACGCCCTGCTCGCCCAGAACTCCTGAGAGGCCGCCGATGACACCGGTGAACCTGCGCATCCGCGGGCTGAGCAAGTCCTTCGGGGGAGTGCGGGCCCTGGACGGCGTGGACCTGACCGTGCCGATGGGCCAGGTCCACGCCCTGCTCGGCCACAACGGCGCCGGCAAGTCCACCCTCATCAAATGCCTGGGCGGCGCCTTCCCGCCGGACGCGGGCACGATCGAGGTCGGCGGGACGTCGTACACCCGGCTGACCCCGCGCGAGTCGATCGACGCGGGTGTGGCGATCATCTTCCAGACGCTGAGCGTGGTCGACGCGCTCACCGTCACGGAGAACATCTTCCTGGGCCAGGAGTGGACGCGGTACGGCCGCATCGACAGGCGGGCGCAGGAGGAGGTCGCCGCCGGACTGCTGACACGGGTCGCGGCCTCCTGCTCCCCGCGCGACCGGGTGGGTGAACTACCCGTGGGGCAGCGGCAGTTGGTGGAGATCGCCAAGGCGCTCAGCCGTAGCGCCGCCGTCCTCGTCCTGGACGAGCCGACCGCCGCCCTCTCCACCGCGGAGAGCGACGCCCTGGCCGAACGCGTCGAGGATCTGCGCACTCAGGGGCTCGCCATCGTCTACGTCACCCACCTTCTCTCGGAGGTCGAGCGGCTGGCGGACGCGGTGACCGTGTTGCGGGACGGACGGGTGACCCACCACTCGGTGGGGCAGGGGCAGACCCGGCTGCGGCTGGTCGAAGCGATCGCCGGCCGGCCCGCTCAGGAGTCTCGGCACCCACGCGTGTCCCCACGTGCCCCCGGGCCGCCCCGGCTCACCGTCGACGGTCTGCACGGGCCGGGCTTCGGGCCGGTGGACCTGACCGTCGCAGAAGGCGAACGCGTCGGTCTGTTCGGGCTCATCGGCTCCGGGCGCACCCGGATCCTGGAGAGTCTCTACGGCGGCCGCCGTGCCGCGGGCGGAACGGTCCGCGTCGGCGCCCGCACCGTGCACCCGGCCCGGCCCGCCGACGCGCTCGCCGCCGGGATCGCGCTCGTGCCGGCCGACCGGCGCCGTCAGGGGCTGTTCCCGGGGCTCGGCGCGCAGGACAACGCCCTTCTGCCCTCCGTACGCCCCCTCGCCAGGGCCGGGGTGCGCGCACTGGGCGCCGAGCGCCGGGTGTTCGGGGCGCTCGCCGACGCGGTGGGGCTGCGGCCCGCCCGGCCCCGGTTGCCCGCCGCCGCGTTCTCGGGAGGCAACCAGCAGAAACTCGTCCTGGGCCGGTGGATCAACGAGGCCCGGCAGGTGAACGTCCTGCTGCTGGACGAGCCCACCCAGGGAGTCGACGTGGGCGCCAGGCGGGAGATCTACGAGGTGGTGTCCGCGCTCGCGGCCGACCGGGGCACGGCCGTGCTGTTCGCGTCGAGCGACCCCGAGGAGGTCGTCGCCCTCGCGGACCGCTGCCTGATCGTCGCCGAGGGCCGGATCGTCGGGGAGCTCTCCGGTGCCGAACTGACCGAAGAGGCCCTGCTGTCGGCGATCCACAACCCGGGAACGGGCCGGGAGAACGGAACCGACGACACCGGCACCGCCACGGCCACCGGCACCCCCGCGGCAGCTCCCGGGACCGACCGGGCCGACTTGGAGCCTTCCCCCGACGGCACGGCAC
>NZ_RSAJ01000836.1 GCF_003933965.1 Streptomyces sp. RP5T
GGCTTGACCGGTGGCTGGGCCGGACGCTTCGCCGGCTCCTTGGCGTCCAGGTGCGCCGGAGCGCTCCGGACACCCCCGTAGCGCTCCTCGCGCGACTCTTCGCAAAGGCCCCCGGGCAGCGCCAGGAGGCGCGTACGCGAGGCCGGGACCACCGGGGCCACCGGGGCGCGCCGGGCGCCCGTGGCGGCCGCGAGACGGGCCCTCACGTCCCGTTCGGCCAGCATCTGGCAGCGGGTCAGCAACGCGGCCGCGACGGGGTTGCCGCGCAGGGCCCGCAGCGCGGCGAGATCGTCGGGCTCGGGCCGGTACCCGGCGCCCAGCGCCTCCTCCAGCAGCGTGAGGTAACCGGCGGCGGTGCCGGGCAGTGCGGCGCGGTACCGGGCGAGGTCGGCCACCAGGAAGGCGCGCAGCCGGGCACCCTCGCACACCGCCTCGTCGAGCGACTCGGCGAGGCGGTGGCAGTCCTTGATGTCCTCGGCCGAGGCAGGGGCGGGGTGAAGGGCGAGGGCGAGAGCGCGGCGGAGCACACGCAGCTCCTCCACGCCGAACGCCATGCCGCCGCGGGATCCGTATGGCGTGGGCATGCGGCGACAGTACGCGCTAATCAGACAAATTCGGCATAGCGGACGGGTGTGGCGTGACCGGGCCACCCCAATGCCGGTTCCCGCGTCCGGGCCCGGCAGGTCACATCCGCGACACGTTGCGCTCGTACACCAGGCGCAGCCCTACGAGCGTCAGCCAGGGCTCGTGCTCGTCGATCACCGACGACTCGCCGAGCACCATCGGCGCGAGCCCGCCCGTGGCGATCACCGTCACGTCCTCCGGGTCCTCCGCGAGCTCCCGGGCCATCCGGCTCACCACGCCGTCGACCTGTCCGGCGAACCCGTACACGATCCCGGACTGCATCGCCTCGACCGTGTTCTTCCCGATCACGCTCCGCGGCCGGGCCACCTCGATCTTGCGCAGCTGCGCCCCCTTGACCCCGAGCGCCTCCACGGAGATCTCGATGCCGGGCGCGATGACGCCGCCGACGTACTCCCCGCGCGCGGAGACCGCGTCGAAGGTCGTCGCCGTACCGAAGTCCACGACGATGGCGGGGCCGCCGAACAGCTCGACGGCCGCCACCGCGTTGATGATCCGGTCCGCGCCGACCTCCTTGGGGTTGTCGGTGAGGATCGGCACCCCCGTCTTGACCCCGGGCTCGACCAGGACGGCCGGCACGTCGCCGTAGTAGCGCCGCGTCACCTCGCGCAGCTCGTGCAGCACGGACGGCACGGTGGCGCAGATCGCGATCCCGTCGATGCCGTCGCCCAGCTCGTCCCCGAGCAGCGGGTGCATGCCCATCAGGCCCTGGAGCAGCACGGCCAGCTCGTCCGCCGTGCGGCGCGCGTCCGTGGAGATCCGCCAGTGCTCGACGATGTCCTCGCCGTCGAACAGCCCGAGGACGGTGTGCGTGTTTCCCACGTCGATCGTGAGGAGCATGGCGACTACTCCGCCTCGCGCAGATCGAGGCCGATGTCGAGGATCGGCGAGGAGTGGGTGAGCGCGCCCACGGCGAGGTAGTCGACGCCGGTGTCGGCGTACGCGCGCGCGTTGCCCAGCGTCAGCCGTCCGGAGGCCTCCAGCGCGGCCCGCCCGTGCACGAGCGCGACCGCCTCCTCGCACTCGCCGGGCGTGAAGTTGTCCAGCAGGATCAGGTCGGCGCCCGCGTCCACGACCTCCCGCAGCTGGTGCAGGGTGTCGACCTCGACCTCGATCGGCAGGTCCGGGAAAGCCTCCCGCACGGCCTTGAAGGCCTGCGCCACGCCGCCGGCGGCGACCACGTGGTTGTCCTTGACCAGCGCCGCGTCGGACAGCGACATCCGGTGGTTGACCCCGCCCCCGCAGCGCACCGCGAACTTCTCCAGCGACCGGAGCCCCGGGGTGGTCTTGCGGGTGTCCCGCACGCGCGCCTTGGTGCCCTCCAGCGCGTCCGCCCACGCACGCGTGGCGGTCGCGATGCCCGAGAGCCGGCACAGCAGGTTGAGCGCGCTGCGCTCGGCGGTGAGGAGGTCACGCGTGCGCGTGGTGACCGACAGGAGCTTCTGTCCCGCCTCGATGCGGTCGCCGTCCTCGACGTGCCGCTCGACCTCGAACTCGTCCTCGCAGACCACCGAGACGACCGCCTCGGCGACCCTGAGGCCGGCCGCGACGCCCGCCTCGCGCGCGACGAAGTCGGCGGTGGCGACGGCGTCCTCGGGGATGGTCGCGACGGTCGTCACGTCCACGCCGTGGTCGAGGTCCTCCTGGATGGCCACGTTGGCGATGTCCTCGACCTCCACGGGGTCGAGCCCGGCGTCGGCCAGGAGCTGCGCGAGCGCGGGGTCGAGCCCGCACTCCAGGTACTCGTCGTCCCCGGGGCCGCCGTCGGCGCCGCAGGCGCAGCCGTCGCCGCAGCCGCCGGTGGGGGCGAGGGGAAGGTCGTCGGTGCTCACTGGTGTCACTGCTCCTGAAGGTGCTGCCGGGTCGGGGGGAAGTCTGCGGTATCGGTGGTGTGTACGGCGAGGGTTCGGTCCGGATTCAGCCGTACGACGATGTGGCGGCGCCATGCCGCGTCGTCCCGGTCGGGCCTGTCCTCGCGCCAGTGGCAGCCCCGTGTCTCCTCGCGCTGCAGGGCCGCGGCGACCAGGACACGGGCCACGCACAGGAGGTTGGTGGCCTCCCAGGTGTCGACGCCGGGCTCGGCCGTCTTGCCGTTCTCGGCGAGGGCGTCGCGGGCGTCGGCGTGCAGCTGCTGCAACAGGTCGGCGGCCTCGGACAGGGACCCGGCCGAGCGCAGCACACCCGCGCCCCGCGTCATGATCCGCTGGATCGCGAACCGGGCCTCGGGGG
>NZ_RSAJ01000837.1 GCF_003933965.1 Streptomyces sp. RP5T
GCCGCGTCCTACGCCGACCGCGTGGTCTTCCTGGTCGACGGCCGCGTCAACGGTGAGCTCGCGGGAGCCGGCACGCAGGACATCGCCGCCCATATGACCACGCTGGAGGCCACGCCATCGGCCTCGCCCGCCGCCCTTCTCCCGCGAACCGCCCGGTCGGCCACCCTGCCCGCAGCTCCCGGCGCGGCCGTGATCCAGCCCCGCCGGGAGGGTCGCCCGTGCTGACCATCGCCCTCCACTCCCTGCGCACCCGCTGGTCGACGTTCCTGGGGACCTTCACCGCCCTCTCCCTCGGCGTCGCCCTGCTCACCGTGATGGGCCTGACCCTCGCCTCCTCGCTGGACGCGCCGCAGAGACAGCCCGAGCGGTTCGCCACCGCACCCGTTGTCGTCCAGGGCCGGAACACCCTGAGCGTGCCGACCTCGATCGGCGCCGATGTTTCACGTGAAACACGCAAGCTCGCCCACCCGCACGCCGTACCCGAGGCCATCGTGGCGAGGTTGAAGCAGCTCGGCAGGGTCGTCCCGGACCGCTCCTTCCCGGTCCACGCAGAGGGCGGTCCGGGCTCTCTCGTCGGCCACCCCTGGTCCACCGCCGCCTTCGCCCCGTACGAGATCACCGCGGGGCGTGCACCCCGCACCGCGGACGAGGTGGTCGTCACGGGCGACTGGGTCCGTCCCGGCGAGCGTGTGCGCACCGACCACGGCACCGTGCGTGTCGTGGGCACCGTCCCCGCCCGGGGCTTCGAGACCGCCGTCTTCTACACCGACGCCCGGGCCGCCGAGCTGTCCCCGAAGAGCACGCAACTCGTGGTGGAGGCGGACGCGCGAGCCGTCCGGGAAGCGGTGAAGGGCACATCGGTCCACGTCCTCACCGGCGCCGCCCGGCGTCTCGCCGACCCCGACCCGGACCGCGACCGGGAGGCGCTCACCGCGATGAACGCCCTGTTCGGCACGGCCGGGGGAGTCACCGCCTTCGTGTCGGTGTTCGTCGTGGCGTCCACCTTCGCCTTCGCGGTCGCCCAGCGGCGCCGGGAGTTCGGCCTGCTGCGCACCGCGGGAGCCACGCCCGGCCAGATCCGCCGGACGGTGTGCGCGGAGGCGCTGGTGGTCGGTGTCCTCGCCTCGGCCACGGGCTGCGTGCTCGGCTCGTACGGCGCGCCGCTCCTCGCCGCGCGGGTGGTCGAGGTCGGCCTCGCGCCGGACTGGTTCACCGTCGGGGACGCCAAGTGGCCGTACCACATGGCCTTTTGGGCGGGGCTGCTCGTCGCACTGCTCGGTGTGGTCGCCGCGTCCTGGCGGGCGGGCCGCACCGGTGCCGCCCAAGCGCTGCGCGAGGCCTCCGTGGACAGCGGAACCATGACGTGGGGCCGTCTGCTGTGCGGGGCCGGTCTGCTGCTGACCGCCGTGGTGACGCTGTCGCTGGCCCTGGTGACCGATCCGGGGGAGTTGCTGCACCGCAAGACCTACGTCAGCCGTCCCATGCTGCTGATCACCGCGGTCGCGCTGCTCGCACCGGTCCTGGTGCGTCCGTCGACCCGGCTGCTCACCTGGCTGCCGGCCCTGCTGCCGGGGGCGGGCGGCATGCTGGTGCGGGAGAACGCGGCCGCGGGAGTCCGCCGTACGGCGGCCGTCGCGGCGCCCGTGCTGGTCATGGTCGCCCTCACGGGTTCCCTGCTGGCCGCGACCGCCACGCTGGACGCGGCCAGGGCCGGAGAGACACGCGAGCGCGTCACGGCCGACTTCGTGGTCGTCCCGGCCGGCACCTCCGGTCCGGCCGGGAGCGGACCTCCCCTCAGCGGGCCCGGTTTCGACGCGCCGACGCTGCGGAAGCTCCGCGCGATCCCCGGCACCACCGTCTCCGCGAGTTCGTCGAGCGCCGTCTTCGTCCTGGAGGACGGGCCGGCCCTCATCAGGTCCGAGGCCCGCGCCGCCGATGCCGCACCACTCGCCGCGACCACCCACCTGCCCCTGACTGCCGGAAGGGTGAGCGACCTCGACGACCGGTCGATCATCGTCAACGAGGAGTGGGAGCGGCACACCGTCGGCCAGACCGTGGACGTGTGGCTCGGCGACGGGACCAGGAAGTCGCTGCGGATCGCCGCGGTGATGGCGACCGGCACCGGCGACAACGGCGTCCACCTCACCCCGGCCAACGCCCCCGGCGCCGAGGTCGACCGCGTGGACGTCACCCTCGCCGCCGGTGCCGACCCCGCTGTCGTGGCCGGTGCGCTGCGCGAGGCGGGCGGACACGTGTTCAGCAGGGAGCAGTGGCTGCGGGCGAGTCACCCCGGGACCGACCGGACCACCCGGTACGGCTACCTGCTGGTCCTCGGGATCGCCCTGCTCTACACGGGCATCTCCCTGGCCAACACGATGGTCATGGCGACCGCGGACCGGGTGCGCGAGCTGGCGGTGCTCCGCCTCGCGGGTGCCACCCGCGGCCAAGTGCTGCGGCTGGTCGGCGCCGAGGCGCTGACGGTCGTGGCCGTGGGCGGGGCACTCGGACTCCTGGTCACCGGGCTCAACCTGGCCGGAATGCAGGGCGCGCTGACCCTGCTGTCGGTGCCCACCCCGATCCGGATCCCCTGGCCCCAACTCACCGCGGT
>NZ_RSAJ01000838.1 GCF_003933965.1 Streptomyces sp. RP5T
TCCTTCCAGCGGGCGGCGAGCATGCGGGCCCGCGCCGAGGGCTCCTTGTGCTCGGCCCCGTCGGCCCACCTGATGTCGAACTCCCGCTCGGTGTCGTCCGGTTCGGACATCCCCGCAGACCCCCGTCCGTGTTCTCGAAGTTCTGGAAGTTCTCGAACCTTCGTACCGGAAACCATACGACGGTGCCCCCGTCCCGAGAAACCGGGGCGGGGGCACCGTACGGACACCGACTACGCGTCGATCACACGTCGAAGTACAGCTCGAACTCGTGCGGGTGCGGACGCAGCTGCAGCGGGGCGATCTCGTTCGTCCGCTTGAAGTCGATCCACGTCTCGATCAGGTCCGGCGTGAAGACGTCGCCCTGGAGGAGGAACTCGTGGTCGGCCTCGAGGGAGTCGAGGACGGCCGGGAGGGAGGTCGGGACCTGGGCGACGTTCGCGTGCTCCTCGGGAGCCAGCTCGTACAGGTCCTTGTCGATCGGCTCGGCCGGCTCGATCTTGTTCTTGATGCCGTCCAGGCCCGCGAGCAGCAGCGCCGAGAAGGCCAGGTACGGGTTGCCGGAGGAGTCGGGCGCGCGGAACTCGACGCGCTTGGCCTTCGGGTTGGAGCCCGTGATCGGGATACGCATGGCCGCGGAGCGGTTGCGCTGGGAGTAGACGAGATTGATCGGCGCCTCGAAGCCCGGCACCAGACGGTGGTAGGAGTTCACCGTCGGGTTGGTGAAGGCCAGCAGCGACGGGGCGTGCTTGAGGATGCCGCCGATGTAGTAGCGGGCGGTGTCCGACAGGCCCGCGTAACCGGCCTCGTCGTAGAAGAGCGGGGAGCCGCCGGCCCACAGGGACTGGTGGACGTGCATGCCCGAGCCGTTGTCACCGAAGATCGGCTTCGGCATGAAGGTGGCGGTCTTGCCGTTCTTCCACGCCACGTTCTTCACGATGTACTTGAAGAGCTGGAGGTCGTCGGCCGCGGCGAGCAGCGTGTTGAACTTGTAGTTGATCTCGGCCTGGCCGGCGGTGCCCACCTCGTGGTGCTGGCGCTCGACCTGGAGGCCGGACGCGGCCAGCTGCAGGGAGATCTCGGCCCGCAGGTCGGCGAAGTGGTCGACCGGCGGGGTCGGGAAGTAGCCGCCCTTGTAGCGGACCTTGTAACCGCGGTTGTTCTCGACCGCACCGGTGTTCCAGGCGCCGGCCTCGGAGTCGATGTGGTAGAAGCTCTCGTTCGCCGAGGTGGAGAAACGCACGCTGTCGAAGACGTAGAACTCGGCCTCGGGACCGAAGTACGCGGTGTCGGCGATGCCGGTCGACGCGAGGTAGGCCTCGGCCTTCTTCGCCACGTTCCGCGGGTCACGGCTGTACTGCTCGCCGGTGATCGGGTCGTGGATGAAGAAGTTGATGTTCAGCGTCTTGTCACGGCGGAAGGGGTCGACCCGGGCGGTCGACAGGTCCGCGCGCAGCGCCATGTCGGACTCGTGGATGGCCTGGAAGCCGCGGATCGACGAGCCGTCGAAGGCGAGCTCCTCGTCCGGGTCGAACGCCTCGACGGGCAGCGTGAAGTGCTGCATGACGCCCGGCAGGTCGCAGAAACGGACGTCGACGAACTTGACGTCCTCGTCCGCGATGAACTTCTTGGCCTCGTCGGCGTTCTGGAACATCCAGCTCCTCCTACTCCCGACCGTTCCTGGACCGGGGTGGTAGTTCGTTCGTGCGGCCAGTGCGGTGGCACACGCTGTCCTCGACCCTAGGGACGGGTGGTTTCTCCGGCGTGACCCATTTGTTTCGCACAAGTTAACCGGACATCGTCGACCCGGCCCCACCTGTCCGCATCCCGAAACGCCGGCAGTACCGTGGACGCGTGGACAAGAGGGATGCAATCGGATCGTGGCTCTCCGGCCCCCGCGCGGCCGCCGAGGATGCCGGTGTCGACTTCGGATACCGCGGACAGCAGCTCGGCCTGCCCGAGGAGGGGTCCGGGTCGATCGCCCGCCCCGCGAGGAGGCTGGGCGCACTCGCCGTGGACTGGGCGATGAGCGTCCTGATTGCATCCCGGCTCATCACGCAGAGCTATGGCGATCCCGCGACCTCGAACTGGGCCCTGCTGGTGTTCTTCCTGATGAGCGCCCTCACCGTCGGCACCATCGGCTTCACTCCGGGCAAGCGTCTGTTCGGCCTGCGCGTGATCGCCCTGGAGACCGGCCGGGTCAGCCCCGCGCGCGCCCTGCTGCGCACGGTCCTGCTCTGCCTCGCCGTCCCGGCCCTGATCTGGGACCGCGACGGCCGGGGCCTGCACGACCGGCTCGCCAGGACCGTGGAAGTGCGGATCTGACGGCACCCTTCGCCGCTGTCGCTCACCGGCGGTCCCCTTTGTCGCTCGCTGACAGTCCCGGCGACGAACATGCGCGGCCATTGACTATGGGTCAGTGGGGCTGAGCTCCTAGCGTCTGGCACCCGAGCAACTCTCCCCCGTTGCGAAGGGACCCTCCGGACCGATGAAGAGATCCGCCCTCGTCACAGCCCTCGCCGCGCTCGCCGCCCTCGCCCCCGCTCTGCTGGGCGGCGGCCTCGTCTCCGCGGCACCCCGGACCTCCGCCGCGGCCGCGTGCACGGCCGCCGAGCAGGAGGTCTACACACCCCCCGCCACCGTCCCGGCCACCCCCGGCACCGTGCTGGCCTGCCGTTCCGTGGCGCTGAGCCAGGTGCCGGGCAACAGCGCCATGGCCGCCTGGAAGGTGCTCTACAGCTCCACCGACAACCAGGGCCGGCCCGTCGCCGTCTCCGGCACCCTCGCCGGCCCGGCGGCCCCCTGGACCGGCACCTGGCTCAGCGCCACGG
>NZ_RSAJ01000839.1 GCF_003933965.1 Streptomyces sp. RP5T
CCGAAGGAGCAGCATGACCGCCGCCGACTCCGTCCTCACCCGGCCCCGGCTGCTGGCCACGGGCGGGCTGACCACCCTGCGGCGCCAGCCGCTGATCGCCGTGCTCATCGCCATGGTCCTGGTCTTCCAGCTGTCCACGGGCAGCTTTCTCGACCCGGCGAACCTGCGGGGCATCGCCACCGACGCCGCCACCCTGGCCGTCGTGGCGGTGCCGTCGGCACTGCTCGTCATCAGCGGCTACCTCGACCTGTCGGTCGGCTCCACCCTCGCCCTCGGCGGACTGGTCGGGGGATGGCTCGCCGGGCAGGGACAGTCGCCCGTCGTCGCCGTACTCGGCGCGCTGGCCGCGGGAGCGGCGGTCGGCGCGGTGAACGGGCTCCTGTGCTGCTACTTCGGGCTCTCGGCGTTCATCGTGACGCTCGGCATGCTGACCGCCGTACGAGGGCTCGCCCAACAGCTGTTCCCGTTGCCGCTGAGCGGTTTCGGGACCGGATTCGCCTGGCTGGGCGGGGCACGGATCTCGGGTGTCGCCGCACCGGTCGTCGTCGCCGCGCTAGTGACGGTGGCCGGCGCGCTGTTCCTCGCGCTCACTCCCGCGGGCCGGCACGTCTTCGCCGTAGGCGTCAACCGGGAGGCCGCGCATCTCTCCGGCATCGACGTCCGCCGTACCCCCTTCGCCCTGTTCGTGATAACGGGCGTCGCGGCTGCCCTGGCCGGGGCGATCAAGGCGTCGGTGCTGGACAGCGTGGTCGCCGGGACCTCCGGCAGCGGATTCGAACTGGCCGTCCTCACCGCCGTACTCGTGGGCGGGGTCGCGCTCACCGGGGGCTCCGGCTCGATCCTCGGGGTGCTGCTCGGCGTGCTGTTCCTGGGCTGCCTCCAGAACGGCCTGACACTGCTGGACGTGCCCACCTTCTGGCAGCAGATGGCGCAGGGCAGCGCCCTCGTGGCGGGCGCGGCTCTGGCGTACTTCACACCCCGCGGCGCCCGTTGACCGCGGCCGACCCCGCCCACAGCCCCGCAACCACTCCGCTTCCACTCCCACTTCTCCTTCCGCCTCCGTTTCCGAAAGAGGTCCCCATGCGCCGCTCCGCCCCCACCCTTGTCCTGACCGGCGGTCAGGTCCTCACCGTCGACCGGGACTTCACGGTCACCGAGGGCGTCGCCGTACGGGGCGGGGACATCGTCGCCACGGGCAGCGACGCCGAGATGCGCGCCCTGGCCGGCCCCGGCACCCGGGTGGTCGAACTCCGTGGCCGGACCGTCCTGCCCGGCCTCAACGACTCCCATCTGCACGGCGCCGCCTACGGCATGACCAAGCCACCCTTCGCCATCGACGTCGGCCACCCCGCCGTACGCTCGATCGCCGACATCGCGGCCGCCGTGCGGGAGGCGGCGGAGGCGGCCCGCCCGGGGGAGTGGATCATCGGCCTGGGCTGGGACCCCGGTTACCTAGCCGAATGCCTGGCCGATCCGCGGCGCTTCCCGCACCGCCATGACCTGGACGCCGTCTCCCCGCACCACCCGGTGTGCCTCACGGACTTCTCCTCGCACATGGTGTGGGCCAACAGCGCGGCGCTGCGCCGGTGCGGCATCGACGCCGGCAGCACGCCCCCGCCGGGCGGCGTCATCGACCGCGATGCCGACCAGGAGCCCACCGGCATCCTGCGCGAGGCGGCCCAAGGACTCCTCCAGGCCGCGCTCCCCGCCCCCACGATCGCCGAGCGCCGCCGGGCCATCCGGGGCGTGGTTCGCGAACTGCACACGCGCGGCATCACCAGCTACACCGAGCCCGGCCTCGGCCCCGGCGGCACCGGCACCCTCTTCGGCGGACTGGCCACCGACAACTGGACCGCGTACGCCGAACTCGTGGCGGCAGGCGAACTCCACGCCCGGGTCAGCGTGTTGCTGCTGCCCGCCCCCATGGGCGGCTCCGCCGACGACCTGCGCGAGGGCCTCGACGAACTGCGCCGCCCCACCTCCGCGGACCCGCGCAGGCTGAACGCCATCGGCGTCAAGATCTTCGCCGACGGCGTGCCGCCCAACCGTACGGCGTGGATGAACGAGCCCTACCCGGAGGGCGGCCACGGTGCCCTGTGCGTGCACGGCGACACTCCCGCGCTGCAGGTGGAGGAGCTGCGCGAGATGATCGCCGTCGCGCACCGGGCCGGGTTCCAGCTCGGTGTGCACGTCACCGGGGACCGGGCCATCGACACCGTGGTGGAGGCCTTCGTCGCCGCGAACGCCGCCGCGCCCCGCCCGGACGCCCGGCACTACGTCATCCACGGCGACTTCATCGGCGCCGGCAGCCTGGCGAAGCTGGCCGCCCACGGATACGGCGTCAACATGAACCCGGCCATCAAGTGGACCATCTCCGACCTGATGGACGAGGTCGTGGGACCCGAGCGCTCCGCCTACCAGTGGCCGGTACGCACCGCGGTCGAGGCCGGCGTCCGCGTGTGCGCGAGCTCCGACGCGCCGATCACCGAGCCCGACTGGCGCCAGGGCGTCGCCGCGATGATGCTGCGTGAGTCCAAGGCCAGTGGCCGTACGAGCGGCCCCGAGCAGCGCGTGCCCCTCACCGAGGCCCTGCGCGCCTACACCGCGACCCCCGCGTGGCAGGACTTCGCCGAGGACTGGAAGGGCACCGTCGAGCCCGGCAAGGCGGCCGACCTGTGCGTCCTGGACCGCCCGCTGCTCGACCTCGACCCGCACGACATCACCGACGTACAGGTCGACCTCACCGTCTTCGACGGCACCGTCGTCCACGAACGCTGACCCCGGACTCGTAGAACCCAAGGAACTCCCCGATGAGGAGCCACAG
>NZ_RSAJ01000083.1 GCF_003933965.1 Streptomyces sp. RP5T
GGCCTGAACTGACCTCCCTCTCCCCCGTCTCCCCCTCCCCCGTGCCGCCGACCCGCTGAAGGAGCTGTCTCCATGCCGGTACCCGGACCTGTCGGCCCGCCGTCGGCGTCGGGCCCCGCCGCCGACGCGCCGCAGCGGCTGCGCGGCGGTGTCCTCGGCATGGCGGACATCGCGGCCGCCACGATGGCCAACGTCGGCCCGGCGATGAGCTTCTTCTTCGGCTTCGCCTTCCTGGCCACCACCGCGGGCGTCGCGTCCCCGCTGACCATCGTGGCGGCCGGGGTCGCGGTCGCGCTGCTCGGCAACACGCTGGCCGAGTTCTCCCGGGCGCACCCCTCGGCGGGCAGCTTCACCACCTTCGTCGGCCGGACCTTCGGTCCGGTCAGCGCGGTGACGACAGCCCTGCTGGCCGGGCTCGGCTACATCATCGCGATGGCCTCGGTGATCGCGATCTCGGGCGGCTTCGTGCAGATCACCCTCCAGCACTACACGGGCGTGGACCTGCCGTGGATCATCTGGACACTGCTGCTCACCGGCCTCTCGGTGGTGCTGATGCTGCGCGGGATCGTGGTCTCCACCAAGTGGGCCGGCTACTTCTTCGGCGTGGAGATGCTCGTGCTCGTCGTGGTCTCGGTCGCGGCCATCGTCGAGCACCGCGGCAACCTCTCCGCCGCCCCGTTCCTGCCCGGCCATCTCACCCACGGCCTCAAGGGGCTCGCGGCCGGATTCCCGCTGGCGGTGTACCTGTTCATCGGCTGGGAGAACTCGGCGGCGCTGGCCGAGGAGACGGAGAACCCACGGCGCAACGTCGGCCGCGCGGTGTTCTCCTCCGTCGCGATCATGACGGTGAGCTACATCCTCTTCTCCTACGCCACGGTGACCGGCTTCGGCTACGACCTGGACCGGCTCGGCGCCTCCCGCATCCCCTTCATCGACGTCGCCCAGCACACCCTCGGCGCACTGGCGTTCCTCGCCTACGTCGGCGGCCTGACCTCCACACTCGGCGTGCTGATCGCGGGCATCAACTCCCAGGCCCGCCTGGTCTTCAACGCGGGGCGCGAGGGTCTGCTGCCCTCCTTCTTCGGATACGTCCACCCCACGCGCCGTACGCCGAACAACGCGATCGTCACCTTCGCCGTCACCGCGCTGCTGATCATCGGCGGCTGGGGCCTGGGCCATCTGCTCGGCTCCGGCGGCGGTCAGATGAACCCGGTGGTCTTCTTCACGGAGTCCTCCAGCCTGGGCGCCATCCTGATCCTGCTGGTCTACCTGGCGTCCAACATCGCCCTGCCGCTGTACTACCGCCGCTACCGCCCGCAGGAGTTCCGGACCGTGCGGCATCTCGTGCTGCCCGGGCTCGGCGCCCTCGCCATCCTGGTCCCGCTCTACTACCTCGCCAAGCCCGGCCAGCCCGCCCCGTACAGCTGGTTCCCGTACGCGGCCCTGGCCACCCTGCTCGCGGCCGTCGGCTACGCGGCCCTCCTGGTCCGCCGGGATCCCGGTCTGGCGGAGCGGGTGGGCTCGGTGGTCGCGGACGCGGAGTAGCCGCCGCGGGTGCCGTCGGTGCGGGTGCGGGCGCCACGGGTGCCGTCGCCCGGATGCCATCGTCCGAGTGCAGTCGCCCGGGTGCATTCACCCGGGTGCCGTCGCCGCCGGTCCCGGTGCGCCGCGCCCTGTCAGACCAGGCGCCTGATCTCCCCGCGCACCCGGTAGAAGCCACCCGCGGAGGAGTGCAGCGCGTCCACCACATAGCGTGCGCCGGGCTCGCGTATCGCACGCGGGAACTGGACGTTCCAACTGGGCTCGTAGCCCTCGGAGACCACATGCACGCGCACGCGGCCGCCCTGCTCGACGCACTCCACGACGACTCCGCCGCCCGCCGCGGGGACCGCGCTGACCGTGGCGACGGAGGCGGCCGTGGTCAGCGGCGCGTACGTCGGCAGGGCAGCCGCCAGCTTGACGTCCGCGGCGACCGGGACGGTGCCCGACTGGGCGGCGTTGATCGCGCTCTCGCTCGCGTCGATGCAGGCGAGTGAGCCGTCGGTGGAGACGAGGTAGAGCCGCTCGTCGTGGTACTGCATGGACAGCGCGGAGCCGCCCCCCGTGCCGAGCTTCCACAGGCGGGTGCCGTCGGCGGTGAAGCAGTAGACGGAGGAGGCGGAGTCGCCCGCGAAGACGTACCGCCCGCCCGGGGACGTGGCGCACGAGTACACCGCGGCATCGCACTGGTAGGAGGCCTCGACGAGCCCGGAGGACTTGGCGAGACGCTGGACGACCCGCCGCCCCGTGCCGGCGTAGACCGCGTCCTCCTCCTGCCATCCGAAGAGCACGTTGCCGTTGGTCCGGGTGTGCCAGAGTTGACCGGCGCCGTCGGCCGCGTAGGCCGTCACGCCGTCACTGTGCCCGTGGAACACGGCGCGTTCGTCGGCCCGCACCATCCATCCGTGTTCTCCGGAGGAGTTGCGCGACCACTGGAGCTCGTCCTCGTGGTCGATGACCGTCAGGCCGCCGTTGCGGTCGGAGACGTTCAGCACGCCCGCGTGGATGTCCAGCCAGAAGATGTCCACCTCCGCCGCGATCTCGTAGGCGGCGAACGGCACCTTCGCCGAGAGGTCGTACACCCGGCCGTCGTCACAGCCCGCGTAGATCCAGAAGTCGTCGGCCACCAGGCACTTCACACCGTCGGGCAGGGAGTAGTGCGCCAGCACCTCGCCGTCGTGGCTCAGGTTGTAGACGCTGCCCTGCTGGTTGCCGACCCAGCAGCGGTCCTCGTCCACATGGATGCCGAACGCCGAGGCGCCCGTACGGAACCGCCACAACACCGGGGCGGTCGCCCGCGCGGTGGACGGCGCGGACGACACCTGACGGCGCGTCACGGGGCGGGCGGCGCGCTGCCCCTGGACCGCGGGCGCGTACCCCTTGCGCACCTTCTCGGCGATCTTCTTGGCCGCGGCCGCCTTCGCCTTCTCGGCGGTCGGGAAGGTGGAGCTCTGGCGCTGCCCGTCCACACCGATCCGTCCGTACCGCACGGAGACGGTCGTCCCCTCGACAATCACCTCGTAGAACTTGTGCGCGCTGCCGCTCTCCTGAGACAGCTCCAGGTACGTCACGCTCTCCGACTGTCGTGCCTGCGCAGCGGACACAGCACACCCCTCCCCAAGACCCCGGTCGACCGCGGCGGCCGATCCCCAGTGACTCCAAACTAATGGTCACCACTGACATCGACGCCCGAGCGCGATCACACCCTTGGCGGGCGGGTCGGCAGGGAGAGACCGGTCGGGACGAGCCAGAGCCCGGAAGCCCAACTCACCCCCGGGTGCCGTTGCTCGCGCTCTCCGGGGTGTCGTCCTCGGCAAGGATCGCGTGGACGCGTCGCAGCACGTCGAGGTGGGCTCGGTTGTGGAACTCGACCAGTGCGTGCCCGACGACCGACTCGGCGACGGCCGTCCTCCGGTGCGAGGACACCCCCAGGTCTGCCAGGCCGGGGTGGTCCCTGTGCTGCCGGCGGACCTCGGGCACCAAGCGCTCCGCCAGCCGCTGCCGCACTTCGTCGGGAGCGTCCTCGTCGAGTGCCGCGAATTCCGCATCGAGATCCCCACGAGGTACCGCGAGCTGCTCTCGGAGGGCTGCCATCGCCTCGGGAGTGAGGAAGCTGGAGTAGGCCAGCAGCAGGGACCGATGGGTCTCGGGCAGGTCGTCGGCGAGTGTCCGGAAGTCCGGGGGCATGTCGAGCGCGGCCCGGTTCTCCAGGACGGCCGCCAGTTCCCGCCGCATCCGCTGCCTGCGCTCGATGTCCGCCGCGAGTTCGGCGTCCAGGTCCAGGAGGATCTGCCGCGCCTTCTCGTTCCCCCTCTCGACCGAGGCGACGTCCGAGAGGGCCACGCCGAGATCGGTCAGTCTGCGGATGCGCAGCAGGCGGACCAGATGGCTGACGCCGTACCGTTTGTACCCGTTGGGCGCCCGTTCCGGCTCGTCCAGCAGGCCGATCTCGTGGTAGTGCCGGACGGCCTTGCGGCCCCGCGGGGCGTCCGAGGCGAGGTCGCGCAGCCCGGGATGCCTGGCCCGGAGACCTCGGACGTGCGGCACGAGACGCTCGGCGAGACTCTGGCGCGTCGCCTCGTCCGCATCGGCGGGAAGCTCGTCGAGTTCGCGTGCCACGGGCTGCGGCTTCTCATGGAGCAGGTCCGCGTAGGCATCCATGCCCTTCACGCCGACGCCAGTGCCTCTGTGGGGGGAAGGCGTGCCGCGCGGACCGAGGGGTGGACCCCGGCAGCCATGCCGATCAGCACGGCACCGAGGCAGCCACCCGTCACCGCGCTCAGGGGGATCACCGTCGGCCAGCCTTGGTAGGCCGCGTAGCCGAGGTCGGCGAGGACACCGAACAGGGTCCCCGCAAGGGCGCCGAGCAGTGACAGCCCCACGGACTCGGTGAGGAACTGGACGCGGATCTGACCGCGGGTCGCGCCCAGCGCCCGGCGCAGCCCGATGTCCCTTCGGCGCTCCAGGACCGAGATGACCATGGTGTTGGCCACGCCGACTCCACCGACCAGCAGGGCGACACCGGCCAGGCCCAGGAAGAGGGAGGAGAAGGTGTTCTGCGTGGCGCGCTTGGCCGCCAGGGCGTCGGACGGGCGGCTGACCTGGACCTGCCCGGGCTGCTCCGGGAACACGGTGGCGGGGAGCACTCTCCGTACGTCCTCCAGATGTGCGTCCCGGGCCTTGACGTAGATGACCGTGGGGTTCCCCTCGAAGCGCAGTGTCTTCTTGGCGGCCGGCCACCCCGTCAGTACGGCGTTGTCGAGGTCGTCGGAAAGCGGTACGGAGTGCAGGATGCCGATCACGGTGAACCACGACTTGTTGATCTGTATCTGCGGGGCCGGGTCGTTCTCGGGGATCTCCCCGATGCCGAGCCGGCCGGCGGCCCGGTAGCCCAGAACGGCCGTGGGAAACTGCTCGTCGGCGGCGCTGAAGAACCTTCCCGAGAAGACTCTTCCGCCCACCACGCTCAGCAGGTCGCGTCGGGCCGCGAGCACGCTGAGTCCGGTACCGGAGAAGTCGTCGTCACCGATGAGGTCGGAACGCCGGACCACGGCATGGGTGTTGGCCACCGCGCTCGCCTCGGTGACCGGCTTGACGCGGCGCACCATGTCGACCGATTCCTCGGGCAGTTCGACCGGCACGTCCTGCCCCGAGAACGGCTGCACCCGCAGCATGTTGGACCCGAGCGCCGTCATCTCGTCCATCAGCGCCCGCTGGCTGGAGGCCGGGATCCCGGTCACCACCACCATCGTGGCGACGCCGATGGAGATGCCGAGCGCCGACAGCGCGGCGCGCAGCCTGCGGGTGCGCAGGCCGAGGAGCCCCAGGCCCAACAGATCGAGAAAGGCGAGGCGTACCGGCTTGATCTTGTCCTCGGTACGCTGGGAAGAGTGCCGCAGCGCGGCGCGGGACGGCTTGGCGGGGGCGGTCATGACGGGCTTCCGGTCAGTGCGGTGTCCGTGACCAGGCGACCGTCACGCAGGTGAACCCTGCGGGGCAACTGGTCGGCGATGTCACGGTCGTGAGTGATGAGCGCGATCGTGGTGCCCGCCGCGTTGAGTTCGGTCAGCAGGGCGAGTGCCGCGGCGCCGTTGGCGGTGTCGAGTGCACCGGTGGGCTCGTCGGCGAGGACCAGAGCCGGCTCATGGACCACCGCGCGGGCTATCGCGACCCGTTGACGCTCCCCTCCGGAGAGCTGCCCCGGCAGATGGCCGGCCCGACGGGCGAGTCCGACCCGGGCCAGGGCCTCCTCGGCCAGCTTCTTCCGGTACTTCCTGGGCACACCGGCGTACAGCAGGCCGGTGGCCACGTTCTCCGCCGCGGTGAGTCCGTCCGTCAGGTGGAAGTGCTGGAAGACGAAGCCCAGGCGCCGCCCGCGCAGGGCGGACAGTTGGCGGTCGGACAGCTCCGCCACGTCCTGCCCCTCGATGACCACGCTGCCGCTGGTGGGCGCGGCCAGCGTGCCCATGATGTTGAGCAGCGTGGACTTGCCGGAGCCGGAAGGGCCGAGGATGGCCAGCAGTTCGCCCTGTGAGACGGACAGGGAGACCCGGTCGAGGGCTCTCACCTCGGGGGGGTAGGTCACGCTCGCCTCGTGCACGCTGAGGACCTGAGTCATGCCGTGGTTTCCACCTTCATGCCCTCGTTGACGCCCTGGCCGCTGATCTCGACCAGTCCCCGGGCGAACATGCCCGTGTCGACCGGGACGAGCCTGCCGCCGGCCAGCCGGACCGCGTACCCTCCCTCGCGCAGCGCGAGCAGGGCGCCGACCGGGACGGCGAGTACGCCCTTCTTCGACTCGCCCTGGAACCGGGCCTGGACGGGCGCGGAGTCGATGTTCCTGGCGGACCGCGGGTCGTCCAGCGACACGGTGACGTTGGTCTTGGTCTGCCCGGTGCCGCCCGACTGTCCTTGCTCTCCCTGCTCTCCCTGCACGACGGTGCTGATCGCGGCGACCCTGCCCGGGACGGTGGTTCGGTCGGGGAGCACCACGGTGACCTGTTGACCCGACTTGACGGACCCCAGGTCGAGCGACTCCACCGGCACGGTCACGGACTTGGTCGTGGCGGTCACCGTCATCAGCTCTCCCGACGCCTCGTCCCCGGGCTGGGCGAGGACGTCGGAGACCCGCACCGCCGACTTGGTCACGACCACGTCGGACACGTCGAGGATGCCGTCCTGATCCATGCCCACGGCCTTCTGCCAGCGTTTGACCGCGGACATCAGGGACGTGGTGAGCACACCGTCGCCCTCCTTGACGGTGGACTGCGACGGACCCGGGCTCGGTGCACCTCCCTGTGACGCACCGGTTCCTTGGTCCGCTTCGCCGTCCGCAGCCGAGGACGAGCCGGCCGGGGGTGTGGTCTCCCCCTGCCCGGGGCCCGGTGTCACGGGCGCGGGGGCGCCCGCGGGAGCCTGCTGCCGGACGACCGTGCCCGGCGTCGGCTGTGTCCCGATGTCGTAGCCGAGAGCCCTGAGGTTGTCGGCGACGACCCGTATGTCGCGGCCGACGCTGCCGGGGCTGTCGAGCCTGCGGTACAAGGGTGTGCTGCCGTAGAAGATCACGGCGGGACGCTCGTCGACGCGGTACAGCTGCCGGCCGCGTTTGACCGTCGCACCGCGGTTCGGAAGCCACGTCACCCGTCCGTCGCCGACGCCGCGGATCGTGCGCGGGGAGTCGTAGCCGAGCATGCCCTGCATCTCCCGGCTACCCGACATGTCCGTTCTGGCCACGGCGATCTGTTTGACCTTCGGGCCGGACTCGGGGTCGGAGCCGGTCCCGCCCCGGCCGGCCCACCACAGACCGGTACCCGTCCCTCCCGCCAGCATCACGGCGACGGCGGCGAGCCACAGGGCCTTCTTGTTCCGTCGGCCCGCCGGCGGCTTTCGGAGGCCCGCCCCTTCCTGGACCGTCACCCGCAGGGCCATGGTCTCCGCGGTGTCGCGCTCACTCACCACCGAACGCCTCGATCATGCATTCCTTGTCGATCTGGTCGGCGTTCCTGGGCTGGGTCACACCGGCCCTGTAGTTCCAGCCGCCTCCGTCAGGAAGAGGGTTCACCTTGAGCCCTCTGCGGTTGTCGCACTCGATCCACTTGCTGTAGTCGTCCATGTAGTCGGAGTTTTTCTTCGGATCCAGCTCGGGGGGCTGCAGCGGCTTCTTCCCGAGGCATGCCTTTTCTGCTTCTGGACGCTCTTTGGCCACATCAATACCGGGGAACCACAGCGTTCCGGGATCGGCTTCGGGCATTTTGTTCCCCTTCGAGGGAATGGACACACCGCGATCCTTGAGGCAGCGCAGATAGCCCTGATACATGCGAATTTCCTCGATTTGCGTGGTATCCAGTCGAATCTGAGGGCGGCCGGAATCGGAATCGTCGGCAGCCCGGCTCTTCTTCACCCCACCCTGCGCGTCTCCCCTGGATTCCGCGACGGAGTCGACTCCGCCCTTACCGCTCTCGCCGTCCCCCGGGGAGGAGCAGCCGGTGATCAGCGTCACCGCCAGAAGGGCGCAGGGAAGGAAGAGGTTCTTCTTGTCAGGCATACCCGGAATCGTGACAAGGCTTTGTCAGAAAGGTGTCAAGACTTCCCCCGGAGGATCCCTGCATACGTTTGTCAGGAAGTCGTCATGGAATGAAGCCGGGTTCGTCGACGTTCACCACGCGCTCCTCAGCCTTATCATCGGCCCATGTCCGCATACGTACTGGTAGCCGAAGACGACGAAAAGCAAGCAGAACTGATTCGTCGTTACCTGGTGCACGACGGCTATGCCGTGACCGTGGTGCACGACGGCCCGACAGCCCTCGACGTCACCGTAAAGCGGCCACCTGACCTGCTCGTTCTCGACTGGATGCTGCCCGGTCTTGACGGGCTGGAGATATGCCGACGCATACGCGCCACGGGCGATATGCCCATTCTCATGCTCACGGCCCGCTCCACCGAGGACGACCTGTTGCTGGGGCTGGACATCGGGGCGGACGACTACATGACCAAGCCGTTCAGGCCGCGCGAACTGGTGGCCCGCGTCAGGACCCTGCTGCGGCGCACCCGGCAGCAGGAGCGCACGGAGGAAGTGCTCCTGAAGGCCGGCCCCCTGACCGTGGCTCCTGACCGGCACGAGGTGTCCGTCGACGGCCGGCCGGTGAACTGCACTCCCAGCGAATTCCGCCTGCTCAGTACCCTTGCAGCCGCGCCCGAGCGGGTCTTCACGCGGGCTCAGCTGCTGCACTGCATCACCGACCACGGGCGAGCCGTCACCGAACGAACCGTGGACATGCACATGGTGAACCT
The DNA here is from genome assembly GCF_003933965.1 of Streptomyces sp. RP5T. Taxonomy (GTDB): domain Bacteria; phylum Actinomycetota; class Actinomycetes; order Streptomycetales; family Streptomycetaceae; genus Streptomyces. Next base: position 8,830 of record NZ_RSAJ01000083.1, read on the forward strand.
GCGGAAGAAGATCGAGATCTCACCGCGCAGACCGGAGTTGCTGCTGACCGTCCACGGCGTCGGATACAAGCTGTCCCGAGGCCGCCGTGACGTCTGAGGTCCCCCTCCGCAACAGCCTGCTGTTCCGGCTGCTGGTCACCTCCGTGCTGATCTCCCTGCTGTCCATCGGGGCCACGGCCTGGCTGACGGTACGCGGCACCACCGTCGCCATCGAACAGGAACGGGGCCAGGTCCTCGCGGACGACGCCGCCATCCAGGAGACCCTGGAGGGCTTCGCCGCGACACACTCCGACTGGAAGGGTGTCGAGCGCACGGTTCTGGATCTCGCCCGGTCGACGGGGCGCACCATCGTCCTGACCACGCGGGCGCGTCGGATCATCGCCGCGTCGGATCGGCCGGCCGCGGAACGGCTGCCCCTCGACGAGAGCGCGGTGATCGATCCACTGCACGTCGCTCCGTCCACGGCCCGGAGTGCCGGCCAGGCGGAGCGGGCTTCCCGCATCGACCCACGAGCCGTCGGCCCCTACCGCCTGCCCGCCGAGGAGCGGGCGAAGCTGCGACAGGTCGCCCGCGACGAGGTCGACTGCCTGTACCACCGGACGGGAGTGCGCGCGCACATCGTCGAGGAGGCAAGTGGCAGGCCCGCCCTGCGCACGACCAGGACCTCGGGGGAGTTCATCCCCGCCTGCCGGTCCAAGGGCCTGGGCATGCCCACCCCGACCGAGGCCGCGGCCCTCGCCGAACTCACCGGACTCGTCCGCGGCTGCGCCGAGCGCCACCACGTACGCCTGCCCGAACCGCTGACCATCGCGACGGGCTTCAGAGTCAACGGCGAAGACTCCACGGCGAGTTCCGCCGCTGTGGACGACTGCGTGGAGGAAGGCCGACGGGAGCAGTTGGCGGCGTATGTCGCCCCCGCGGCCCTGCTGTTCGTCATCAGCCCACCCCGTTCGGCCACCGCCACCTTCGACCTGTCACCGGCCGGCACCCTCCGGGTCCTGGCCACCACCGGTCTGGTCCTGGCCGCGACCGTCGCCGTGACCGCCGTCATCGCGACCAGGCTGGTGCGTCCGCTGCGCCTGCTGACCAACGCGGCGCGCGCCCCGTCGGGCAGGCACGTCCGGATCCCCGTCACCGCGAAGGACGAGACCGGCTATCTGGCCGCTGCCCTCAACGACCTGTCGGAACGCCGCGAACGCACCGACGAGCAGCGCCGGGTCATGGTCAGCGACATCGCCCACGAACTGCGCACACCCCTCACCAACATCCGCGGCTGGCTGGACGCGGCACAGGACGGCCTGGCCGAGACCGACTCGGCGCTCCTCACCTCGCTGCAGGAGGAGGCGGAACTCCTCCAGCACATCGTGGACGACCTCCAGGTGCTCGCCGCAGCGGACGCCGGCACCCTGCGCCTGCGTCCGGAGGAACTGGACCTCCGCGACCTGATCGAGCAGACCGTGAGCGCGCACCGCGCGACCGCACACGCCGGTGGGGTCGAGATCGCCGTCCACGCCCCGGACGGTCTCTCGGTCCACGCCGACCCGGTCCGCCTCCGCCAGGTCCTGGGCAACCTGCTGTCCAACGCGATACGCCACACCCCGCCGGCCGGCCGCGTCACCCTCGGCGCCCGCCGGGTGGCAGGCGCCGTCGCCATCGAGGTGAAGGACACGGGCAGCGGCATCCATGAGGCGGACCTGCCCCGCGTGTTCGACCGATTCTGGCGGGCCGAACAGTCCCGCAGCAGGCGGACGGGAGGCAGCGGACTGGGGCTGTCCATCGTCAGACAGCTGGTGCGGGCACATGGCGGCGACGTCTCCGTGGCGAGCCGGCCGCATGTCGAGACGGTGTTCCTGGTGCGGTTGCCGAACTGATCCGCCGACACGAGGCTCTCCCGGACGGTTCCGCCTCCATGGGGGCCGGTGTTCACGGCTTGTGACACGCGTGCGCAGGGATGTGCGTGTTCTTGCGGGCGCCTCCTCACTCGGCGGCCACCGCCGCCTGCCACGCGCCCGGACGTTTGCCTGTCGCCCTGTGGAAGAAGACCGAGAAGGCGGATGCGTCGGGGAAGCCGAGTATGTCGGCACAGCGGGCGGCGGTGAGGCGGTCGTGTGCGAGGAGCCGTTTGGCTTCCAGGGTGATCCGTTCGACGATGTACGCCTTCGCGGTGCGGCCGGTGGCCTGCTGCACCGCTCGTGAGAGGGTGCGTGGCGCGTATCCCAGCGTCCGGGCGTAGTAGCCCGCGTCGTGGTGTTCCCGGAAGTGCGCTTCGACGCTGCAGCGGAACGACCGGAACACCGGAGGGGTGAGCCGTGCTTCGTCCTGCGGTGGGTGCAGTCGGGTGATGAGCGCGGAGAGCAGGATTTCGGGCAGCTCCGCCCGGGAGTCACCGGCTGGGGCGGATGCTTCGAGGAGGAGATGGCTGCGCGCCGTGTCGACGAAGGGCCAGTCGGCGTCGGGGATGCTCCAGTGCGCGGCCGGGTCGGGGGAGGCGACCAGTTCTCGGGTGGCGCGGGTGACCGGCGCGGTCGGCACGAACAGCACGAGATGCCCTGCCACGTCGGCGATGTCGTCCCACCGGTGCACGGCGCCGGGTGGAATCCACACCGCGGACTGATCTTGGAGCGGGTGGCGGCGGAAATCCACGGTGACCGAGCCGGGTCCGGCGTCGATGACGGCAAGGACGTGGAAGTCGGCGCGCTGCGTGCCGCCGTCGTTCAGCTCCCGAAGGCGGCCGAACGTCATCGTCTCGACCGAGACGGCGCGGCGTCCCGCGGGCTGGTAGGTCATGTGCCGGATCACGCTCACGTGTCCAGTTTTCACCATCGGGAGACCAGTCATGCCGATGCCCCGTCCGGGTGCAGAAGTTTCAATGAATGCACAGGGCAATCGCCCCAAGCATCGACCGGAAGAGGCATCATGGACACGACTCAGCAGACGCTACTGCCCACTTACGACCATCGGCCGGGGACCGGACCGACTCTGGTGTTCCTGCACTATTGGGGCGGTTCCGCCCGCACCTGGGACCTCGTCGTCGACCGCCTGGCGGGCCGTGACGTGCTCACGGTCGACTTCCGCGGATGGAGCCGGTCGAGCGCTCTGCCCGGTCCCTACACCCTCGGTCAGCTCGCCGACGACACGCTCGCCGTGCTCGCGGATGCGGGGGTCACCGACTACGTCCTGGTGGGGCATTCGATGGGCGGCAAGGTCGCACAGCTGGTCGCGGCCACCCGGCCCGCGGGCCTGCGCGGCTTGGTTCTCGTCGGTCCCGGCCCGGCGAAGCCTGCCGCACAGGTCACTCCCGAGTACCAGGAAGCCCTGTCGCACGCCTACGACTCCGCCGAGTCCGTGGCGGGGGCACGGGATCACGTCCTCACCGCGACCGAGCTGCCCGCGTCGGTCAAGGCGCAGATCGTGACCGACTCGCGGACCGTCACCGACGCGGCCCGCACCGAGTGGCCGCTGCACGGCATCGCGCAGGACATCACCGAACACACGCGTATGGTCAGTGTGCCGACTCTCGTCGTCGCCGGAGAGCACGACCAGGTGGAGCCCGTCGGCGTGCTCCGCGACAACCTGGTGCCCTATCTCTCCCACCCCGACTTCGTGGTGGTCCCCCGCACCGGTCACCTGATCCCGCTGGAAGCCCCGGCCGACCTCGTCGGTGCCATCACCGCATTCGCGCCGGCAGCCTGACCGTCCCCGCGGCGCGACGGCCGGATGCGGCCCTGATCACCCTTCGGGCCGCAGGACGCGGATCTTGTCGATGACCGCTGCGGCCTGGGTGCAGTCGTCGCGAGTGCCGGCCGTGACCGTGCAGGACAACGGCCGGCCTCGCACAGCGCAGGCCGGGTGGATCTTGCCGGCCGGGCCGCCGCGGGAGTGTCCGAGCCCGCGTTCCTCGAGCCCGCTCTGGCAGCTGTGTGCCGATGGGCCCGGACGATCGTGGAGTCCGGCACGACCAGCCGGTCCACCTCCGCCCGCCCCTGAGCCACGGCCGGCGGTTGACCGTGCCGTCAGCACCTCGCCGCATGAGGATGCGAACAGGTGTCCACTGTCATGGGCATGCCTCATCTGGTCAGACCGGCGCTGGTCAGCCAGATGTGTTCGCATGTCGCCGACGCATCGCGGAGCTCCTCGCGGGATTCCTGTGAGGCGTGGTAGAAGGTCCGCTCGATCATCCAGCACAGGGCGCGCGCCATCGCCGGGGCCTGGTCGGGTGCGGTGCCGGCCCGGATGCCGGCGCGTTCCAGGACGGCGGTGATGGCCGCGATGAACAGGTCAGCCGTGTGGTTCCACAGCTCGCCGATCTCCGGCACGGTCAACGACAGATCGATCGCCGTGCGCATGACCAGGCCGTGCTCGTTCCACAGCTCGACCGTGCGCTGCATGGCTGCCGCGATGGCCCGGCGCGGCTCGTCGGCCTCCGCTGTGGCCCTCGACCGCTCCCACAGGTGCTCGACGGTCCGGGCCACGAGTGCGGTGACCACTTCTTGCTTGGAACCGTAGTAGAAGTACAGCGCGCCGCGGGTGATGCCGGCGCCCTGGGCGATGTCGCCGACGGTCATGGCGTCGTAGCCCTTGTGCGCCAGCAGGGCCTCGCAGGTGTCGAGGATGGCCCGCTCCCGGACGTCGCCCTTGCGTTCGACGGCGCGACGGCTCCGCGCGGGGTGGTGGCCGGGCATCAGAGCTGCGCGCCGTCGGCGAAGTCGGTCGTACGGGAGAGCGCCTCCCATGCACGGATGTCCTCGTCCACGGCCGCGCGGGCGGCGGCGACCAGTCGCAGCGCGTCCGAACCCAGGACGAGGTGGGCCGGCGGGCGCTCGACCGACGTGATGTGCACGAGGGCGTCCCCGGCCTTGGCCGGATTGCCCAGCTGGTTGCCACTGGCCTTCTGCCGTGCTTCTCGGATGGGGACGAACAACTCGTCGTAGTCGTCGACCGTCCGCGCGGCGCGTGTCATGGACCGTCCGGCCCAGTCGGTGCGGAAGGAGCCCGGCTCGATCGCCGTCACATGGATGCCGAACTGCGCGACTTCCTTGCCCAGCGCCTCGAGGATGCCCTCAAGGGCGAACTTGCTGCCGCAGTAGGCGGACATGCCGGGCACGGCCATGAGCCCGCCCATGGAGGTGACGGCCATCAGATGCCCACGGCGACGTCGGCGCATGTGAGGCAGCGCCGCCTGCAGCGTGGCCACCGCCCCGAACACGTTGACCTCGAACTGCCGCCGCACTTCGGCCAGCGGGGTTTCCTCGAAGGTTCCCTCCAGGCCGTAGCCGGCGTTGGCGACGACGACGTCCAAAGGGCCGACGCTCTGCTCCACCTCCGCGAGCACTCCGAGGACGGCGTCATCGTCCGTCACGTCCAGCAGGCGACCGTGAGCGTCACCGGGCGCAAGTTCTTCGAAGGCCCGCAGGTCCTCCTCGGAGCGGACCGTGCCGACGACGGTATGACCTGCGGCCAGGGCGGCCTCGGCGAAGGCACGTCCGAGGCCCGTACTGACGCCGGTGATGAGCCAGTTCTGCTTCTGCACTGCTCCTCCAGAGAGGTTCCACGAGGAGCCGGGCCGCTCCCCCACCAGAAAGTCTACACAGTGTCGATTTTTACCGTCACTGTGTCGATTCTCGGGGTTGAGCCGCATCACCCGCGCTCGGCCCCGCCTGGTCTCTGTCGCTGCCCGTTGGCGCGGGGCCGAAGGACCGACCTGGCGTGACGCGCGAGGAAGGGAAGGACCGACCCAGCTGAAGGAGAAGGCCGATGAGCCACACCGAAAGCCTCCCGCCGACCTGGCGCCCCCACACCCGCCGAGCTCACGAGAAGATCAGTAGTCTCGGACGGATGAGAGTGATGGGCGACAGGTGGCACGGGTGGGGCACCGATGCCGGGTTGCTCGTGCTGACATTTCTGCCCGCGGTTCTGTCGCAGCCGTACGTGGACGCCTCTGGACCGGCTTGGGTGTCGCTCACGGTGTACGAGGCGGTCGGCGTGGTGGTGCTGCTGTTGCGGCGGCGGGTGCCGGCCACCGCCTTCGTCGCAGGCTTCGGGGCTCTTCTGGCGGCACTGGTGTGGAGTGCGGGCGAGGGGGCCAAGCTGTCACCGCTGGTCTTCCTGCCGTTGGCGGTGCTGCTCTACAACCTGGGCCACCGTGGCGCGAGTTGGAGGCGGACGGTGTCGGCGGTGCTGGGCGTCGCCGTGCTGGGCGTGGCGGGTCTGTGGCTGAACCGGATGACGACCGATTCCAGTGACTTCCGCGGCGGAGTGGACGTCCTCGCCGCGCTGGCCCCGATGCCGCTGGCCTGGGTGATGGGGTATGCCGCTCGGACGCGGCATGCGCTGCTGGCCGCGGCGGAGCAGCGGGCCGCCGACGCACGCAGGGCGCAGGCTCTGGAGGCGGCACGGGCCGCGCAACGCGAGCGGACGCGGATCGCCGGTGAGATGCACGACGTGGTCGCGCACTCGCTGACCCTGCTCGTCGTGCACGCGGAGACGTTGCGGGCCCGCGGCGGCGAGTTGCCCGACTGGGCCCGTGCCCAGGTCGACGGGCTGGCGGCGGCCGGCCGGCAGAGCAGCGGTGAGCTGCGGGATCTGCTGCGGATGCTGCGCGATCCCGCGGACGCGGTCCCGCTCCGGCCGGCGCCGGACCTCGCCGAACTGGACACGTTGACGGACGGCCACCGTGCCACGGGAGGAACGGTCGAACTGACGATGGATCTCGCTCCGGAGGCTGTGCCGGGAGCGGTGCGGCTGGCGGGCTACCGTGTCGTACAGGAGGCACTGGTCAACGCGCGTCGGCACGCGCCCGGGGCGCCGGTCCGGGTGACTGTCGCGTCGGTCGCGGGACAGTTGCGGTGCGAGGTGGTGAACGGTCCCGCCGCGCGGCGTGGCACGACCGGCGCGGGCATCGGACTCGGTCTGGTGAGCATGAACCATCGCGTCGGTGCGCTGGGCGGCGACCTCACCACAGGCCCGACCGGCGACGGCGGCTTCCGCGTGGTCGCCACGATGCCGTTGGAGTGTGCCGGTGACTGAGCAGATCAGCGTGCTCGTCGTGGACGACGAGCCGGTCATCCGCGCCGGGCTGAGCGCCATCCTGGACAGCCAGGCGGGCATCACCGTGACGGGCACCGCGGACGACGGCGAGAACGCCGTCGAGGTGTGCGCGCGGCTACGGCCGGATGTACTGCTGATGGACGTCCGGATGCCGCGCCGCGACGGCCTGTGGGCACTGACCGAGCTTCAGCGCCGTGGACTGACCGGGCCGGGGCGCACCCGGGTACTCATGCTGACGACGTTCGACCTGGACGAGTACGTCGACGACGCGCTCGCCGCCGGGGCATCCGGCTTTCTCCTGAAGAACAGTTCGTACGAGGAGCTGACCGGGGCCGTACGCGCCGCGGCGGCGGGGCACAGCACGCTGAGCCCCGCGGTGACCCATCGGATCATCGAGGGCCATCTCCGTGGCCGGCGGCGCCCCGGCGACCATGAGCCGGATCCGCTCAGGACCCTGACCGAGCGCGAGGCCGACGTGCTGCGTCTGATCCGCGACGGCCTGAGCAACGCCGAGATCGCCGACCGGCTCGTGGTGAGCCTGCACACAGTGAAGACACACGTCAGCCGTGTGCTCACGAAGACCGGCTGTCGGAGCAGGGCACAGGCCGCGGTGCTGGCCAGGAACGCCTGGTCCTGAGCCGTTCCCTGGTGGCCGGGACGGCGAGGCGCCGTCGACCGCTGGGTCATTCCTTGGAGTGAGCCCGCGTCGGCGGGAAGCCCTCCATCGAGCGATGTGCCACGGGCGCGCCGCTGGCTGAATGGTCCCTGTGCGCGGAGCCCTCGAACGCCTTCAACGGGGTGAACGCCGGATCCCTCCACGCACGGAGCACCTGCCACGCGCCGAAGGGAACTGCCATGTCCGCACACACGCCGTCACGCCGTCACCGGGTTCCACGAGGGGCGCTGACCCTGGCGTTGGCCACCTGCCTGGGCGCGGCGCTCGTCAGCTGCTCGGACGAGGGGCAGGGCGGGACCGAACTCGCAGCCGGGCAGGGTACGGCGCACACGGCGGCCGCCGGGCGCCTGAGCGTCCTCACGCAGAAGGCGGCCGACACCGGCTCCCTGGGCGTCATCGTCCGGATCGACCGCGCCGACGGGAAGCCTGTCGAGATCGCCCGCCAGGCCGCCTGGACGAAGGACGACCACCGCCTCGCCGTCGGCGACCGGTTCCGGGTCGGGTCCAACACCAAGACGCTCACCGCGACGCTCGTCCTGCAACAGGTCGCCGAGAAGAGCATCGGCCTCGACGACACGGTCGAGAAGTGGCTGCCCGGACTGGTCAAGGGCGGTGAGCACATCACGGTACGGATGCTGCTCAACCACACCAGCGGCCTGGGAGACTTCCTGCTGACGCCCGAGTTCCTGCCCTCGCTCACCGGTCAGGAGCAGCGCACGTGGAAGCCGGAGGAACTGCTCGCCGTCACGCCCGAGCAGGACCCGCCGACCGAGCCGGGCAAGAAATACTCCTACAGCAACGCCAACTACGAGGCTCTCGGGCTGATCTTGGAGAAGGCCACCGGGAGCAGCCTGGCGGAGCTGGTGGAGCAGAGGATCACCAAGCCGCTGGGCATGAAGGACTCGTTCCTGGCCACGGACGCGGCATGGCCCGCCGGGAAACGCCACGCGACCGGCTACGAGCCGGACGCCGAGCGCCTGAAGGCCCTCCTTTCCGGGACCGTGGACCTGCCCGAGGGCGTCGGATTCGCCGGGCCCGCACGCCCCGGGGACAACATCGACACCGCTGCCATCGACCCGAGCTGGTCGTGGGCGGCAGGCGGTATGGTCTCCACCGCGCGGGACTGGCAGCGCTTCCTCACGGCGCTCATGTCCGGACGGTTGCTGCCCGAGGCCCAGATGAAGCAGATGCGCGGCACCGTGGACGCCCCCGAGGAAGGCGGAGCGTACGGTCTGGGCCTGATGAAGGTGGACACGCCCTGCGGCACGGTCTGGGGTCACACCGGCGGCCTGCCCGGCTACTCCAGTGAGATCTACACCGACGCCACCGGCACCCGTAGCGTCGCGGTCTTCACCCTCACGAACTTCGGCATCAAGGAGAAGAAGGCCGCGACCGCGAACAAGGCCCTGGTCGACGCGGCCACCTGTCAGATGCTGGGCAAACCGCAGCCCTCGAACAGGACGACCGCATGACAGGCACCGCGGCCTCGTGTCCGTCTCGCAGGACGCCGGTCGAAGTCACCGGAGCATCCGTCAAGACGTGGGCCGCGCGGGTGCTTTCGCAGACGACGGAGACAGCCGCCCGGTCACTGCTCGTCCTTCCCGCGTCCACCGAAGAGCTCGGTCACCAGCCGCCGGGCGTACGCGGCGTCGAGCCCGGCCGGACGGAAGAGGATGCGGTACATCATGGGGGCGACGATGCGGTCCATGACCGTCTCGACGTCGGGACCGTACTCCCCGCGGTCGGCGGCCCGGGCCAGTACGACGTCGATCTGTTCGGCCGCGTAGGCCGAGCACTGGCCGGCGTTGTTGCCGTCCGGGTCGCCGAGCAGGGCGTCGCGCGTGTAGGCGCGGCCCGAGGCGGACGTCATCTCGTCGAGGAACTGTTCGGCCCACGCTGTCAGGTCGGACCGCAGGTCGCCGTGGTCCTCCGGGGCGGTGTCGGGTCGCAGCCGCTCCACCGCGACGTCCGAGAGCAGTTCCTGCAGGTTGCCCCAACGTCGGTAGATGGTCGACGGGGTGACTCCGGCGCGCTGGGCGACCAGGGGGACGGTCAGTGCCTCGCGGCCCCTTTCCTCCAGGAGTTCCCGTACGGCGGTGTGCACCGACGCCTGCACGCGTGCGCTGCGCCCGCCGGGGCGAACCCTTTGCCTGGTGCTCATCCCATCAGCCTAAAGCACAGTTCTTGCGTTTAGCGGTTCGCCGTTCTCATGGTGGCGGGCATCCGGTCCTGATCCTCCGGAGCCGAGCGGAGTGTGGGGCGGGCCGCACACTCCGGCCCGCCCCACACCGCCCTCAGGTGACGGGTGCGAGCGATCGGGCGGGCCGCGTCCGCTCGTACGCATGGCCCACCAGCAGCAGCGTCCGCTCGGCGAAGGGCCGCCCGAGCAACTGCATGCCGATGGGCATGCCCGCCGTGTCCCGGCCGACCGGGACGGAGAGTGCGGGCACTCCTGTGATGTTGGCCGGGGAGGAGAGGCGCACGTAGGCGTCGGAGACACTCTCGACCGTGCCGTCGGGCCAGGTGACGGCCTCCTGACCGGACGGGACCGCGGCCATCGGCACCGCAGGAGCGGCGATCACGTCGACTTCTCCCAGAACGCGGGCCCATGCGTCGCGCATCAGCGTCCGCGCGCGCTGCGCCCGCAGGTAGTCGCCCGCGCCCATCAGCTCGCCGGCCTCCAGGAGGATCCGGACATCCGCCCGATACAGCTCGGGAACGGTACGCAGGGTGGCTTGGTGGTACGCGGTGGCTTCCGGCACCATCAGGCCCCATTGGACGGCCTGGATGTAGCGGGTCATCGGTATGTCGATATCGATGAGCCGGGCGCCGAGCGCCTCCAGCTGCGCGATGGCGCGGCGGACGGCGGCCGCGACTTCCGCGTCGACGTGTTCGAAGTAGTAGTTGCGAGGCACGCCGACGCGCACTCCCCTCAGGTCCGGATCGGGGCGCGGGCGGTAGCCGACGCGGGGGACGGCCACCGAGGCGGGGTCGCGGGGGTCGTACCCGGCGAGGGCGGTCAGGACGAGGGCCGTGTCATCGACGGTGCGGGTGATCGGGCCGACGTGGTCGAGCGACCAGGACAGCGACGTGACGCCGTGACGGGGCACAAGTCCGTACGTCGGCTTGAGTCCGACCACCCCGTTCAGGGTCGCGGGCACCCGGATCGATCCGCCGGTGTCGGTGCCGAGGGCGAACGTCGCCGCACCGGAGGCCACGGCGACGGCGGAACCGCCGCTGGAGCCACCGGCGATCCTCCTGTGATCCCAGGCGTTGTTGGTCTGCGGGGTGGTCAGCCCGTAGGCGAACTCGTGGGTGTGCGTCTTGCCGATCAGGATCGCGCCGGCCGCCCGCAGGCTCGCGGCGACCGTGCTGTCAAAGGCCGCGCGATGACCGGCGCGGGTCCTGGAGCTTGCCGTGGTGGACACACCGACGACATCGATCAAGTCCTTGAGCCCTACCGGGATCCCGTGCAGCGGGCCCCGGTAGGAGCCCTGCGCGACTTCACGCTCGGCATCACGGGCGGTCCGGCGGGCCTGGTCAGCGAAAACCGCGACGTAGGCCGCAACGTGCGGCTCCACCTGCTCGATGCGACGGAGGACCGAGTCGACCAGCTCCACGGGGGACAGCCGCCGCTCCCGGATCTCCTGCGCGGCGGCGGCGAGGGACAACTCATACGGCTGCATCACGCTTCTCCCTTTGCGCACGGAAGGCACCGGCGGGCGGGGTATCACCGAAGGTCAACTCGCGCAGGACCGCGACGACGGAGTGAATGTGGTTGGCGGTGGCCGCAACCGCCAAGTGGCGGTCGTCGGAAAGCGAAAGCCCTGCACGAGCGGCCCAGCGGGCAGCCTCGGGCGGTGTGAGTTCGGCGGAGGACACGGATTCTCCCCTGGTCGGGGTGGAGCGACGAGGTGCACCACACCAAAAGCTAATGATTTGCTTTAGCTCGACTCTAGAACCTACCCTCCCTTAAGGCAAACAAGTTGCTTTAAGGGAGGGGGTGCCATGTCCGACATCGCGTCCGTACTCGTGACCCTCCTGGCGGCCGGCTCTCCTCGACCTGGAAAGCCCGCGGCGCCCCGGACGGTCCGCCTCGGCCAACACCCTCGCCCCAGTCGCCGGCATGGCTGCGGGCACCGTCTACGCACTGATGGCAGCGCGGTTCGCCGCGCAGTCCGGGCACTGGGCGGCTTCTACTCCTCCCTCGGGCCGACCCTCGGCATGATCTTCTTCACCCTGAGCCCCACAGCCGCACTCACCGCGTGGGTACTGCGCCGCACCCCGTCTGCGCGGCGCCGGGCTGCCGACCGTCTACGGCGGCGCGGCCCTGGCAGGCGTGGCCTTCTGCGCCGTCTCCCAGGGCGTACTTCGGATGCTCCTCGACTCGCTCGACGAGCAGTACCGTGCCGCGACGCCGGCCGCCTACTACGTTCTGAGCCACCTCTCCATGACCCTGCCCGCCGTCGCCGCAGGGGTCGCCACCCGGCACTACGGCTCAGAACCACCTCGCACGCCTACGCCGTCGTCGCCGCGCTCCTCTCCGCAGCGGCCCTCGGCGCGCTCGCCGTGTCACGAACCCGAACAAGGTCCTGCAGCAGTCCGCGCACCCGACCACTTCGCTGAAGAGCAAAGGAGACAACAGATCATGCAGACTCCCTCGGACACCCCCCTCCCCGCCTGGGCCGTGGGCGACATCACCGTCCACCGCATCGACGAAATGCCGCTGCCGCCCGCGACCGGCCCCTGGCTGCTGCCCGACGCCACTCCTCAGGTAGTGGCCGGCCAGGACTGGCTGCGCCCCCACTTCGCCGGCGATGACGGCGTTCTCCGCATCGACAGCCACAGTTTCGCGTTCGCCGTGGACGGGCTACGCGTCCTCGTCGACACCGGCATCGGCAACGGCAAGGAACGGGCCAACCCGGCCTGGCACAACCTGCGCACCGACTTCCCCGAGCGCCTGACCGCCGCAGGCTTCCCGCCCGACTCCGTCGACCTGGTCGTCCTCACCCACCTGCACGCCGACCACGTCGGCTGGAACACCCGAAAGGCGGACGACGATTGGGTCCCGACGTTCCCCGGGGCGCGCTACCTCACCGCACGCGCCGAAAGGGAGTTCTGGGCCACGTACGACATGGAGGAGGCGCGCCGCCAGATGTTCCGCGACTCGGTGATCCCGGTCGAGCAGGCCGGTCTGCTCGACCTGGTCGACGTGCCGGCCGAGGGTGTGCAGATCACTTCGGGCCTGCGCCTGGTCCCCACCCCCGGCCACACCCCCGGCCATGTCGCGGTCGAACTGAGCAGTCGGGGTGAGACGGCGCTGATCACCGGTGACTGCATCCACCACCCGGTCCAACTCGCCCACCCCGCCATCGGCGCCTGTGTGGACATCGACCCACAGCAGTCCGAGACCACTCGCGGTGAACTGCTCGCTTCCCTCGTCGGCACGGACACCCTCCTCCTCGGCACCCACTTCGCCCCGCCCACAGCCGGCCGTGTCGTCGCGCAGGGGGGCGCCTACCGGCTGCGGCCCGTTCCGGCGACCTGACCTGCAAGTCTCGTCTTGCATGTCAGGGACGGATTTCCCAGATGGCTCCGGCCGTGGGCGCAGTCCGGTCCTGGTCGGGTGATCGGCGTACGTGTATCTGCCCCGCGACCCCCCACCGTGCGTCCGGCGCGTCCGACGGCAGCCGCACTGACCTGCCGTCAGAGCGTCGATCGAGCGGCAGGACCGCGTGTCACAGACGCCAATCCGGGCCGCCCGAGCCGGATCAGCCGCCGCGCATGACGGGTGGAACACCAGGTCGGCGGCGGCCGAGGAGGTTGCGGCGAGTCCCCACGTCATGCAGAAAACCGCAGCTCAGAGCCCCTTCTCGGCGGGCTCGAGAACAGCGACGCACCCCACGTGATGCGTCATCGGAAAGGTGTCGGCCTGAGCGGGTCTCGGAAAAGACCAGGCCAGAAACCATTTGTCGGCTCGCTGTCCCGTCTGCGGAAGACCAGAGCGTCATACGAGCGTCACGGTTGACAATCCCTCCCCGCGCGTACGGCCCCCTCTCATCC
>NZ_RSAJ01000840.1 GCF_003933965.1 Streptomyces sp. RP5T
TGGTCAGGCACATCGAGCACATGCTTCGGCGCGCCTGCCAGGAGCCCACGGTCGAGCCGCGCAGCGCGAGGGCCGTCGGGCGGCCCTCCAGAACGGTCACCAGGTAGGCGCGGTCGGGGGCCTGGGGATCGCGCCAGCCGAGGTAGTCCAGGTCGTCCCAGGGCCGGTCGGCCAGGTCGCGCGGCACCGACAGCCGTTTCGCCTCGCCCTTGGTGCAGTTCACGAAGGCGGCACGGATCTCTTGCTCGGTCAGCGATTCCATAGCTCCACGCTAGTTTGCCTAAAAGCTTTAGGCAAATGCATAATCGACTCGGGCAAACGAGAGGACGGTTATGGCACGGGTAGGGCTGACCACGGAACGACTGGTCCGGGCGGGCGCGGAGCTGGCCGACGAGGTCGGCTTCGAGCAGGTGACCGTCTCGGAGCTCGCCCGCCGGTTCGACGTCAAGGTCGCGAGTCTGTACTCGCACGTGAAGAACTCCCAGGACCTCAAGACCCGGATCGCCCTGTTCGCCCTGGAGGAGCTCGCCGACCTCTCCTCCGACGCGGTGGCCGGACGGGCCGGCAAGGACGCGCTGACCGCCTTCGCGAACGTCTACCGCGACTACGCCCACGCCCACCCCGGGCGGGCCGCCGCCGCCAGGATGAGGCTCGACCCCGAGACCGCGGCCGCCAGCGCGGGCGTACGGCACGCCCAGATGACGCGAGCCATCCTGCGCGGCTACGACCTGCCCGAACCCGACCAGACCCACGCCGTACGACTGCTGGGCAGCACCTTCCACGGCTACGCGAGCCTTGAGGGGGCAGGTGGGTTCAGCCACAGCTCCCCCGACTCCGAGGAGTCGTGGAAGCGGATCCTGGACGCCCTCGACACGCTGTTGCGCAACTGGCCCACCTCCTGACCGACCGACAGGCTGAGGAACATGCACGACTGGATCACCACCGCCGTCACCGCCGACCTGCTGCGCGGCGCCCTCGACGTGGAGCACACCGAGCACGGGGTGCTGCCGCACCGGCTGCCCGCCCGGGCCCGTGCCCAGAACACCGACGACCAGCTCGCCATGGCCGAGTCCCAGCCCTCCGGCGTACGGCTCGTCTTCCGCACCCGGGCCACGACGGTGGAGCTGGACACCCTGCCGACCAAGCGGGCCTACGTCGGCGTGCCACCCCGTCCGCACGGTCTGTACGACCTGGTCGTCGACGGGCGTCCGGCCGGGCAGGGCAGTGTGCGCAGCGGCAACGTCATCACCGTCGACATGACCGAGGGGACGTCCGATCTCCGGCCGGGAGAGCCGGGGACCGTCCGGTTCGACGGGCTGTCCGGCGATCTCAAGGACGTCGAGATATGGCTGCCGCACAACGAGACGACCGAGCTGATCGCCCTGCGCACCGACGCGTCCGTCGAGCCGGCGCCGCGCGGTGGACGACGGGTGTGGCTGCACCACGGCAGCTCCATCAGCCACGGCTCCGACGCGGCGAGCCCCACGGGCATCTGGCCCGCGGTCGCCGCGGCACTTGGCGGTGTGGAGCTGGTCAACCTGGGCCTCGCCGGGAGCGCGCTGCTCGACCCGTTCACCGCGCGGGCCGTGCGGGACACCCCGGCCGACCTCATCAGCCTCAAGATCGGCATCAACATCGTCAACCAGGATCTGATGCGGCTGCGCGCCTTCGGCCCGGCGGTCCACGGCTTCCTCGACACGGTTCGCGAGGGTCACCCGGACGCGCCCCTGCTGGTCGTCTCGCCCATCCTGTGCCCGATCCACGAGGATACGCCGGGCCCCTCCTTCCCGGACTTCAGTGAGCTCGGCGAGGGCAGGCTGCGGTTCCGGACCATGGGCGACCCGGCGGAGCGCGCGAGCGGGAAGCTGACCCTCCAGGTCATCCGCGAGGAACTGGCCCGGATCGTCAAGCAGCGGGCCGCCGACGATCCCCACCTGCACTACCTGGACGGGCGCGAGCTGTACGGCGAGCAGGACTGGTCGGACCTGCCGCTCCCGGACGACCTGCACCCGGACGCGGCGACCCACCGGCGTATGGGGGAACGGTTCGCGGGTACGGCCTTCGCGGCCGACGGGGTGTTCGGCGACAGCTGAGGCGGGGCCCCGGCACGTGGGCCCCGGGCAAGCACATCGCCGGAAGCACCGACAACCAGACCGAACAGGGTGGGGACAGCCGGGCTGTGGGCTCCGTCCTCTTGGACACCGGGCGGATCCCTGGCCGGGCCGAACCCCTTCCCAGGAAGACAGATGGGGGCTCCCGGCCCGGGCGACGGACCACGGGTCGCGGCTGCAGACGGCATCGCCGGGCCGAACCCCCGACGTTCCGGGTGCTGGGCAGCGCGCTCCCAGCCCCAGAGGCGGGCGGCTGCGGACCCCTTGCCGCAGGCCCCAACCCCGGACGGGCCGCAGGCCCCATCCCCGGACGCCGGACCCTCGACCATCCGGGTGGCCGAGCAGCGACCTTTCCGCCGGGAGGCGGGCTGCGGATCCCCGGCCGCAGGCCCGATCCCTGGGTCGAAGCCCCAACCGTCAGGTGCCGGACAGCGGGCTCCCGGCTCGGGAGGTGGCTACGGGCTGTCAGCTCGGGCGACGGACTGCGAGTCCCCGCCTGCCAGTGCCGCGACCGCAGGGCCACGGACTCGCCCCCCGGCTGCACCGAGCCCCGAGCCCGGCTAGGTGTATTGCCCCGTGAGGTTGGGGACGCGGCTGGCGGGTGGTTGGCCCTTGAGCGCGGTGTGTCCGCGGTGGTGATTGTAGGTGTGCAGCCAGTCGGGGAACGCTGCGCGTCGTTCCTGCTCTGACCGATAG
>NZ_RSAJ01000841.1 GCF_003933965.1 Streptomyces sp. RP5T
CCCCCACCACCTGCCCGTCCCCGTTCACCCAGGGGCTGCCGCTGGTGCCCCCCGTGAAGTCGGGGCACGCTATTCGCTGCTGCGTGCGGCTGTGCACGGTCGGCTTGTTGGTGCAGCTGATCGGCACGGCACGGGTGGAGGGGTAGCCGGTGACGGTGACGGCGGTGGCCCCGGTGGCGACACCGCTCACGAACGCGTTCCCGCCGACGACACGCTGCACCTCGCCCTCCACCGTGGCGAAGGCGACGTCACTGTCCTCGTCCTGCCCCTTGGCCCATCCCCGCGGCAGGTAGCGCTTCTTGACCTTCCACTTCCCGTACGGCGCCCTGCCGTCCCGGTATCCGGGCACGAACACGAGGCCGTCGTCGCCGTTGTCGAGACAGTGCGCGGCGGTGACGAGGAGGTCCCGGTGCGGGCTGCGGACGACGGAGGCCGTGCAGTGGTGCTGCCCGCCGGTGAACAGGGCACCCACGCGGGCGCTGGACGAGGTCGCCACGGCGACCGTCGTCACCCCGAAGGGCCCCGCCCCGTCGGCGGCGGCCGCCTCGGAGGCCGAGGTGACGGTGAGCAGGACGACAACGGCATGCAGAGCGAGTCGTGGCGTGCGCTTCACGGAAGGAAGCATTCCGCACGAAGGTGAGAAACGCATCAGAGGGCGGTACCGCGAGACTTGTGGGACGGTATGGATACGGCGGACCACCGCACCGGAGCCGCACGGAGGGCCGGGAGCCCCAACCACCGCGGGTTGGACGGCACCAGCACGGCGGAACGGATCGCCGAAGCCCGCCGGCGGGGGCTGGGAGCCGAAGCGCACCACGCCGGTTGCGCATCACCCGCGCCCCGGGAGCAGCTGGAGCCCCGGCAACGCGGCCCAGACGCCGAGAAACCCACCGGACGCCGCTTACACGGCGCCTGCGCGGCGGGGCGCGGATCCCGCGGCGGCCCGTGCAGCCGAAGCCCGACGGCAGGCGCGGGGAGCCGAGAAGCGCACCGCGCCGGTAATCCAACACCCGCGCCCCGGGAGCAGCCCGAACCCCGGCAACGCGGCCCAGACGCCGAGAAACCCACCGGACGCCGCTTACACGGCGCCCGCGCAGCGGAGTGAAGCCCGCAGCGGCCCGGGGCAGCCGAAGCCCGACGGCAGGCGCGGGGAGCCGAGAAGCGCACCGCGCCGGTAATCCAACACCCGCGCCCCGGGAGCAGCCCGAACCCCGGCAACGCGGCCCAGACGCCGAGAAACCCACCGGACGCCGCTTACACGGCGCCCGCGCGGCGGGGCGCGGATCCCGCGGCGGCCCGTGCAGCCGAAGCCCGACGGCCGGGGCTGAGAGCCGAGAAGCGCACTGCGCCGGTAATCCAACGCCCACGCACTCCCGAGCAGCCGAAACCCGGCAACGGGCCGCGGGGAGGCCGAGAAGCGCACCAAACGCCGGTCTCGCCTCACCCGTACCTCGGTGTGGATCCCGTGCCCCGGGGCAGCGGAACACCGACGGCGGGGCCCGGGAGGCTGGAGTGTTCGACGGTTTCGAGCTGACGCGGTGCGAGGGTGACGACGGCGTCCGGCTGCGGGTGCGGCACGGCGGCAGCGGACCCGCGGTGCTGCTCCTGCACGGTCACCCCCGTACGCACGCCACCTGGCACCGCGTCGCCCCGCTGCTGGCCGCCGCGGGCCACACCGTCGTCTGCCCCGACCTGCGCGGTTACGGCCGCTCCGACAAGCCCCCGACCGACCCGGAACACCGCCCCTACTCCAAGCGCGCCATGGCCGGCGACTGCCTCGCGGTCATGCGCCGGCTGGGGCACGAGCGGTTCGCGGTGGTAGGCCACGACCGGGGCGCGTACGTGGCGACCCGCCTCGCCCTGGACCACCCCGAGGCCGTCTCCGCCGTCAGCGTGCTGGACGCGATCCCCATCGGGGAGGCCCTGCGACGCTGCGACGCCGGTTTCGCCGCGAGCTGGTGGCACTGGTTCTTCCTCGGCCAGACGGCCAAGCCCGCCGAACGCGTCATCAACGCCGCCCCCGACGCCTGGTACACGGCCACGCCCGAGCAGATGGGCACCGAGGCGTACGAGGACTACCGGCACGCGATCCACGACCCGGCCACCGTGCACGCCATGTGCGAGGACTACCGGGCCGGCCTCGGCGTCGACCGCGAGCACGACGACGCCGACCAGCGGGCCGGCCGACGCATCGACCGCCCCCTCCAGATCCTGTGGGCCACGCGGGACGACATGGCCGACCTGTACGGCGACGTCCTGGCCGTCTGGCGCGACTGGGCAGGCGCTTACCTGGAGGGCGGTCCGATCGACTCCGGACACCACATGGCCGAGGAGGCACCGGAAGCCCTAGCGGACGCGCTGAGCACGTTCTGGAGGAACACCGGGGCCACGGGGGCACGCACGACCGGGACGTGAAGCCAGAGGCCTGGGCCGAACGAGTGAGCGTCCGCGCCCTTGCCGTCTCGCGAGCCACCTCCGGGTGCCGCCCCGGAGCCGCCCGCCAAGCCACACCCGGGTCACCCCCGAGCCATCGCCTGGCAGCCGCCTGCGAGCAATACGCCGGATCGCGAACCAGCCATCCGCCTGACTCCCGACCGCGCCGTACGCCAAACCGTTCCCCGGCCGTACACACCGGCGCCCTACCGCGCCGCCAGTCCGCCACGGCCCGGAGCGAAGGTTCTGCAGGGCTCAGCCGCACCACGGACGAGCCCCGAGGCCACCAAAGCGCGGGCGACCTGGCCGTGACAAGCCACCCGCCACCCGAGCCGGACCCGCGCCACGACGAGCGAGCGACCACGC
>NZ_RSAJ01000842.1 GCF_003933965.1 Streptomyces sp. RP5T
CACCCGCACCCGGCCGACGAGCCCCACCGCCCCACCGCCGGAGGCTACTGCTGGGGGTGGTGTGCCGGGATCTCCGGCAGGTCGCCCGTCGTCTCGTAGGCGCTCAGCATGTCGATGCGGCGCTGGTGGCGGTCGTCGCCGGAGAACGGGGTGGCGAGGAAGGTCTCGACGAACTTCGTCGCCTCCTCCGTGGAGTGCATGCGGGCGCCCACCGCGACCACGTTGGCGTTGTTGTGCTGGCGGCCCAGCGACGCGGTCTCCTCGCTCCAGGCGAGAGCCGCCCGGACGCCCTTGACCTTGTTCGCCGCGATCTGCTCGCCGTTGCCGGAGCCGCCGATCACGATGCCGAGGGAGTCGGCGTCGGCGGCGGTGCGCTCGGCGGCGCGGAGGCAGAACGGCGGGTAGTCGTCCTGGGCGTCGTAGATGTGGGGGCCGCAGTCCACCGGGTCGTGACCGGCCGCCTTGAGCCAGTCGACGAGGTGGTTCTTGAGTTCGAAGCCCGCATGGTCGGAGCCGAGATACACGCGCATAGGACGAGTGTGACACGGCTGTTTCTGGGCAGCAGCCCCGGGTGTCGGCCAGGAAAATTGTGAACACGGCAATGGATCCTCAAGGAAACCTCAAGTAACGATCTGGATTCAAAGGTTCACGAATTTCTTTGCCTCCGATTCACTGGACCGACCCGTACACCGCTCGTACGGGAAGCCCCACACCCGGCACGAAGGAATTCCCCGTATGACTGGTCTCCAGGCCGGACTCAAGAACCGTCACCTCTCGATGATCGCCATCGGCGGTGTCATCGGAGCGGGCCTCTTCGTGGGCTCCAGTTCCGGTATCGCCACCGCCGGTCCCGGCATCCTGCTGTCGTACGCGCTCGTCGGCACGCTGGTCGTCCTCGTGATGCGGATGCTCGGCGAGATGTCCGCCGCGAATCCGAACTCCGGCTCCTTCTCGGCGCACGCCGACCGGGCCCTCGGACGCTGGGCCGGCTTCTCCATCGGCTGGCTGTACTGGTTCTTCTGGGTCGTCGTGCTCGCCGTCGAGGCGACCGCCGGTGCCAAGATCCTCGAAGGCTGGATCCCCGCCGTACCGCAGTGGGGGTGGGCGCTGATCGTGATGGTGGTGCTGACCGCCACCAACCTGGTCTCGGTCGGCTCCTACGGCGAGTTCGAGTTCTGGTTCGCCGGGATCAAGGTCGTCGCCATCGGCGCGTTCATCGTCATCGGTCTGCTCGCCGTGTTCGGCGTCCTGCCGGGCGTCGACGCCGACCAGGCGGGGCTCTCCAACCTCACGGGCCACGGTGGCTTCCTGCCCAACGGGCCCGGCGCCATCCTCACCGGTGTGCTGCTCGTCGTCTTCTCCTTCATGGGCAGCGAGATCGCCACGCTCGCGGCCGGTGAGTCCGAGGACCCGCAGCGGGCCGTGACCAAGTCGACCAACAGCATCATCTGGCGTATCGCGGTCTTCTACCTCGGCTCGATCTTCGTCGTGGTCACCCTGCTGCCGTGGGACTCCAAGTCCATCCAGGACGACGGCTCCTACGTGGCCGCGCTCGACTCCCTCGGGATCGCGCACGCCGGTCAGATCATGAACTTCATCGTGCTGACCTCGGTGCTGTCCTGCCTGAACTCCGGTCTCTACACGGCCTCCCGGATGGCCTTCTCGCTCGGCGAGCGCGGTGACGCGCCGAAGGCGTTCGCGCGGGTCAACGGCCGGGGGGTGCCGATGGCCGCGATCCTCGCGTCGGTGGTGTTCGGCTTCGTCGCCGTGTTCTTCAACTACCTCTCCCCCGACAAGATCTTCCTGTTCCTCGTCAACTCCTCCGGTGCGGTGGCCCTGTTCGTGTGGCTGGTCATCTGCTTCTCGCAGCTGAGGATGCGGAAGATCATCCAGGCCGAGGCGCCGGAGAAGCTGGTCGTGAAGATGTGGCTGTACCCGTATCTGACCTGGGCGACGGCCGCGTTGATCGTGTTCGTCCTCGGCTACATGCTGACCGACACGGAGCACGACGGCCGGGAGACCGTGCTGTTGTCGCTGCTCGTCGCGGCGGTGGTGCTGGTCATCTCCGTGGTGAAGGAGAAGGCCGGACGCGGGCGTACGGACGCGGCGGCGGCGGCCGGTGAGCCGACCGACAAGGTCTCCGTCGGCTGAACGGACGTGTGAGAAGGGCCCCGTGGCGTGCGCCGCGGGGCCCTTCTCGTGCGCACGGACTTCGCGGAACTCACAGGACGGTGAAGCTGTCCTTCACCCTCTCGTAGGTCTCCAGGGCCCCCGTCTCGATGTCCGGCTGGTACCAGGTGTTGATCTGGTACGACCTGTCGCCGACGTTGAATCCGAGCAACCGGGCGTGCCAGGGGATGCCGCCGAGGGTGAAGGTGTACTCCCAGACGACCGCGGGGTGTTCGCGGAACGTCGTCTCCTCCAGGCGGATCTTGCGGTAGTCCTGGCCCTGGTGGGCGTTCTGCTCGGAGGTCCTCCAGGTCTCCATCAAGTCGCCGCGGGCGAGCGAGGACTTGGCCGCGAGCTCCTGCTTCCCGTCCGGCGAGGTGTAGTGGACCTCGGCCCCCGTCTTCACGTCCCGCCGCCAGCCGGTGGGGGTCGCCCACGCGAACCCGCCGGCCTCCTCGTGTGCGCCCGGCGGGAGCGAACGGGGACGGGAGGTGCCCTCGACGGTGGAGGAAGGGGTGCCGCCGGGAGTGGAGGCGCCGGGCTCCGAGGCGGAGACGGAAGCGGAGGCGGACTCCGACGGGGAGCCGCCCGCGTTGTCGTCGCCGGGTGACCCGGAGG
>NZ_RSAJ01000843.1 GCF_003933965.1 Streptomyces sp. RP5T
GGCGGGATCAGCCTGCCGTGGGCGATGAGGGACGCCGCCTGTTTGAGGCGGCGGACGCGGATGCTGACGCTGTAGGAGTCGATGCAGGGGACGGCCGCCACCTGTGTCGTGAGGTAGCGGTAGAAGTCCTCCGCGTCACGGCAGTACACGACGACCATGATGTTGTGCTCGCCGCTCGTGGCACCGGCGAAAGCCACCTCGTCGTGGTCGGCCAACTCCTCGCCGACGCGCTGTAGATGGGCTGGGGCCACCCGCAGCCAGAGGGTGGCGTTGAGATGGTGGCCCAGGCGCTCCGGGAGCAGGTCGACGTCATAGGCGAGCGCGCCCGAGGATTCCAGGGCGTCGAGACGCCGGGCCACGCGCGCCTTGGACCACCCGGTGAGTTCGGCGAGCCGGGTGTGGGTCGTACGGCCGTCCTCCGTGAGGGCTTCGAGCAGGGGGGTGTCCTCGGCGGTGAGCGGCAGGACGGGGCCGGTGGGCGCGGGCGGCCGGTCCGCGGTGAGCCGTGCCACCTGGTCCGGGGTGAGGCGGCCGCCGTATCCGGACCACTCGGAGGTGCCGACCGTGCCGAAGGGGTGGATCAGCAGGTCGATGCTGACGTCCAGCACGGAGGCGGCCTTGGGCAGTTGGCGCAGCAGGATGTCGTCGCGGGGTGCGTCGACCGGTGAGTGGATCATGCAGATGATCTCCGAGCCGCCGGAGGCGAGACCGACGTAGGCGATGTCGGGGCGGCGGGTGAGGGCGTCCGCCAGCGGGGCGACCCGGTCGGGGCGGCAGCGGATGCGGGTGATCCAGCGGGCCAGACCGTGCACCTCCGGGTTGATCAGACCCACGACCCGCATCACCCCCTCGCGGCGCAGGGCCTGGTAGCGGCGGGCGGCGGTCTGCTCCGACACCCCCGCGACCTCGCCGATCAGGCGGAAGGACGCGCGGGGGTGGTAGTGCAGGGCGCGGAGGATTTTGCGGTCGGTCTCGTCGAACATGGGAGAAGTGTGACAGTACGGCGGGCCCTGATGGATGTTTGTGTCCACGTCGGGCTCTGGCGTTGGGGATCCGACTCGTCGTCGCCGATGCTGGGGGGCCCGAGAAACAGTGGACGATCGCGGCGCGCGTCGCCGTGGAGGAGAGTTCCCCGTGAATGTCACGACCCCGGCGAGCGGGCCGGCCGACCGGCGGGCGGCCACGCTCGTCATGGCCTGCCTCGGCGTCTTCGTCGCCTATCTGCCGGTCACCACCGTCGCCGTGAGCCTGCCCGCCGTACAGGCGGCGCTGGGTGCGACGACATCCCAACTGGCCTGGGTCCAGGACGCGTTCGTCCTGCCCATGGCCGCGTTCATCCTGACCGCCGGCGTCTTCGGTGACGTGCACGGGCGCAAGAAGGTCTTCCAGGCAGGGCTGCTGTTCTCCGCGGCCGGGGCCGCCGTCGCGCTCACCGCGCAGTCGGTGCAGGTGCTGTGGATCGGGCAGGCCCTCGCCGGACTCGGCGCGGCCCTGCTGCTGCCCACCACGCTGGCGCTGATCAGCCACGCGGTGCCCGATCACCGGGAGCGCGGCAAGTTCATCGGCCTGTGGGCCACCTCGCTCATGGCGGCGCTGGCCGTCGGCCCGATCATCGCCGGAGTGATCCTCGACCACTTCGCCTGGCGCTGGATCTACCTCCTGCCGATCCCCGTCTCACTGCTCGCGACCGTCTTCGCGGCGCGGCTGCTGACCGACTCCCGCGCCCCCTACGAACGGCGGCTTGACTGGCCCGGCCAGATCACCGCCACGGTGGCGGTCACCGCCCTGGTGTACGGCGTCATCGAGGGCGGAGCGGACTCCTTCACCGCTCCGAAGGTGCTGACGGCCCTCGCGGTCGCCGTCGTGGGCGGTGTCGCCTTCGTGGTCGCCGAGCGGCGCAGCGACAGTCCGATGCTCGACCTCGCGCTGTTCCGCAGCCCGGCCTTCACCGCGACCACGCTCGTCGCGATGATCACGTTCCTCGGTCTGATCGGCTTCTTCTTCCTGCTCAGCCTGTACTTCGGGATGGTGCAGCGGCTCGGCACGCTGGAGGCGGGCTGGCGGATGCTGGTGGTGACGGCCTGCGCCATCCTGGTCGGCGGGCCCGTCGGGCGCCTCATGCACCGGGTGTCCGCGCGGTGGCTGATCGCGGGCGGTCTGCTGGTCGTCTCCGCCTCGCTGTTCTCGCTGGTCGGTGTCGACGCGGACACCTCCTTCCTCGGCCTCGCCTGGCGGCTCGCGCCCCTGGGGCTGGGAATGGGGGCCGTCATGACCCCGATGACCGCGACGGCGGTGGCCTCCGTGCCGCACCACCTGGCCGGTATGGCCGCGGCGGGCAACAACGCGTTCCGTCAGCTGGGCGGGGCGCTCGGTCCGGCCGTCCTCGGGGCGCTGCTGACCACCCGCGCGCTGGACAGCTTCCCCGGCCACCTGGCCGACGCCGGCCTGACCGGGGCGGCGCGGGAGCGGATCGTCACGGCGGCGGACCACGGGGGACTGGGCGCGGTGGCCGGCCTCGACCTCGGCGCGGACACGGGCCGGGTGATGGGTGCCCTGGGGGAGGCATTCCTGGACGGACTGCGGCTGTGCCTGACGGTCGCGGGGTCGCTCACCCTGCTGGCCGCGGTGGTCGCGCTCGTCCTGCTGCGCCGCCCCGGCGGCGGCGCGGGCCACACGCAGGTCGCCGCCGGGGGCCGCACTGAGGCCGCCGCGTCGGGCCGGCCCGGGGGAGCGAAGCCCGGCGAGACGGCTGCGGCGGTGTCGGGGACCGGCGGGGGTGAGG
>NZ_RSAJ01000844.1 GCF_003933965.1 Streptomyces sp. RP5T
GTACCCCCGTCCGGCGCCTTGCCGCCCCGCTCACCGGCGGAGTGCGAGGGCCTCGCGCCGCTGCCTCCCTCGTCCCCGCCCACACTCATGCAGCCCGCGGCGGCGGCTACGGCGATGACCGTGGCGGCCAGACGGACGGGTACGTACATGGGGCGCACGAGCAGCCACCTCCGAGGGCGGTCGTCTAAGAGTCGACCTGCCCAACTCCCGCCGCCCGCAAGAGGACACGCGAACGGGTCATCCGTACCCGAGTGCGTGCAGCCGCGCGTCGTCGATCCCGAAGTGATGGGCGATCTCGTGCACGACCGTCACCTCGGTCTCCGCGACGACGTCCTCGCGGGAATCGCACATCCTGAGCGTCGGCCCCCGGTAGATCGTGATGCGGTCCGGCAGCACCCCGGCGTACCACTCACCCCGGTCGGTCAGCGGTGTGCCCTCGTACAGCCCGAGCAGCTCGGGGTCGTCCGCGGGCGGTTCGTCCTCGACGAACACCGCGACGTTGTCCATCAGTCGCGTCAACTCCGGCGGAATACGGTCCAGGGCCTCGGCGACCAGGTTCTCGAACTCCTCGCGCGTCATCTCCAGCACATGCCCATTCTCCGGTACGACCCGGCCGTACGAGAGGCATGAGAACGCCCGCATATCCACGCGCGGACTTGGGCATACGGGATCAATGGCCCGCGTCCCCGCCGCAGTCCTGAACGTCCGGAGCATCCTGAACACGCTACGAAGGCCCCCGCGAGCCCTCGCCCGCCAGTACGGCAGGCGGCGCCCCCATCCGTCCGTCGAGCTCGTCCACCAGCCGCACCCCTGGGCCCGCGCCCTCGGCCTGGTCGCCGTCGTCCTTCTGGGCGCCTGGCTCGGTCTGCTGGTCGTGGGAAACGTCAGGGTCCCGGTCGGGCCCATGAACACCACGATGACCCTGCGCCCGTCCCTGACCGGCGGCACGAAGATCAACGTCTCCCCGCTCGGCGCGCTCCAGTTCGACAGCCACCAGGCCCCGGTCCGCCTCGACGTCAACGTCGACCAGCTCGACCCGGCACGCTCCCAGGCCCTGGTCGACCACCCCGAGCGCCTCTCCGGCCTCCAGGAGGAGGTCGCCACGGACGTCGAGCACGGCACCCTCGACCTCGCCCTGCGCTCCTGCGTCGCCGTGGTGTCGGGCGCCACGGCACTCGGCCTCGCGGTCTACCGCCGCCCCCGCAGGGCCCTCGGCGCCGGCGGCCTCGCCCTCGCCCTCCTGGCGGCCTGCGGCGGCACGGCGTACGCCACCTGGAACCCGGAGTCGGTCCTGGAGCCCAGGTTCTCGGGGCTGCTCTCCTCCGCCCCCTCCCTGGTCGGCAACGCGCGCAGCATCGTCACCGAGTTCGACGTCTACCAGAAGGAGCTGGCCCGCCTGGTGACGAACGTGACCAAGCTCTACGACGTCACGTCCACGCTCCCCGCCTACCAGCCGGACCCCACCACCATCCGGGTCCTGCACGTCTCCGACATCCATCTCAACCCCGCGAGCTGGAAGATCATCGCCTCGCTGGTGGAGCAGTACAAGGTCGACGTGATCGTCGACTCCGGCGACACGATGGACCACGGCACGGCCGCGGAGAACGGCTTCCTGGACCCGATCCCGGACCTGGGGGCGCCGTACGTCTGGGTCCGCGGCAACCACGACTCGCTGACCACCCAGCGCTACATGGAGGGCCTCAAGGGCGTCCACGTCCTCGACAACGGCCGGGCGCAGACCATCGCCGGGCTGCGGTTCGCCGGCATCGGCGACCCCCAGTTCACCCCGGACCGCTCCACGAACCCGGGAGCCGACGAGTCCCAGGAGGCGGCGGGCGACCGGCTGGCCGCCGCGCTGCGCGCACAGCGGGCGGCGGGCACCCCGGTCGACCTCGCGATCGCCCACGAACCCTCGGCGGCCCGCCGGGTCGACGGCGAGGTCCCGATGATCCTGTCCGGCCACCTCCACCACCAGGAGATGGAGGTCATGGAGAAGGGCACGCGACTGCGCGTCGAGGGCTCGACGGGCGGCAGCGGACTGCGGGCCGTCGAGGGCAAGTACCCCGACCCCATCGAGGCCTCGCTCCTGTACCTGGACCGCGACACCCGCCGCCTGCAGGCCTGGGACGAGATCAGGCTCGGCGGCCTCGGCCTCACGACGGCGGAGGTCAGCCGCCACCTCCCCGAGGACAACCAGCCGGGAGCGACACCCTCGCCCGCCGGCTCGCCCACGGGGTCACGCACACCCTCGCCCACGGGCAGCCCCTAAACCGTTTTGGCGATACCTCCCGGCATCCCATATGCTTCTCACGTCCCCGACGCGCTGAGAAGCGCCCAGGCGGGCCGATAGCCCTCATC
Organism: Streptomyces sp. RP5T; assembly: GCF_003933965.1. Taxonomy (GTDB): domain Bacteria; phylum Actinomycetota; class Actinomycetes; order Streptomycetales; family Streptomycetaceae; genus Streptomyces. Next base: position 2,359 of record NZ_RSAJ01000844.1, read on the forward strand.
GTCTAGCGGCCTAGGACGCCGCCCTTTCAAGGCGGTAGCACGGGTTCGAATCCCGTTGGGGGCACGCAACACCGTGTGCGACACTGTTCGTGCACAACGCTTGGTCCTGTGGAGCAGTTTGGAGTGCTCGCCACCCTGTCAAGGTGGAGGCCGCGGGTTCAAATCCCGTCAGGACCGCTGAGGTTTCCCCGGAAGCCTCGCGGCTGGGTAGCTCAGTTGGTACGAGCGACCGCCTGAAAAGCGGTAGGTCGCCGGTTCGACCCCGGCCCCAGCCACAGCACAGACCCCGATCTCCGGATCGGGGTCTTGTTGTATGTGTCGTGCGACTCGTGCGCCGTTCGACGCGCATGCCGTACGGCGGCGGACAAAACCGTTCGCCAGTAATTTCGCCGGGATGAGATCCTGGACCGCGTATGTCTAC
>NZ_RSAJ01000845.1 GCF_003933965.1 Streptomyces sp. RP5T
GACGTGGACCGGCCCCGCCGCATGACGTCGTCACTCCAGGAACGCCCCGAGTTCGCGCCGGTGTGCCGCGACCCAGCTCCGCGCGGCCCGCACCTCGTCGACGACCCCCCGCTCGCGCAGCCCGGTCATGGCCCGGTCCCCCCGCAGCGCGCCCGCCTCGATCCCGCGCCCGCACCGGTCCTGCCACCACAGCACCGTGTCCAGCAGCCCGTCCCGCCGGTCGAGGCCGTAGGCGTCGCAGATCAGCCGGATACGACGGGCGGTCCGCGGGATGTCCGTGACGCCCGACCCCAGGTCGAGGTACTGCCAGCACACATGGGCGATGTCGTGCATCCGCTCGCCGGGAGCGGCCAGGTCCCAGTCGATGAACGCGGTGGGCCGCCACCCGGTGTACACGGTGTTCTTCGGCGCGAGGTCGTTGTGGCAGACCACATCGCGGTCCCCGGCGAGCGCGGTGCCGTGCGTCAGGTCGTGGAAGTCACGGACGAGCCGGGCGACCTCCGCGAGGGCCTCGTCGGTCCGGGCCGCGGCGCGCTCGCCGGGGGTCACGGCGGCCCGCCCCTCGACATGAGTGAAGATCTCCCGGCCGCGTTCGTCGACGCCGAGGTGCCGCGGCGCGCCCCGCCAGTCCGCGCGCTCGAACAGCGCGAGCAACTGCCGTACGAAGTCCGGCCGTTCGGACGGCGGGCGCCGCACGGTGTCCCCCACCCGGACGACCTCGTTGACCGCGCCGCCGCCGAGCACCGACTCCTCCATCCGACCGCCTCCGTCCGACCGCCACCCCTGACGAGTACGTCTCTCCACCGCGCCGGCAAATCCCGTGGCCGGGCGCCGGCTCAGCATGCCATTCTCGCCGTATGGATCACGCGGAGGTACTGCTCGTCGGGGGCCGCGCCGGGGTCGGCAAGACGACCGTGGGCTGGGAGGTCTCCGCGCGGCTGCGCGCCGCCGGAGTGGCCCACGCCGTGATCGACGGGGACTTCATGGGCCAGGTGCATCCGGCACCCGAGGGCGATCCCCACCGGTCCGCCATCGGTGAGCGCAATCTGACCGCCGTGTGGGGCAACTACGCCGAACTCGGCTGCCGACGCCTGGTCTACGTCAACACCGTCTGCGTGCTGGAGGAGGCGACGGGCATGTTCCGGCGGGCGATGGGGGACGGCGTCCGGATCGTACGGGTCCTGCTCACCGCCACCGACGAGACGGCCGAACTGCGCCTGACCGGGCGGGAGCTCGGCTCCGAACTGGAGCAGGAGCTGCGGGGCGGTGTCCGCAAGGCGCGGATGCTGGACGAGTGTGCGCCCGCCGGCACGCTGCGCGTGGTGACCGACTGGCGCACGGTGATCGACATCGCGGCCGAGGTGACGGCCGCCACCGGGTGGGTCCCGGCGCGGGTCAGCTGACGTTCAGTGCCGTGTCGTCGATCACGAACGACGTCTGGAGCGTGGAGCCCTCCGTGCCGGTGAACTTGAGGGTGACGCTCTGGCCGGCGTAGCCCGCGAGGCTGAAGCTGCGCTGGGTCCAGCCGGAGCCCGCGTTGAGGTTCGAGTACGTGGCCAGGGTGCCCAGCACCGTGCCCGAGCTGTTGAGCACCTGCACCCTGAGGGTGTCGTAGGCGGTGCCGGTGCTGGTCTCGGCCGTGTCGACGTGCAGGTAGAAGCTGAACGTGGCCGTGGTGCACGCGGACGGGAGGGTCACCGACTGGGACAGGGTGTCGGTGTGCGCGGAGCCGTAGCCGTCGAGCCAGGCGTAGAAGGAGCCGGTGCGGGCGGACTCGTCGCTGGAGTCGGTGATCACGCCGCTGCTCGCGGTCCAGGCTGAACTGCCCGACTCGAAGCCGCTGTTGCCGAGCAGCTGCGCCGCCGTGCAGGTGGAACCCCCACCGCCGCCGTCGCCGCCGCTCCCGCCGGACAGCCACTCCGTGGCGTTGAGGGCGAGGGCCGCGTTGGTGGCGCCGGAGTCGTTCCAGCCGTCGTAGAGGGTGTTTCCGGACTGGCCGGTGTCGTCGTCGATGGGTGAGCTGTCGCCCCAGAAGGCGACGCGTCCGCTGCCGAAGGTGCTGGTGGCGAAGAAGGCGCCGGTGTTGCCCGAGTAACCGGTGCGGTAGAGCAGGCCCTTGACGGCCGCGTTGTCGGCGGGCTTGAGGGTGGCCGTGGTGCCGCTGGCGATGAGGCTCTTGGTGACGGTGCCGAAGGAGCCGTGCAGGACGGGGTCGCCGCTGTCACTGATGGCCGAGGGGTAGTCGGAACCGATGCTCAGCGAGTCGATGGAGAAGCCGAACGGGTCGGTGGAGTCGACGCTGTTGTTGGTCATCAGGTCGTTGAGGATCTCCACCGCGTCCTCGCCGTCGTTGTTGCGGTCGGCGCCGGTGTGGTCGGAGATCATGAAGAGGCCGCCGCCGTTCTTCACGAAGGTCATGATCGCCGTCTTCTCGGCGGCCGTGAAGAGGGTGTTGGGCTCGGGCAGCACCAGGGTGTCGAAGTTCTTCAGGTCGGTGGCGGAGGAACCGCCGTAAGTGAGCGCGCTCGTCGCGGTCTTGAGGCTGTAGTCGCCGGTCTTCTGCAGGGCGACGCCCCAGGAGGAGATGGCGCCGGTCCAGTCGGTCTCCGCGGAGGGCGAGGAGTCCTCGCCCAGGGGGTCGGGCTGGCTGGTGGAGATGATCCAGTCGGCGTTGCCGGCCGTCTCGGCGTGGGCGTTGTCGAAGAGGACCCGGTGCGGGGTGGCGGCGGCGGCAGGGGTGGCGGCGGCCTGCACGGGGACGCCCGCGGCGAGGGG
>NZ_RSAJ01000846.1 GCF_003933965.1 Streptomyces sp. RP5T
GCACGACGGGGGACGGCTTCGGGGGAGCCGGGCACGGGAAAGGGCGGTCCCGCCTTCACGGGGGACCGCCCTTCGTCGTGCCGGGTGCCGGAGTGCCGGGTGCCGGAGTACCGGGTGTCAGACCTTCAACGGCCTGATCGACGTCGGCGCGTGGGCCGGCTCCGTGGCGATCTCCTCGAACTCGACCACGTTGCCTATGTCGTTCGTCGTCGACATCGAGATGTTGGTGACCCGCTCCAGGATCGCCTCGACGACGACCGGGACCCGGAACTCGGCGGCGAGCTTCTTCGCCTGCTCCAGGGCCTCGCCCAGTTCCGCCGGATCGGTCACCCTGATCGCCTTGCAGCCGAGCCCCTCGGCGACCTTGACGTGGTCGACGCCGTAGACGCCCAGCTCCGGGGAGTTGATGTTCTCGAACTCCAGGTTGACCTGGAAGTCGATGTCGAAGGCGCGCTGGGCCTGGCGGATCAGGCCCAGGTAGGAGTTGTTCACGAGGACGTGGATGTACGGGATCCGGTGCTGGGCCCCGACGGCCAGCTCCTCGATCATGAACTGGAAGTCGTAGTCGCCGGACAGGGCCACGACCTGTGCCTCCGGGTCGGCCTTGGCGACGCCCAGCGCGGCCGGGATCGTCCAGCCGAGGGGGCCGGCCTGGCCGCAGTTGATCCAGTGCCGGGGCCTGAAGACGTGCAGCATCTGAGCGCCGGCGATCTGGGAGAGGCCGATCGTGGAGACGTACCGGGTCTCCGGGCCGAAGGCCCTGTTCATCTCCTCGTAGACGCGCTGCGGCTTGATGGGGATGTCGTCGAAGTGCGTACGGCGCTGGAGGGTCGCCTTCTTCTCCTGCGCGGCGGCCGCCCACGCCGAGCGGTCGGGGAGCCGGCCCGCCGCCTTCAACTCCCCTGCCACCTCGACGAAGAGCTCCAGGGCGGCCCGGGCGTCGGAGGCGATGCCGTAGTCCGGGGCGAAGATCCTGCCGATCTGGGTGGGCTCGACGTCGACGTGCACGAACGTGCGGCCCGCGGTGTAGACGTCCAGCTTGCCGGTGTGACGGTTGGCCCAGCGGTTGCCGATGCCGAGGACGAAGTCGGACTCCAGGAAGGTGGCGTTGCCGTAGCGGTGCGAGGTCTGCAGGCCCACCATGCCGGCGTGCAGCTCGTGGTCGTCGGGCAGGACGCCCCAGCCCATGAGGGTCGGGACCACCGGGATGCCGGTCAACTCGGCGAACTCGACGAGGAGTTCGGCGGCATCGGCGTTGATGACACCGCCGCCCGCGACGATCAGCGGGCGCTCGGACTCGCCGAGGAGCGCGAGCGCCTTCTCGATCTGCGCGCGGCTCGCGACCGGCTTGTAGACCGGGAGCGGCTGGTACGTGTCCGGGTCGAACTCGATCTCGGTGAGCTGGACGTCGATCGGCAGGTCGATCAGGACCGGGCCGGGTCGGCCGGAGCGCATGAGGTGGAAGGCCTGCTGGAAGACGCCGGGGACCTGGGCCGCCTCCAGGACGGTGACCGCCATCTTCGTCACCGGCCCCGCGATGGAGGCGATGTCGACGGCCTGGAAGTCCTCCTTGTGGATCACCGCGGTCGGGGCCTGGCCGGTGATGCACAGGATCGGGACGGAGTCCCCGGTGGCGGAGTACAGCCCGGTGATCATGTCGGTGCCGGCGGGACCGGAGGTGCCGATGCAGACACCGATGTTGCCCGGGTGGGTCCTCGTGTACCCCTCGGCCATGTGCGAGGCGCCCTCCACATGGCGGGCGAGGGTGTGGTGGATGCCGCCGGAGGCCTTGAGCGCGGCATAGAAGGGGTTGATCGCCGCGCCGGGGACACCGAACGCGTCCGTGACACCTTCGCGCTTGAGGATCTCAACTGCCGCGCGGGCAGCGGTCATTCGAGCCATCGAGTACTCCTGCTTCGACTGCTTCTACTGCTTCGGCTGTCGGATGCGTACTCCCGTCGCGCCCCGCGGTGAGTGCTTCCGCAATACGGAATTTATTTTCTACTATCTGGAAGCAATGTAGGTGGGCGGGTGAAGACCGTCAAGAGGCGGACAACGGGGCGGGCACAGGAGGACGATGTGGCCATGTCCGAGAGCGTGTCGGTGCGCTGTCCGGTCTGCCGGCGCGAGCACCTCTACGCGGCGCCGTCGTACCCGTGCGAGTGCGGCGCCCCCGTCTGCCCGCCGCTGGACCGGTACGGGACGCCCACGGCCGTCACCCACCAGGTCTGGGAGGAGGCGTGGGTCGCGGTGGAGTGCGCGGTCTGCGGCCGCAAGGCGGAGTGGCCGCAGCCGGAACTGGGCTGCACCTGCGGTACGGTCCTGCGGATCCCGGTGGCCGGGGACGCCCGCCCGGATGCCGAGCCGGGCGCGGAGCCGGACGTGGCCGCCCCCGCTCCCCCGCGCCCCGCCTTCCAGCCGATCACGATCCGCACGGCGCGTGACGCGGTCACCGTCGCCGCGCTGTATCTGCGCTGGCTCGGCTACGAGGACATCCGGCGCGCGGACCAGCGGCCACCGTCCGGCATCGGCCTCGCGGCCCGCGGGGTGCTGGCCCACGTGGACCCGACCGTACGGCCCGCCTCGGCGCGGGACGTGGAGTGCCTGTGGCTGACGGCCATGACGGAGTCCGCGCACTGCGTCTACTTCTCGCTGGCCGGCTACAGCACCGAGGCCCGCGCCCGCGCGGACACCCTGGGCATCCCCTTGTTCGTCCTGGACCTGACGGGCACACCACAGCCGGTGAACAG
>NZ_RSAJ01000847.1 GCF_003933965.1 Streptomyces sp. RP5T
GTCCTCGTCCACGACACCTTCGCCAACTCCGTCGACAACTGGCTGGCCCTCGCCCCGTACCTGGAGAACCGCGACTACTGCGTCTTCTCCTTCGACTACGGCCAGCTCCCCGGCGTGCCCCTCGTCCACGGCCTCGGCCCCATCGACAAGTCGGCGGAGCAGCTGAAGACCTTCGTCGACAAGGTGCTCGCCGCCACCGGCGCCGCCGAGACCGACCTCGTCGGTCACTCCCAGGGCGGGATGATGCCCCGCTACTACCTCAAGTTCCTCGGCGGAGCCGACAAGGTGAACGCCCTCGTCGGGATCGCCCCCGACAACCACGGCACCACCCTGTCCGGCCTCACCAACCTGCTGCCGTACTTCCCGGGTGTCGGGGAGTTCCTCACCACCAACACCCCCGCCCTCGCCGACCAGGTCGTCGGCTCCGCCTTCCTCACCAAGCTCAACGCGGGCGGCGACACCGTCCCCGGCGTCAGGTACACGGTCCTCGCCACCAAGTACGACGAGGTCGTGACGCCGTACCGGAGCCAGTTCCTGAGCGGGGCCGGCGTCCGCAACGTGCTGCTCCAGGACCTGTGTCCGCTCGACCTCTCCGAGCACGTGGCCATCGGTCTGTTCGACCGGATCGCCTTCCACGAGGTCGCCAACGCCCTCGACCCGGCCCACGCCACCGCCACCACCTGCGCCTCGGCCCTGAGCTGAGCGCCGCCGGGGCCTGTCCGGCCTGAGCCGCCGGTCAGGCCCCGGAGATCCTTCGGTCAACGGCCGTTCCGTGAACCGCCGTTCGCCGCACGCCGACGCACCGAGCCGAACAGGACCGCCGCGCCGACCGCGAGCGTGGCGGCCCCGCCCATCGCCAGATACGACGTGCTGCCGTCCGTACCCGTCTCGGCGAGGTGCTGCGAACTGCCCGCCGCCCGCACCTCGCCCGCCACCGGTTCCGCCGACGTACCGGCGTCGTCGTCACCGTGCCCGTGGTGCTCGACCGTCGACCTGTCGGTGCCCTCCTCGATCTGCTCCTCGGAGGGAGCGGAGGCGCTCGGGGCGGGTGTGGCACCGGCCGCCGAGCCACCCGGGTCGCCGCCCCCGAACGTCACGTCCGAGCAGGAGTAGAAGGCCTCCGGACTGTCCGAGCGCTGCCAGACGGCGTACAGGAGCTGCCTGCCGGTGCGCTCGGGGAGTGTGCCGGAGAACGTGTAGAAGCCGCCCGAGGCGACCGGGTCGGTGGCCGTCGCGACCGGGTTCGCCAGGTCCAGGTCGCCCCAGCCCAGCGGTTGCGCCGGGTCGTAGCCCGGCTTGGTCAGGTACACCTTGAAGGTGCCCTTGTGCGGGGCGGTCACGCGGTACCTGAAGGTGTACGACCCGCTGCTCACGCTCGTCGCCGGCCAGTCGGCGCGGGCCAGGTCGAGCCCCTTGAACTCGTCGTTGTTCGCGCTGCACAGCCTGCCGTCCGGGATCAGCTCCTGGTGCCGCCCGTTCGCGTCGCCGATGCGGATGCCGTTCCAGTCGTAGAGCGCCTGGGTACCCCCGGCCGCGACCGCCGCCCGGCACGCCTCGGACCTCGGGCTCTCGGGGCCCTCCGCGTAGCACTGCGCGACCCGGCTGACCGGGTCGCCCATCGAGCCGTGCGCGGACGCGGGCACGGCGGCCAGCGGGGTCAGGGCGAACGGGGCGAGGCCGGCGACGACGGCTGCGGCCTTGCGGCGAGCGGGCATGGGGGATCTCCTCGGAACCGGTACTGATGCGTGCCGGATCAAAGAAACCCCGGAATCCCCGGCCTGTGACGGCCGGTGGCGATCTTTATGGCCCTCTTAAGGGAGTGCTGAGCCGGAGATCAGGTAGGTAGCGTGCGGACATGACGAACGAGGAGATCCGGCTCGCGGAGGCGGCCGACGTACCGGCCGTCAAGGCCGTCACCGACGCGGCGTACGAGCACTACATCGAGCGCATCGGGCGGGTGCCGCAGCCCATGGAGCGGGACCACGCGGCGAACGTGGCCGCGGGGCGGGTGTTCGTGACGGGCGACCCCGTGACCGGGCTCGTGGTGGTCGAGGAGCACCCGGACCATCTGTACCTCGACAACATCGCCGTCCGGCCCGACGCCCAGGGGCAGGGCGTGGGCGGACGGCTGCTGCGGTTCGTCGAGGCACGCGCGCGTGAGCTGCGGCTGCCCGAGGTCAGGCTCCACACCAACGCGATGATGTGGGAGAACCAGAAGATCTATCCGAAGTTCGGTTACGAGGTCGTGGAACGGCGAGTGGACGGGCCCTACGACCGCGTCCACTACCGCAAGCGACTGGTCTGACACGGGGCACGCCCGCCGCCGTCAGCCGTCGGGCCACCAGGTACGCGCGATGTCCTTGCGGACCTCGGGTCGTCCCGCGGGGCGCTCGTCGGCCTCCTCGGGGAGTCGCCGGGCATCGGTCCTCTTCAGGGGCTTCTGCACGGTGGTACGGCGCATGGCTGCCTCCTTCAGTGCCTACCGAGTTCCGCGTTCGCACGGAGGTAGACCCTTTGGGGGAGAGTTCCTCATCGCTCACCGTTCTGTCAGTGGCGGCTGTCACGAATCGAGTGTCAGTGGCGGGTGTCACTCTTGGGGGCATGACGCAGAACAGTGGTGGTGGGGGCGTGGGCGGCGTGGACTGGGACGCCGAGGCGGCGTCGTTCGACGAGGAGCCGGACCACGGACTGCGGGACCCCGCGGTGCGCGCGGCCTGGGCCGAGCGACTGCGGGCGTGGC
>NZ_RSAJ01000848.1 GCF_003933965.1 Streptomyces sp. RP5T
GTCCTGCACCCGAGGCCCGATGTCCCCGGCCAGAAAAGACAGTTGGCCCGGAGCAGCGCAGTCCTCCACCTCCGTCCACGTCACCGGCGCCGACACCAGCGGCCGAGCCCGGGCCCGCAGCGTGTATGGCGTGGCCGTGGTCTTGCGGGCAGCGTTCTGGCTCCAGTCCACGAAGACCTTCCCGGGCCGCAGGCTACGGGTCATCCGGTGCAGCGCCAGCCCCGGCATCGCCCGCTCCGCCTCCACGGCCAGCTGCCTGGCGTACTCCGACACCCGCTCGGACGACGCCCCCCGCACCGCCGCCAGCAGATGCAGCCCCTTGGACCCCGCGGTCTTCGGATACGCCTCGATGCCGTCCGCAGCCAGCCGCTCCCTGAGCCACAGGGCCACCTCGCAGCACTCCACGACCGTCGCGGGCGCACCCGGATCCAGGTCGAGGACCAGACGGTCGGCCTCGTCGGGCGAGTCGACCAGCCACTGGTGGGTGTGGAACTCGGTGACCAGGTTGGCGGCCCACATCAGGCTCGCCAGATCCTGGACCAACACCATCCGGGCCGGCCCCTCCGAGCGGGGCACCTCGGCCGTGGTGACCCAGTCGGGCGTACCCGGCGGAACGTTCTTGGCGAAGAAGACCTGCCCGTCGGGACCGTCCGGATAGCGCAGGAAGGAGACGGCACGGCCCCGCAGATGGGGGAGGAGGACGTCGGCCGCGGTGGCGTAGTAGTGGAGCACCTCGCCCTTGGTGAAGCCGGTGGCCGGATACAGCACCTTCTCCAGATTGCTGAGCGCGAGCCGTCGCCCCTCCACCTCAGTGATCGGCGTCATACGATGAGAATCTCACGCAAAGACGGCCAGAAGGGCTCAATACGCCCAGAAAGGGTGCTGCTGGTGAGATCCATATGGAACGGCGCCATCTCCTTCGGCCTGGTCAGCATCCCGATCAAGCTGGTCAACGCCACCGAGAGCCACTCGATCTCCTTCCGCCAGATCCACACCGAGGACGGCGGCCGGGTCCGCTACCGCAAGGTCTGCGAGCTGGAGGACCGGGAGATCAGCCAGGCGGAGATCGGCAAGGGCTACGAGGACGCGGACGGCACCATCATCCCGATCACCGACGAGGACCTGTCCCATCTGCCGCTCCCGACGGCCAAGACCATCGAGATCGTCGCCTTCGTGCCGGCCGAACGGATCGACCCCCTCCAGATGGACGCGTCGTACTACCTCCAGGCGGGCGGCGCCCCCGCGGCCAAGCCGTACACCCTGCTGAGGGAGGCGCTCAAGCGCAGCAACAAGGTGGCCATCGCCAAGTTCGCGCTGCGCGGGCGGGAGCGGCTCGGCATGCTCCGGGTGGTCGAGGACGCCATCGCCCTGCACGGACTGCTGTGGCCGGACGAGGTCCGCGCACCCGAGGGACTCGCCCCCGACACCAAGGTCACCGTCAGCGACAAGGAACTCGACCTGGCCGACGCCCTGATGGACACCCTGGGCGAGATCGACCTGGACGAACTGCACGACGAGTACCGCGAGGCGCTGGAGGAGGTCGTCGCCGCGAAAGCCGCCGGGGAGGCCCCGCCGGAGTCCCCGGAACCGGCCCGCAGCGGCAAGGTGCTCGACCTCATGGCCGCGCTGGAGAAGAGCGTGCGGGACGCGAAGGAGTCCCGGGGCGAGGAGCCGGGGGAGGTCAGACAGCTGCCCCAGCGCAAGTCGGCACGGGCCGCGCCGAAGCAGACCGGCGGGAAGAAGTCGACCGCCAGGACCGCGAAGAGCACCACGAGCACCACGAGCACCGGGGCGAAGAAGACGGCCGCCGCGAAGAAGACGACGGCGAAGTCGTCCCAGGGGACGAAGAAGACCGCGTCGGCGAAGAAGGCGACGGCCGCGAAGAAGACGGCGGCCAAGAAGACGACCGCCCGCAAACGCACCGCGTGACCTGCGCACCGCCGAGGGCACCGCGCAGGTCGCGTCGGTCCTGCGGCGAGGTCAGTCGACGACCTTCGCCGACTCGATGATCACCGGCTGCGTCGGCACGTCACCGTGGCCGCGGCTGCTGCCGGTGCGCACGCCCTTGATCTGGTCGACGACGTCCCGGCCCTCGGCGACCTTGCCGAACACGGTGTAGCCCCAGCCGTTCGGGCTCTTGGCCGTGAAGTTGAGGAACTCGTTGTCCGAGACGTTGATGAAGAACTGCGCGGTCGCCGAGTGCGGGTCGCTGGTGCGCGCCATCGCCACGGTGTACGCGGTGTTCTTCAGACCGTTGTCGGCCTCGTTCGGGACCGGCGCGAGCGTGGGCTTCTGCACCATGTCCGCGGTGAAGCCACCGCCCTGGACCATGAAGCCGTCGATCACCCGGTGGAAGATCGTGCCGTCGTAGTGCCCGTTGCCGACGTACTGCAGGAAGTTCTCGACGGTCTTGGGCGCCTCGGCGTCGGCGAGCTCGAGGACGATACGGCCGAAATTAGTGGTCAGCTCGACCCTGGACATGGGAATCGTCCCTTTCTGGTGGGGCATGACCGAAGCATCTTGTCACACGGCGACACCCCACCCCGGACCGTTCCCGCCCCGCGCGCCAGACGACGGTCAGGGCGCCGGTGAGGCGAGGGGCCGGTGGACGGTGGTACGGGCCCTGTGCCTGTGCCTGTGCCTGTGCAGGTGCGGGTGGGCCGGAACGTGTTCGCGCCGCGCGCCTCCCTGCTAGGGCGCCCGCGATGGCAATGGGG
>NZ_RSAJ01000849.1 GCF_003933965.1 Streptomyces sp. RP5T
CCCTGGGGATGCCGCATCCCGTTCGTGCTGTCGGCCCGGTCGGGGGCCCTGCCCCGGCTGGACGGGATGGTGCCGACACTCGCCCCGCTCACCGCCGCGCAGGAACCGGCCGGCTGGGCGTCCCGCCAGCTGCGGTCCGGGCGGGCCTTCCTGGCCGTGGACGACCTGGACGCGGTGCCCGCGGGCAACCGTGCCGCCGTGTGGGAGTGGCTGCTGAACCTGCTGGAGACCCATCCGGACGCCCCGTGCGTCATCGCCACGAACGGCACCGGCGTCCCCTGGTCCCGGCTCGGCGACGCCTTCCGGGTCGTGGGCCTCAGGCCCCTGACCCCCGACGACATCCGCGCCCTGGTGGACTCCCGTGCGGCGGCCTCCCCCGAGGATCGGCAGGCCCGCGGCGCGCTGCTGCCCCGGTGCGACACCGACCCGCTGCTCGCCGGCGTCGCCGACCGCCCGGCCGCCGCGGCTTCGCTGCTGCGGGCCACGCGCACCGCGGCCCAACCCGCGCGGATCCCCCGCCACCGACTGCTGCGCGCCGGTGTCTCGGCGGTGTGGCGGCGGCCGCGGGTGGAGACCACCGCCCCGCCCGTGCCGGGCCTCGCCGCCACCCCGGTGCCGGACAGCGTGCTGCGGGCCGCGTCCGGCCGGCTGGCCGTCGCCACCCTCGGTCTGGACGGCTCCCGCATCCCGCTGCGGACGGCCCTGAGCGCCCTGCGCGAGACCGGCACCTCCGACTCGGCCTCGCCCGAACGCCTGCTGGCCGCGCTCGCCGACCGCGCCGGTGTGGTGTTCCGCCCCGGACCCGACACCGTGGCCTTCCCGAACCCCGAGGTCAGGACCTATCTGGCGGCCCACCACCTCGCGCACGCCCCCGGCACGGACACCGACACCGTGCTGCGTCGCCACCCCTCCGACGAACTTGCCGCACTGCTGGCCGAGTTGCGTGCCACCGAGACCGCCACCGGCCCCGTGCGCAGCGTCCTGGCGACGCCGGGCGGCCCGCCGCGGCGGCTGTCGGCCGGGAGCCCGCCGCCGCGCACGGCCGTACGGCGGGCAGGGGTACGGTCGTCCGCCGAGGTGCGCACCCTGCTCCGGGCCGGTACCGCCATACCCGAACTGCGCTGCACGGGACCGGTGGACGGGCTGGCCGAGGCGCTGCCGCGGCTGCCCGGCCTTCGCTCGCTGGTCCTCATGGACGACCCGTCGCTCGTCGCGCTGCCCGAGCTGGCCGGATGCCGGTCGCTGCGGTCGGTCCGGGTGCTGCGCTGCCCGAACCTACGGGATCTGACGGCACTGGAGTCCTCGGCGGTGATGTTCCTCGACATCGACCCGTGGCCGGACCTGCCCCTGCCGGACGGCCTGCACCGGGCGCTCTGGCTGAGCCGGGTGACCCTCGTGACGGCCGGTCCCCGGGCCCGGCCGGCCGGCGCAGCGCCACCGCAAGGGACCGGCACGGTCTTCCCGGAGATCCGGATACGGCGGCGGCGCCACAGCTGACAACAGGCCGTCCGGCTCTGCCCGCTGTCGGTCCGGCGGCTTCGCCCGCGCAGCGGAGAGCGGTCGCGTCGGCCATATTCGCCGACGGTGTAGTGACCGTACGCGCCATGGGGAAGAGTGCAACGGGGGCGGTCCCCCCGAGCCGTGGGCCGACAATGGGGGGACAGTAGAATTGATCAAGCTTTTCGACCCGGCCGAGGAACCGGACCGGACCGCGCCGGACGACCTCGCGCCCGCCCGCGGCACGGACCGCCTGGACGAACAGGTCTATCTCTTCGACGACCCGACCGTCCTGGCCGTCAACGTCGCCCTCGCCTCCGGCCGCCCGCTGCTCGTGCTCGGCCCCCCGGGTTCGGGGAAGTCGGCGCTCGCCCCGAACGTGGCCCGGCTGATGCGCTTCCGCTACTACGCCGAGGTGGTCACCGCCCGCACCGAACCGCACGACCTGCTCTGGCGCGAGGAGGCGTTCCGCCAGCTCAACGACGCCACCCGGGGCACACTCCAGGACCCCGGTTCGCGGGCGTACTTCCGGCCCGGCCCGCTGTGGAAGGCGCTCGATCCGGCCATGGACGAGGAGAGCCCGCGCGCCCTGCTGGACCGGCCCGCGGTGGTCCTCATCGACGAGATCGACAAGGCCGATCCGGATGTCCCCGACGCCCTGCTCGACCCGCTCAACAACCTCCGCTTCACGGGCCCGGACCGCCGGACGGTGACGGCGGCCGAGAACACGGCCGCACCCCTGGTGGTGATCACGAGCAACGAGGAACGGGAGCTGTCCACCGCCTTCCTGCGCCGCTGCATCCTCCTGCGCCTGCGCCCTCCGGGCCGTGAACACCTGCTCAAAGTGGCGCAGTTGCACATGGGTGACGCCTACGACGAGGCGCTCACCCAGGAGTTGGCCGACCTGTTCGAGTACGAGTCGGTGGCCGCCGGGCCCACGGCGAGCACGGCCGAGTTCCTCGACACCCTGCGGGCCTGCCGCCAGATGGAGTTGACGGCGGACTCCCCGGAGTGGCGGGCGGTCGCGGGGCTCGCCATGGTGAAGGCCTCCCCCGACCCCGCCGCCTCCGTATGAGCCCGGGAAGCCCGGCCCGGCTGGGCGACCTGCTGCGGACGGCCCGCGCCCTGCGGGTGTCCGACCCGGACGACCTGGCCACGCTCGCCAACGCCCTGGGGATCACCCTGCCCTCCCGGCCGTCCGGCGACCGCGTCCCTTAC
>NZ_RSAJ01000084.1 GCF_003933965.1 Streptomyces sp. RP5T
ACCCGCCGTCGGCACTCCGCCAACGGCCACCTCAGCCCCAACGAATACGAACGCCGACACCACACCGCTAAACTCACGCTCGCCGCGTGATCAATAACCGCGTGCCCACCTTCACGGGGGAAGGCCCCTTCGTCTTGATGTGCGCGATGGCTGACGGATGACTGGTCAACCACTCACCGCACACCCGCCAGTGATGAATGCTGCCGTCGCTGAACTCGGTGCGCACTTGCGCGACGAGCCTGTGGTCGCAGTCGCCGCGCGAGGCCATGGAACAGATCACGTCCTCGTGTTGCCCAATGGCCGGTATGTACGGGTGGATCGACAGGATCGGAGAGCGCATCTCCCGCGCCGCATGATGCATGGCGCGGAGGGTAACAACGCGACACCGTAGCTGCTCGGCGTCACGGCGCTTCCGGCACCGCACCGCGGCCACGGCCTCGATCCGCACTGATCCGCCCGGCGCTGCCACCAGCGAGGCGTCCAGGCTCACGGCCGATGGAACACCGCCCTCGCAGAGGCGGCTAATCCGACTGCAGCACGAAGATCCCGACCCGCACCCGTCGAGGCAGAACAACCAGGGTACGCCGGCGGGGTGAGCGCCAGTGGGGCCTCCGTGGGCCTTTGCGTGGAAGGTCCGGAGCCGGCAGAGTTCGCGGTCGTTGACCTACTCCGCCACTGTCCGGCCCGGTATCATTCGGCCGCGAAGCGGACGGAGGGGGAACATGTCGGCGTCCGGGGACACAGAACACCAAGGGAACGGCGGACGCAGCGGGCGCCAGGGGGATGTCGGGCGCGGCGGGCACAGCGAGGCCAGGATCGCCGTAGCGGCGGTCGACGACCACCCGGTGGTCCTGCTTGGTCTGCAGGCTTACTTCGCCGAGCACACCGCCGACATCGAGCTGGTACATGTGGCGCCCGACGTGGACGCGCTCCTCGCAGGGCTGCACCCGCACTCGTCTGCCAGCGCATCGGCGGGCGCCATGCCCGGCGCACCACCGGACTCGCCTCCCGGCGCACTGCCGGGGGTCTTCCCGGCCATGCCCTCGGTGGTCCTGCTCGACCTGCGGCTGCGAGACGGCAAGGCCGTCGACGACAACGTCCGGCGCCTTCGGGCCGCCGGAGCACGGGTGCTGGTCTTTACCACCGAGCACCGGCCCGCCGCGGTACGCAGGGCGCTGGACGCGGGGGCCGCGGGTCTGGTGCTGAAGGAGGACTCGGAGGAGCGACTGGTGGACGCCATCCGCGCGGTGCATGGCGGGGAGCCTTATCTGTCCAGTCGGCTCGCACACGCCATCGTCACCGATCCGCGCGGTGCCGTCCGCCTCAGCGGTCAGGAGCGCCGCGTCCTGGAGCTGATCGCCCGGGGTCTGCCGCACCGTCAGGTGGCGCGGATGCTGCACATCACCGAGGACACCGTCCGCACGTACCGCAAGCGTGCCATCGAGGCGTACGCCGCCGCGGGCGAAGGGCTGCTGGAGGACAACCGTCAGCTGGTGTGGCGCGCCGTGGCCGACGGCCACATCGACCTCGCGCCGACTCCGGCGGACGACCTGCCGGACACCCTGGGGTGGTGACACCGAACCCCGAGGCGCCCAGTCCGGGCACCTACCGCGACGGCGTGTGGTCCGGTCTTCAGCGCGCGATGGCGGCGGTCACGGCGCTGTTCGCGGTGAGCTGGTCGATGCTGCTGCTGTCATCGGGCGGACGGCTCGCGCCCGCCGTTCTCGCCACTGCCGTGCTGTTCACCGCGCTGGCGGCCACCCTGACGGTGCGCGGCGCACTCGTCCGGCTGGGCCGTCACGATGTCTGGGCGGCCGTGGGTGTCTCGCTCGTCACGCAGACGGTGTTCGCGGTCGAGCGGCCGTCGCAGATCGTCGTCGGGCTGCGCTGCGAACCCACCGCCGCCACCGTGCTGCTGGCGATCGGGTTCGGACCGCGCCGACTCGCGTGGCCGGTGTCCTTGGCGGTCACCGGCGCGCAGATCACGGCGAGTTGGCCGATGGACGGTCCTACTGCCGCGGTGCAGGGCACCTGGCCGGTGCTGACCGCCGCGGTGGCGGCCGCGGTGCTGGGCCCATTGCTGCGCACCGCCGCAGCCCGTGCCGACGCCGCCCAGGAACAGGCACTGACGGCAGGCGCCACGGTCGCACGCGCGCATGCCCGCCGCGAGGCGCACCACCGCTTTCAGGATCTGCTGCACGACGAGGTGAGTTCCGCGCTGCGGGCGGTCAGCATGCCAGGGATCGCCACGACGCAGGTGCGGCAGGCATGCCGCAGTGCCGTGGACGCGCTGCTGCGGGTGCCTGCCGCATCAGGCAAGGCCGCCGACCTCGCGGCCCTGCTCACCAGGCTCACCCCGGAGGCGGGCCGCCCCTGAACGTCGAGGTGTCGGGTGCCGTCCCGGTGCCCGTCGAGGTGGCCGAGGCCGCCCTGGGGGCGGCGGCCGAGGCGGTGCGCAACGCGGTCCGGCACGCCGAGGCGCGGGCGCTGAAGGTGCGCCTGCGCGGGGACGAGCACGGCTTCGTGCTCTCCGTCGCCGACGACGGCGTGGGGTTTTCCCCGGCCGGGGTGCAGGTGTCCTCGGTGGGACTGCGCAGATCGGTGCTGCGGCGGATGGCCGACGTGGCAGGCACCGCGGAGGTGCACAGCTCCCCCGGCGACGGCACCACCGTACGGCTGGTCTGGCAGCGCGACCGGGCGCGGGCGGTACGCACGGGCGAGTTTGGTGGGGCCGTCGCAGAAACCCCGGACCGGATGGCGAGCATCCGCGCAGCGGTCGGGGACGTCCGCCGGCCGCTGGCCGCGGTCTGTGTCCCCTATCTGCTCGCCACCGGGGTCGTCGCCGCGATCCACACCGTACGGTCCCCGCAGGTCAGCTGGCTGATGGTGTGGTACGTGCTGCTGTCCGCGGTGACGGTGGCGTTGCTCTTGCGCGCCCGGACGGCGATCGGGGGGCGCGCGGCCGCCGCCGCGAGCGCCTTCGCCGTCGGCGGCGCGGTCTGCAGCTTCATTGTGATCCCCACGTCGGGCATCGCCGACGATACCTCCTGGCCGATCGGCGCGGTCACCCCGCTGCTGACCGTGCTGGTGATCGTCCGGCCGCCCTGGGAAGCCCTGCTGGCCCTGGTGCTGGAACAGGCGGGGGTCGTCCTGGTGCTGCTGGCCGGGCCGCCGTTCGCCGACTCATGGGGCGAGAGCGTGGCCAAGGCCGTGCCGGCGTTGTTCGCCCCGGCGCTGGGCGTCGGTATGGGGCTGGCCATTGGGCAGACCGTGGCCCGGCTGGGCGCGGCGGTGATGCGAGCCAACGCCGAGCGGGCAGCCTCGGCCGCTGTCGAGTCCGCCCGGCAGGCGCGCGAGGCGATGCATCGCAGACGCCTGGCCGACCTCGACGAGGAGATCCTTTCCTTCCTGCGCCGTACCGCCTCCGGGGCTCTGTCCCCGCAAGCGCCGCAGACCCGGGTCCGGGCGCGGATGCTGGATCAGGCCGTCCGCGACGAGTTGCACCTGCCCGGTGTGCTCGGCCGCTCCACTCGTGAACTGCTGGGTGCGGCGCGTGCCGAGGGCTGCGTGGTGACCATCCAGTCGGACGCCGACCATCCGCCCCCGCCGGATCTGCTGCGTTGCCTGCTCGCCTCCGCGCTGGGCACGGGCCCCACCCCGCAGGACCTGATCCTCAGCGTGGAACCCCGGCCGAGCGCGCTCCTGGTCAGCCTGGTGACGCTGCCGGGAGATCCGGCGCGGGCCGCCGCCCTGCGCGAGGCCCTGACGGGGACCTCCGCGGTCGTTGAGGACGGTACGGAATCCACCTGGGTCGAGGTCTCCACTTACGCGGCCGGCGTCGTGGCCCCGCCTATCGCTGTCCCCATCGATGGGGACAGCGCGATCGGCGACCCAGCGGCAGGATGACCGTACGACGGGCGGCCGTTCGGGGGACGGCCGCCCGTCGGTGACAGGTACGCAGGCCGGACCGTACTGCGGTCGGCCCGGGCGGTCCTGACCGGGACGGCCATTGCTCCGCCCGGTCCTCAGGGCCCCGAAAGAGAACGGGAGGTGGCCGTGGCCACTGCTGAGGAATACGAACGGGTGCTCCGCAAGGCGGAGTTCGGGGGCAAGCTCAACCAGCAGGAACTGGACCTGCTCAAGCGCCTGTACCGGGAGGCCGGTGAGCGCGGAAACCGCGCACGCAAGATCATCGACGGCTGACAGGCCCACGGCCGGCCACCGGGCGTCCAGCGGCTCTCCGGGACCGGCCGCCTGCCCCGACCCCGTACTCACGGCTTTTCACAGCAGAACGGAACCAAGGAGATCATGGTGGGGTTCTTCGGAAGCAAGTCCAAGCGGTCCTCGGCAGTACGGGACTGGTCCACCGGCCCGCTGGTGAAGCAGAGCCCCCTCGCGGCCGATGCGCCCGACGTGCTGGCGTTCGCCGTCGAAGCGGCCAGGCAGGCGGACCGGCCGGGCGGTGTGGACGTGGAGAAGGTGCTGGGGGCGATCGACAGGATGCTGGCGGGCCAGATGGACGCCTACGCCGGTGCGCTGCCGGGACTGGACGCCGGACAGATGGCGCAGATGCGCGAGGCGCTCTACGCCAGGCCGGACTTCCGCTTCGAGATGTTCTTCGACGGGCTGACGTACTTCGGGTCGAGCGGCATCGCGATGTGCAACGGGCTCGTCGAGCAGTGGGGGACGTTCCAGTCGGTGGTCGTGGGCCTCATCGAGAAGGGCGAGTTCGACCGAGGCTGAACGAACCGGGAACCGGCCGGTCGACGCCGCCCGGCCGGCTGCCGGTTCGTCCTCGCGACACGGCGGGCTGACTGGCCGGTACCCACGTCAGCCGCGCGGGCCCACGGCGGCAGGTCCAGATCAGGCAGGCCACCGGGCCGGTCGCATCACGAGAGCCGGAGTCATGCGCAACGCGATCAAAGTCCTGTTCGCCCTCGCCTGCTTCTACATTTTCTGGAATTTCCGCAACACCACGCTGGGGCAGAGCAGTTTCATAGTGTCCGTCATCGGCCTCTTCATCGACGATTGGTACTTGAACCACCCGCGCGGCGGTGGGGCGCGCCGTATCAGCGGGCCGCAGCGGTACGCGGACGCGTCACTGCCCCACACCAGCGGCGGCAGGCGGCCCCCAGGCGGCGTAGGCGACTACCCCGCGGTCGTGGTGTCATCCGTACTGTCGGCCGTCATGGCGGATTCCTTCTTCTTCACCACCTGGCTCGACCTGCCGCCGGCAACGGGTTCGGCCGGCACCAGCGGCCTGGCGGTCGTGGTGAAGGCCGTCGCCTCCGTACTGGCCATCGCCGTGGCGGTGCTGGCGCCCGTGGTCCTCGCAGCCTTCACGTACCTGACCTGCGCGGAGTGGCTGGCTGACCGCTCAGGCAGCCCCTACCGCAACGGCGGATGCCTCGCCCTCTTCCCCGCGGCCCTGCTGGGCATCGCGGCATATGGGCACTTCTACCTGGCCTACGACTTCTACCAGTTCCTCGGGGTGCTCCGACCGCAGGGCTAGACCTGACCGCCGCACACTGCGGGCTGTGTCTGGCCTGCTCGCGGTGAAGCACCCGCGCCTCGCACGAGGGCCAGTGCGCGAAACGGAAGATCGTCAACGCGCTTCTCCACCGGAGCCGCACCGGCGCTCAACGGTACTGCCGACCGCCTCGAACAGGTCCTCGTCGGCGCAGAGCTGGTCCAGGACGAGGATCAGAACGAGGAAGATCACGACGTGCAGCAGGCTATGCGTCTGCCGCCACGCCTCGTGCGAAGCCACGGGGCCCACCGCCATGCCGAGGGCCGCCGCAGGGACGGCGCCCGCCGCTTCCAGCCAGCCTCGCGGCCGAACTACGGCGAAGGCCAGCACGGCCAGCACGGTCAGCAGCAGGACGGCCGAGACGGTCTCGGCAGCACACGGTGAAACAGCCCTGGAACCTGCTTGGGTTCGCCAACAACGCCGTCCAGTGGGGTCCCATGCCCTGCCCCGCTCCTCCTGGCGCCCTATGACCATGTGCCTCGCCGCCCGGCGTGGCGGGTGCCGACCGGCGCGTGTGAAGATGAGCCGCGCCGGGACGGATAGGGGGGCTCCGGGTGGACGCGTGGGTGTGTGAGGCGTGCGGTGGCGAAGTGCCTCAGTCCGAGGACGAGACCACGGCTGCGGCGGTGCGCAGACACACACGCACGACCGGGCACCCACCGTCGAGCGTGCGCAGGGAACTGCCTGGCGGGATCAGTCAACGGTGGCGCACTCCCGAGGACCGGGAGCGGGACAAGCGACGGCAAAACGAACAGGACCGCGGACAGCTCCACCGCGCCCGTCCGGTCGGCTGCGGAAAGCCTGAAGCCCATGCCGGGAAAGGCTCCGCACCGGGCAGAGCCGGCCAGGCCGGCAAGCCCTGGTCGGCCGTACCAATGCACCGGGCCCTCGGGGCACTTCGTGACAGTGCGCTGATGCAGACCCTGCTCGCTGCGGTTCTCGTACTCGTCCTCGGGGCGCTGACGATCGTGTCCATCAGCAGAGCGGAAAGCACGCGGTCGTCGGCGGAGACCGCAGGGAGTTCGCCCACCCCCTCGAAAAGCCCGCTTCGCGACGCGTTCTCGTTGTCCAGCCTCGAAGGCGGCACATGGGGTGAGGCCCGAAATGTGATGGAGGACAGGTCGGGCGGCGGCGAGATCAGCGTCCTGGAGCATGGGACCGGACTTCCACTGACGTTCGCGTACAGCGGCGATCCGCAGCGCGACGAGTGGACGGTGTGCACCGCGGATTTGACCAGCGGCACCTTCGACGAGCCTGGCTGGCTGGTCACCATGGAAATAGCGAGCCCCGACGACGGCTGCCCAACGGGCGCACTCGAGTCCCAAGCCACGGCGACCGACCGGTACGACGATGGATCCGAGACCGCCGCCCCCGAAGCCCGGGACAACGACTTCGGGCAAGGGGTGCGTCCTGGTTCGTGGTGCGGTGATCCCGGAGCGTACGGCTACACCGGTGCCGGAACCCGTATGCAGTGCCGGTACGGTGCGGGCAACGACTACCGCTGGCGTCGTGCGGGCTGAACGAGTGGCCGAGCCCGCGCCGGGCGGTCGCACGCGACGCCTTACGACGGCCGGAGGGAATCACCATGGGGTTGGCCATGTGCCCGTTGTGCAGCGACGACGAGGACATCGAGGTGGTACGCAACCTGGAGGGCGGGCGTCGGCGCGTCCGCCACCGGTGCGGCTTCGCATGGGAGCACGGGGAACCGACTGACCCGAAGAAGCAGCCCTCCCGCTCCATCAGTGACCTCAAGGCCCGATTCCCGAAGTCCGAGGACGTCGAGCCCGGCGTATTGGAACGCGCGAACCGGCTCAAGGCGCAGTTCCTCGCCACCAGACCGG
Organism: Streptomyces sp. RP5T; assembly: GCF_003933965.1. Taxonomy (GTDB): domain Bacteria; phylum Actinomycetota; class Actinomycetes; order Streptomycetales; family Streptomycetaceae; genus Streptomyces. The sequence continues at coordinate 7,372 of NZ_RSAJ01000084.1, forward strand.
GCCTCGACCCCGAGGTGGCGGCCTACTGGGAGAAATACCAGCAGATCTTCTCGCGCGAGGGACTGCGCACCGGCGACCCCAAGGCACTCAAGGACTTCGCCAACTCCGACGTCGGAGCGCACCCCGGCAACCAGTCCATGTTCAACGCCTCCTGGAACGCCATGGGTGACGCCGATGCCGGGGAGTCGACCCACCGGACGATCGAGTACCTTCTCTACGGCCCCGACGACGTACCGCCCGAGGACCGGCTGCAGCAACTCCTCGACGGCACGCGATCGTTCGCCATGACGGGCTTCAAGGAAGCCCTCCTCACAAAGGTTCTCTGCGTCATGGAGCCGGACAGGTTCCTGTCCGTCCTCAAGTACACGACGGAGGCGGGCGGCAAGCGCGAGATCGCGCGGATGGTCTAGGGGCAGTCGTGAGACGTGGTCAGGCCGGCAGGCGAGGCCGGCGTCCGCCCCGCGCTGGCCACTGCCAGCCCCACTCGCTCACCCGGGCGCCCCGGCCTGGTCCTTGGCCCACCACAGGAACGCGGCGGAGTGCTGCTGGTTGGCGAATCCCTCGCCGACGAGTTCGCGCAGGAGGCCGTTACTGCCTGAGGGGCGCCCTGTTCGCCCTGATCACCCTGTCCGTGGTCATCCAGGTCAGCTATTTCCTCGATGAGGACGGCTGTCGCGGAAATAGCCGCCGCTGTGCGGGAGTTCGCCGAGCAGTTCGGGCGGTATGACTTGGAGCCCACGCGGCGGACCGGTCACATCCTGGCCTCCAACAAGGGCAACAGTAGGCCCGCTTGCACATGGAGGGGCCTGGGTGCGTCCGATCGGTCCGTGCAAGCAATATTCCGTCAGACGATGCCGGCCGGACGTCGTCGCACTTGTGGCTGGTGGACGTGTCACCGGGAGAGGCTCCCTGATCCGTGTCGCGGACACCCCAGAAGGATCAACTGGTCCCGATCCTTGCAGCGAGTTCGACGATGACCATCTGTCCTTAAAGCGCCCTTACTTCGCCCCGCCTCCCAGGCGTATCGTCCTTCACTCGCGTTCATTCGAACGCACGTTTGACTCAACTCGAGGAAGGATGCAGCGCTTCGTGTCTGTCTACCAGCGCTTATCGAGATCAGGCGTCCAAACGGGAGTCGCCCTGGGGGCCTGCCTGCTGATGGTCTCCGCCGTGCCCGCGGCAGCCACCACCACCGCCCGTCCCGATCCCTACGCGGCGCCGTCAACGCGCCCGGCGGCCGGTCCGGAAGTCGCCTCTCCCGCAGCGGGTTCGCGTCCCGTGTCCGGCAAGAACCCGTCCGCCGGTCCGCAGTTCAAGAAGAGCGGTGACACCTGGAAGGTCATCAGCCCCGATGTAGTACTGAAGAACACCGTCACCGACGCGGACGGCGACAAGTCAACGGTCACGTTCGAGGTCTACACGGCCAATGCGGACGGCACACCGAAGGCCCAGGTCAACATTGACGACTCCAACTCGTACGGAGTGGGAGTGTCCGGCTACGTCGCCTCCGGGGCGACCGCTCAGTTCAGGGTCGCCTACGGCAAGCTGAAGCCCGGCGTGAACTACCTCGTCCACACCTCGGCGTTCGACGGCAGCCTGTATGAGACGACCTGGTCGCCGTGGGCGAAGTTCCGCATCGACCCGTACGTGACGTTTCCCGCGCCGCAGCAGGCGGAATCGACGATCGACCAGGCCGAACAGAAGATCGTCGAGTTCACCCGGACCGATCCCGGCGGCTCCGCCACGTCATCCGCCCCGTCATCGTCGCGGGCGCCTGCCCTGGGCGACTTCGACAAGAAGAACTGCTCCACGGCAGACCAGCAGGACCGGCGCGTCTGCTTCACCATGACGAAGCCGGACAAGAGCAAGAAGGACGGCAGGCCCGAGCCTGGCAGGACCAAGGAGGCTCCCCAGAGTCTCAACCGCGCAGCCCTTGACCCGACCCCCGGCGGGAACGACGCGGTCGACCTGGTCGACTGGTGCACCGCCGCCGCTGACGGCCTGGACTACATGAACCGCACCGAAGCCTGTTTGAAGGATCTCGGGGAGGGAGAACTGTGGTTCTTCGACTCCGACCCGGAAAAGCCGGCGATCGGACGCGCGACCTTCAAGTTCGAGCAGCGCATGAAGACCTACCGCAACAAGTCGGAGAGTGGCAGCGACTTCGGGGAGTTCGACCAGCAGATCGTCATCATCCCCACCTACATCGACCCCGCTCTTGAGGGCGTCACGATGAAGTGGAACATCGACTCCTCATGTGCGGCCTGCGACGTGGCCCCCATTCAGTGGGTGGATGACGGTGCCAATCCCACCAACGGCGCGCATTGGACCTACGATCCCACAGGCGGCTACTACGGCCGTTGGGGGACCGTGGTGACCCGGTGGACCGGCACCGGCAAGGAACGGGTCGACCTTGGCTGGTCGATCACCGCGAGCGTGGACGCGAGCAACTCCCTGAAAGCGACTGCCGACTTCGGCAGCAGCGGTATCGACAGCGTGCGGGAACTCGCCCCGCGCTGCGACAACATTCTCGCGGTGCCGGCGCCCGGCTGCGTGCTGCCGTTCTTCAAGCCGACCTACACCGTGGACACCAACGCCTACCCGGCGGCCGGGGCCTACTACTGGCTGATGCAGGAGAAGATGCCCGACCATGCCGGATCGAAGAAGTGGGACTCGCTTCTTCACTACCTCGGCCCGGACACCACCGTCACCAACCCCACCACCGGCGGCCCGTGGACGAGCACCAACAGCCGTAACAAGATCTGCGGGAGCGGAACCACCAAGTTCATCCCGCACCCGGCTGACGCGTCGGTGGGATCGACCGACTGCGACGAGTACGCCATGGCGTCCACCCACGAGAGCGGTGGCTTCCCCGGCGGTGTCAACCAGGTGAGCGACGGCAGCAAGTGCGCCCAGCTCTTCACGGACAAGATGGCCACCCCCGCCGCCACCTTCGGGATCCTCGCCGACACCCGGACCGCCGCCAACGGCCCCGCTGGAACGGAGCGCTGCGGGCGCGCCGGCATCAACTCAGGCCAGAACCAGGGAGCCTTCAGCGATCTGAACCCCGCCACCTGGCGCCTGCTCGACGGCGACGGCTTCTTCGTCTCCAACCCCGGATTCGAGCACTGCGCGAACGCCAACACCACCTGTAGCTGGCGCACCCGGTTCTAGCCAAAGCCAGAAGACCCAGGAGGGCCGGAGATGCATCCGGCCCTCCTGGGCCGTTGCGGTCCTATCCGGTCCACGGCTCCCACAGGGCCGCCGCCTCCTCGCTGTCCGGCGGCCCCCATACCAGCGCTTCGCCTATCAGACCCGGCTTGTAGCCGGTGGCCAGCTTCGGGTACTCCAGCCTGTCCGCGACCTCTTCGAGAAGCATGGTCAGAGACGTGTCTTCTACCGTGCGTACAGCCGTGTCGTCCCATCCGCCTGTCTCACCCGTCTCTGCGTCGACGAACCTGCCGAAACTCAGGTCGGTGACACTCCACGCGCAAAACGGCAGCCACGACGGCCTCCAGACCAGTGTCTCCGGATCGCGACGGGCCTGCCTGCGCTGGTTGTCCATGTGCCACTGATACGACCGCGCCACCGCCTCAAGGTTCAGCAACGCCCACCCTTGATCAGGGATCAGGCCGGCCGCCGGAACATCCCGGCTCCCTGCGCACAGGCGCCACAGCGCCCGCAGCTCTGCGGGGGCCCGCACGCCGATGGATTCCTCCAGGGCCGCAATCTCGTCCTCTGACGCGCCCGGCCTGAGCGCGGCATGTGTCGCGGGAGCATGGCGGCCAAGCCACGTCTCGATGCGCTGCCACGCCTCACCGATCTGCCGCGCCTGCATCACGTCCTGTCGCGGACTACTTCCCTCGGCGGCATCCTCAGGCATCGTCACGCCTTTCTCATTGCGGTTGGCAGGCAGGGCAGCGTGCTGGGGGTCTTCCTACGCGGGACCTCGGGTGCTCTATACGGACGGCAGCCCCTACCACCGCATGAACGCCCCTCCGAGAGAAACGCGCCTGCGATCGTACAGGCTTGCCATAAGCGCGGTCTTACCCACCCACAGGCCGAGCACGGCCTGTTCGTCTCCCCAGCACACCCCAGTCCTGCCCCCTGCTTGCGGTCAGCGACCTGGCCACCAGGCTCGCAACCTGCCGCTCGGCGCCCGAAGGCGACAGGTTCACGGATTCCTGAGGGCCCCGGGCAGTGAACTGGCTGGCCGCCTGACGTTGAGACGCAGATCGTCCAGCGGGTTGAGTCAGCAGGCGTTCGTACGGCATGCGCTTGGGAGGGTGTAGTGACGTGGCGGTCTTCTTCCATGTGAAGGCCATCGCGGTGGCGATCCCAATCCCCGCGACCACCGACACCTCACGCACCCGGCCCGAGCTCGGTGCGGTCTTCGACCCGCTGTTTGAGGCCGGTGTTGAACACGGCGTACCCACCTTTGTTGGGTGTTCTGAGGAAGGGCCGGATCTGGGTGGGGCCTTGACCCTTGATCCTGGACACACGAGACACTGGATCCTGAGGATCTGAGAACGGACATCTCGTGGCAGACGACGAGTTCAGACAGGCGCGCATAGCGGCAGGGGTGCAGCTGTACCCAATCATCGCCGACGCCCCCAAGGCCGATGATGACGTTGGCCGCCCGGCTGGCCAACCGCTACTCAAGAAACCCGGCCGCCTTGAACGCGCGCTGGTAGATCTCGAAGATCACTGTCTGCTTGCGGGCGTTGTAGTCCATGACGAGTTGCCCGGGGTGCTTCGCGGCCTTTCGTTTCACGGCCTCGTACAGTCGCCGGTCGGCAGCGTTCGTTCGAAGCCAGTTCCGGAAGACGACGTGCTTCACGAGTTCGGGGCTATCGGGACCGAAGACGTGCAAATTCACTGTCAGCCCGGACAATGGCGACACGTCGGCAAGCCGCTCTGCGGTCTCGCCGGCCTGGAGGAGACGGTGCTCGTGCCACCACGGCTCACGCACCGTCAGGACGAAACCCATCGCCTGCAGACGCGGCAGCCAGACCCGCTCATCAGCCGGGTCGGCGACGGTCAGGTCCAGGTCGATGACCGGCTTCGCCGCAAGACCCGGCACGGATGTCGATCCGACGTGCTCGACGCGGATTGCACGTGTCCCCAACGCATCCGTGATGCGATCACGCAGTGCATTCGCTTGCTCCGGCCACCGGGGGTCGTACACGACGATCTCGACCGCCGACGGGGCAGGAGCGACCACCCAGGGGCTCGCACCCGCCGGCACGGATGGCTCCTCAAAGCTCAGAATCTCAGCGATCGACGGCACGCCCTTAGTAAACCCCACATGGTGTGGCCGACGTGCACGCCGTGGGTCAGCGAGAAGGCAACTCCACCGATGACGGAAGTCGACGGGCGAGCAGGACCGCACCGCCAGCTGCCACGAGCATCCCCAGCGTGACGAAACCGACCCAGAGCCCCGGCACCCCGCTCCCGATGAGGACCCCGGCCAGCGGCGGACCGATGAACCGCGAGAGCGGGTAGGTGGCGGAGTTCATCGCGTTGTACCTCCCAAGAAGGTGCTCTCGACACCTCTCTGTGCTCGTGTTCGTGTTCGGGGGATGGGGGGCGCCCGCCGGGCCACGTGGGCTCCGGCGGGCAGGACGGTAGCGGAGGGGATGGTGGGGCGGTCAGCAGCGCAGAGTGGCGGCAAGCCAGTCGGCGCTGCGGGTGATGATCTCGGGGAAGTGGTTCGAGAGGATCTCGTAGTGCTGGCCCGCGTACTCGATGACCTGCTTCGGGTCGGGGATCCGGTCGTACATCTCGCGGGCCTCCTCGACGGGGGCGACGGTGTCCTTGGAGGCGAGGATCATCAGGACCGGGGCGGTGATGCGTTCGGCGTAGGCGCGCGCCTCCATCTCGAAGATGCGGTCGAGGGTCGAGATGGTGATCTCGTTCCGGAAGCTGGGCAGCTGGTGGATCATGTTCTCGACGAACTCCAGACCTTCCTGGTCGCTGAACATGACCGGGTCCTCGGGTTCCGGGACGCCGTGCAGGCGGATACTCGCGGCCGGCTCGCCGCGCAGTTGGGCCTGACGGTCGGCAGGGATGAGAGCTTCCAGCTCCGCGAGCGTGTCGGCCGGTTGGAGGCTGCGCGCGCTCCAGCCGCTGACCGGGGGAATGATGCTGACGACCGCTTTGACCCGGCGGTCGGTGGCGGCCGTGAAGAGGGAGTTGGCGCCACCGATGCTGATGCCCCACAGGGCGATGCGGTCGGGGTCGACGTCCTCGCGCAGGGTCAGATGGGTGATGACGTCGCGCAGGTCCCGGCACTGCTGCCAGGGATCGAACTGCTGACGGGGTTCGCCGTCGCTGTAACCGGTGTTGCGATGGTCGTAGATCAGGCAGGCCAGACCGGCGTCGGTGAAGCCCCGGGCCATGGCGAACATGGATTCCGCGGGACCGCCCAGGCCGCCTTGGAGGATGGCGACAGGCGGGCGTTCGGGGCCGTCGGTCGGGCGGAACAGTTTGCCCCGCAGGGTCAGGTCCGACACTCGGAACTCGATGTCTTCGGTGACAGGCATGGGTTCTCCTCGCGGTGCGACTCGTTTCGGGGAGTCGGTGATCAGGTGTGGCTGACGGGGAGGTCGTCGGGCAGGAAGTCGATATCGGCGGCCCGAGGGTCGGCCGAGGCGCGCAGGATGGGGAAGACCTCGGCGCGCATCTCGGTCTCGTACTCGGCCACGGCCGTCGCCACAGGTGTGTCGCCGTGGGCTACGCGCTCCAGGGCCCGGGTGAGGGCCGCGGCGTCGCGCAGTGCCGTGTTGGCGCCGGAGCCGAACGAGGGGGGCATGGCGTGGATCGCGTCACCGAGCAGGGTGACACGGCCGGCGGGCCAGGGGTCTGCCGGCCGTAGGTGACGCATGGACACCGGGAAGATCGTCGACGCGTCGACGTGCTCGACGAGATCGGCCAGGGCGGGGTCCCAGCCCCGTACCGCGGTGCGCATCAGCGCGTGCAGGGCTTCGGCAGAGCTGTGCCACAGGTCGGGGGCGCCGGTGCCGACGGGGCTGCCGGGCGGAAGGCCGAGGTTGACCATGATGTAGGGATCGACGGTATCGACGGCGGCTCCGGGCGCCAGTTCGGCCACCGCCTCGGCGACCGGCCTGCGCGGTCGGTACAGGCCGTACGCGAACATCGCGCCATTCGGCCCCGCGGCGACGGCGAAACCGTCGAACAGCGCCTCGGGCAAGCTCGCTGCGAGCTCGTCGGTCAGCGGTGCGGTGGAGTACAGGCCGCGCATTCCGGTGTCCACGACCGGGACGTCCGGCAGCAACTGCCTGCGCACGACGGAGTTGATGCCGTCGGCGCCCACCAGTACGTCTCCGGCCTCGCTCGTGCCGTCGCCGAGTAGCACCCGCACCTTCTCGCCGTCCGTCTCGAAGCCGGTGACGGTGCTGTCGAAGCGGATGATGTCCTCCAGACCCAGGCCCATGATCTGGCGCAGCGTGCGCCTGTTGACCGCTGTGTGGGGCCGCCGCGGGTCGTTGGGCGGGCCGATGTGGGGACGGGCGCCCAGTTCGCGGGCCTGGTGGTCGAGCATGACCATGACCTCACGGCGAGGCGTCTCGCGTGAGGTCTGCACGTACAGCTCGAAGAGGTTGTCCGGCAGGCACTGCTGCAGAGCGCGGCCACCCGCGCCGTTCATGTGCAGGTGCCGGGCGGTGTCCGCGTCGGCCAGGATGCGGTGGGCCAGCGGCAGCAGGGCCTCGCCCGCGTCGGTGAGGTGTCCGCAGACCGCGCCCCGGCCGTCCTTGGCCGGGAAGAACTCGCGGTACGCCCTTGGGTGTTGCCCTACCGCCACCCCTCGCCAGTCTTCTCCCCGGTGAATCGCCTGCACGCCGAGGGCATCGAACCGCACGTGGAGATCGTCACGGAGAACTTCCTGGCCATTCCCCACCTGGTCGCGGGGACCGACCGAATCGGCCTGATCCCCGAACGGGTCGCGATCCCCACCCTCTCCGGGCAAGCGATCGCCATCGTGCAACCCGCCTTCGAGATCGGCCACTTGGTGGAGTCCCTGTGGTGGCATCCCCTCCATGAGCGGGAACCGGCCCACATTTGGCTGCGCCGCATGGCTGCTCGCGCCGCCCAGACACTCGAGAGTCGCCCCATGGTTTGAGTTGGGTGCAGCTCTTCTGGAGTGACATGCCGAATCGCAACCGATCTTGGAACGTGCGAGTCGTATGGAGTGTCTGGTTGGGTGATCTTCCGGCCGTACGCGCACGAGGGTGCATGCGGGTGAGCGCGTTCTCGACCCAGCGGTCATCGTGGCTGTGTCTGCCGACGTGGCCGGTCCAGAATGCCGTCATGGTTGAAGGCGAGCGGAGCGGAACGGAACCGCGTTCATTCCTGACATGCGTGAGAGAGGTGGCCCGGCTGTTGGGTGTCGGAGACATCGCCACGGAGCCGAAGGAGCTGCACGCCCGCCGCCTGGCCCTTGCGGTGCGTAAGCCCCTGCTCGAACGTGCACGTCTGCCCGAGGAGTGGTTCGACCCGCTGATGGCAGCAGCCGTCTACGACCCGGACCCCAGCCTCTGCCGATGGTTCGTCGAACCGGCGGTCTACGCATTCGGACGCCGCCGAGTGATGGCGGCACTGGTCGACTACCTGCGGTGCGGCACGGATGCCGAGCGAGCCGGTGCCGTCCGGGCCTGGTACTGCGCCCACGCGCCCCTGCGTGCAGACCGGTCGCCGGCGTACGGATCCAATGGGATACGGAACCCGGCGCTGGACGAGTCACAGGACATCGAGGCCGCCTGGCTGGAGGCATCCATGCAGGTGTTCGCCGAAGCCACCGACCTGCAGATGAGTTACCGCGTCCTGCTGAACCTGCCTACTTCTCGTGCGGCCTACCCGCCGCCCCTTCACCAGCTACTTGCAAGCACACTCGCGTCCGCCCGAGCCCATCCCGACCCGCACATCCGTCGCTGGGCCGCAGCGGCAGACCACGAGGGAGCCTGAACCCGGCGGTTGCTCCTTCCGGCCGTCACTGGTCAGTACCTCACGCGCGCGATCCCCCTACGTCCGGCGCGCGTCGGTGCGCAGAGGGGTCCGCCAGCGGTGAAGGTACATGCCCAACTCGGGGCGGAACAGGCGGCCGAGGGTGCGGTCGCTGGCGCCTGCGGCTCGTTCCACTTCGGGCAGCGACACTGGTGGGGCCGGGTCGGCGTGCAGCAAGTCGGGGACAGCGCTCAGTCTCCCGTCCCTCGGCTGTATCCAGGACCCTGACGCTTGACCGACGCATGGCCTGGTTTGTCGCATGAGCCAGTTGGCGAACCAGGTCTTGACCTGTTGTAGCCGCGCTCGACGACTTCTCGGGTCCTGTGATGCTCGGAGTCGAAGGCCGACGGACGTCCGCCGGCCGGTCCACGACGTTGTCGGCCCGCGACTTGGTCGGGCGTTCAGGGATGACCGTTCGGAAACGCTCCGACCCCGCACCCAGCTTGAAGCACCTGCGCGCCGTAACAGCACCCCCTCGACCGCCTCGCCGGCATGGATCAACGGCACTGGTCCGTAAGTCGTGGTCAGTTGCTCTCCGAGGCCGTGGACGGGGTGGCCGATGCCCTCGTCCGCAGGGCGCGCTCGCAGTGTGGCCAGTCGTGGAAGTCGCGGTCGCGGGACCAAAGACGCTTGGCCGCCTGGATGTTCCATTCGGGATCCAGAGCCTTGCGCGGAGTCCCGCCCAGTTCACGCAACCGGGTGTCGGAGATCTGGAACAGGCCCCAGTTCCTGCTGCCGTTGGTGTTCGGCAGGATGTGCAGAGGATCCAGGAAGGACTGGCAGTCGGCGATGGCGACGGCGTCGTCCGGCGCCTCGGCGAAGACCTCGCGGATACGGCCGCGGGCTTCCTCCGGCGACCAGGTGCCCATGCGGGACTTTGACTCGTAGAGCGCCGTTTTGGTGGCTGCCGTGACGACGCCGTTGGGCGGGAGGCCGGTGATGACCTGGAAGGCCGTCACCCGGCGCAGTGTCTGCGGGCCGAAGTCGCCGTCCACGTCGATGATGGCGCCATGACGCTTGAGCAGCGTCTGCACTTCGCGGACGCACTCGTCGTGCTGGCCCATGCTCACGACGGGCGAGCAGACGGAGGAGAACAGGGGTCGTGAATCCGGCCTGTCCGCTTGCTTGTTGGGGGCGGCAGCCAGGGACATGGCCCAGCCGACGGTACCGAGGACGGTGACGGCGGCCGCGGCGGTGAGCGCGATGACCCGGCGACTCGCCGGCAGGCGACCGCTCGCTGGCCTCGACTCCTGGGTGGGCAACTCCCGCGATGCGGTGCTGGGTGCCTGGTCAGACTCAACCGCTGCCGGGTCTGTCGAGGCGGCTTCCTCCAGGGGAGCGGCCGCTGTCTGTCCGGCCTCGGCCTGCTCACCTACCGCGTCGCCGTGCGCGGTCTCCCCCTGCTGTACCCGTCTCTCGCGCTCCGTGTCGGCGAGGGCCCACAGCCGGTGCAGTTCGCGCAGTTCGGTGGAGGCGGCGCCGCAGGCGGTGGCTATGCGGTGCACGACCCCGTAGTCCTGCGGGACCGACGAAGCCGCGCAGTAACGGTGAAGGCTGGAACGGCTGATGCCGGCTCGCTGCGCGAGAGCGTCGTAGCTGAGCCCGGATCTCTCTTTGAGCGCACGCAGTTGAGCGGCAAGCCGCTCAACCTCCCTGTCCTGGTTCATGGAGAACCCCCCTGTTGTTCGAACACCGGCCCAATGTGCCAGAACAGGCATGTCAAAGCTGGGAGTTGGTCACTCCGGATGGCGACCGTCGCTCCGCCCGCATCCCATGGGCATCCCAGACGCTCCATGAACGCACAGGTCAGGGGGTGGGGGAGCGTGTCAGCATCCCAAGCAGGCCCGTTCCGCTTGTCTGCCTCGGCGAGGGCCGCCACCGTGGCGCCGTCGGTTCCTTGCACGTCGTTCGGCCTCACCCATGGCGGCCTCACCCATGGACGCGTCGACGACGGTCCCGTCACCGGCTCAACCACGCGCTATCGCCACGGATATGGGAGAACAGATGAGAAACAGCACAACCTGGGCCCGCGCTGCGGCTGCGATTCTGCTCGCGGGCGGCGGACTGCTCGCGGCGACCCCGGCTCAGGCGGCCGCCACCGCGTGCTCGGGGTCGGCCTGCGACGGCAAGGACCCCGCCGTCTACTGCCAGGGCGACGCGCGGACCGTGGAGAGCACCACGCTCGGGCAGGCGCTGCTCGAACTCCGCTACAGCCCCAGCTGCCGGGCCGCCTGGGGCCGCATATCCAACGCGGGCTACGACACGCGGGACCAGTTCACCCCGTACGTCACCGTGCACCGGAACAGCGACGGGCGTGAGTACTCCTGTTCCGTGCCCAACGGCGACACCGACTGCTACACCCGCATGGTCAACGACGCCAATGTCACGTCCTACGCGAAGGGGATGTGGGACAGCGGCGCCCGCATCTACGAGGGGCGCACCGCGTCCTACTGAACCTCCTGCCGAGGCTCGACGCCGGCACGAGCAACCTCCTCGCGCAACTCGGCCCGAGCGGCACGCTTTCCAGCCGCTCGGGCCGAGCCGGCCAGCGCTCTGATTCGCGACGCAGCCAAGCAGCAAAGCGGTGACCCACGTCCACGCCGCCGCATGGTTACCGGGCCAAGAAACCCTCGGCCCGGCGTTCCAGAGCAGGCGGCATGTCCGTCAACTGCGAGACGATCAGGCGGACCTCCCGTTCGAGTTCAGGGAACTCGCTCCAGACCTCCGCACTCCTGGTGAGCACGGCGGCCAGCAGATCGCCCTCGTACATGTCGCCTTCCGCCAGGGGGTCGGTCCGGAGGACCTCCACTGCCAGGGGCAGGAGATGGGCAAGGCCCTCGTTCTGCCCGATCAACAGCCGCATGTCCTCGACCTTCAGGCCGCCGATCGGCTTGCGCCGAAGCTCACGCACGGTCGCCATCAGCCGGGTTTCACCGCCCGACGGGGCAGGTCCGCGGTCGTGCTCAAGCTCCTCAAGGGAGCGGTCACGGTTCACGAGACGGGGCACCGGCCGATCGTCCCATGTTCGATCTCCAGCCCGGTCCCGCGGTCTCAGGTCGTGGCCAGCGCCTGTGTCGGAGTGAGGCGGGATGCGCGGACGGACGGGTAGACGCCGGCCAGCATGCCGATGACGACGGCTCCTGCGACGCCTGCGGTGAGTACGGTGAGCGGGACGACGGGATGCCAGCCCTGGTAGACGGCGTAGGCGATGGTGCTCAGGGTGCCGATGAGCGTCCCCGCGAGGCCGCCGAGCAGTGACAGGACCACCGATTCGGTGAGGAACTGTCCCCTGATCTGGCCGCGGTTGGCCCCCAGTGCGCGTCGTAGACCGATCTCACGGCGGCGTTCCAGGACCGAGATGTACATGGTGTTGGCCACGCCGATGCCGCCCACGAGCAGGGCCACGCCCGCGAGGCCGAGGAAGAGGGAGGAGAAGGCGCTGCTTGCCGCCCGCTTCGCCGCCAGGGCGTCCGAGGGGCGGCTGACCTGTACCAGTCCGGGGAGTTGTGGGTAGAGGGTGGCGGGCAGCACCGAGGAGACGGCCTCGATGGCGTCCTCGCGGGCCTTGACGTAGACCACGGTGGGGTGGCCGTCGAAGCCGAGGTTCTGCTTCGCGGCCTTCCAGCCGACCAGTACCGAGCGGTCCAGGTCCGGGGCGAGGGGCAGCGGGTCGAGGACGCCGATCACGGTGAACCAGGTCGTGCCGACGAGGATCTGCTGGGCCTGCCGTCCCGGCAGGGGGCGCGTGATGCCCAGGCGGGCGGCCGCCTCGTGGCCGAGGACGGCGGTGGGCAGGCCGTCGGTGGCCGCGTCGAGGAACTTCCCCGCCCTGACCCTGCCGTTGACCACCTTCAGCAGGTCGTGGTCGGCGGCGAGGACCGTGAGGCCCAGGCCGTCGGCGGGGTCGGTGCGGTCCGAACGGTGCACCAGCTGATGGGTGTTGGCGACCTGGCCGGTCGCGGTGACCGGTGCGATACGGGCGGCCATCTCGGCGGCGGCCTCGGGCAGCGCCACCGGGGGTTTCTGGTCGGGCTGCGGATGGGCCCGCAGCAGGTTCGTGCCGAGCGCGGAGAGCCGGTCGTCCAGCGCCCGTTGGCTGGAGGCGGGGATCCCCGTCACCAGCACCAGTGTCGCGATGCCCAGGGAGATGCCGAGCGCGGACAGGGTGGCGCGCAGTCGGCGGGTGCGGATGCCGAGCAGGCCCAGGCGCAGCACGTCCGCCGGGTTCAGCCGCCCGGGCCGGACCGATGCGTAGGCGTCGGTGGACGTGTGGGCGTCGGTGGACGCGCGGGGGTCGGTGATGGTCGCGCGTTTCATCGGACCGCCTCCGGGGCCGCGTCCACGCCTTCGGTCACTACGGGCCCCGGGTGAGTCGGCAGGCCGGTGCCCGGGCCGGTGTCGGCGACGATCCGGCCGTCGCGCACCTCGACACGGCGCGGCAGCCGGGCCGCGATGCCCTGGTCGTGTGTGATCACCGCGATGGTGGTGCCCTCTCGGTTCAGACGGACCAACAGGTCCAGTACGGCACGGCCGTTGGCGGAGTCCAGCGCGCCGGTCGGCTCGTCCGCGAGGACCAGGGCGGGCTCGTTCACCAGGGCGCGGGCAATGGCGACGCGCTGGCGCTCACCGCCGGACAACTGGTGGGGCAGGTGTGTCAGACGGTGGCCGAGTCCGACCCGTTGCAGCGCGGCGAGCGCGAGGGGGGTGCGGCGTCTGCGCGGCACCCCCGCGTAGAGCAGGCTGGTGGCGACGTTCTCGGCCGCGGTCAGACCGTCCGTCAGGTGGGACTGCTGGAAGACGAAACCGAGCCGCCGGCCGCGCAGCGCGGACAGGGCGCGGTCGCTCAGCGCCGCCGCGTCCCGTCCCGAGATCTCGACGGTCCCGCGGGTGGGCAGGTCGAGCGTGCCCATGATGTTCAGCAACGTGGACTTGCCGGAGCCGGAAGGGCCGACGATGGCGAGCAGTTCGCCATGGCGGACGGTGAGCGACACGTCGTCGAGCGCGGTCACTCCGCCGGGGTACTCCTTGGTCGTGTGCAGCAGCCGCAGGACGGCCGGTTCGGCCACGGGGGCACGGGTGCCGGGAGCAGACTGCGGTGGGCGGTGGCGGCTTCTCATGATCATGAAGCCGTCACCACTGTCTGGCCTTCCTCGACCCCGCTGCCCGAGATCTCGACCTGGCCCTTGGCGAACAGCCCGGTCTTGACGGCGACGAGGTGGCCGTCGGGGCGCTGGAGCGCGTAGCCGCCCTCCTGGAGGGCCAGCAGCGCGCCCACGGGGACGGTCAGGACGTTGTGGCGGGTCCGGGTCGTGAACGTCACCTGTACGGAGCCCGCGTCGAGTTTCCTGATCGAGGCGGTGTCCTGCGGCACTACGGTGACCTGGAGCGAGGGCGGGGCGCTGGTGCCGGAGGCGTCGTCGCCGTCACCCTGGCCGCCCTGCACCGTCGTGCCGACCGCTGTCACCGTGCCGGTGGCCCGGGTGGTGTCGGGGAGGGTGAGGGAGACCTTGTCCTTCTTGTGGATGAGGGCCGCGTCGGCGGCGCCGACCGTGACCGTGACCGACTTGTGCAGCGAGGTCACCGTCAGGATGTCCTCGGCGACCGGGTCGCCCGGTTGGGCCTTGGTCGCGTTGACGCGGACCGCCCCGGGCAGCACCACGACGTCCCCGACCGCGAGCTTGCCGGTCTGTTCGCGGCCCGTGTCACGCTGCCAGCGCTTGAGCGCGTCGAGCAGGGACTGGGTGAGCCGGGTGCCGCCGGACTGCTGGGCGCCGGTGGTGGAGCGGGGGGCGGTGGACCGTGGGCCGATGTCGTAGCCGAGGGCCTGGAGGTTGTCCGCCAGGACGGTCACGTCGGTGCCGCTCACCCCTGCCTTGACGGCCGCCGAGTCGAGCGTGCGGAACACGGGGGTGTCGCCGAAGAGGAGTGCCACCGGCTGGTCGTCCACCCAGTACAGGGGCTTGCCCCGGGTGACCGTCGATCCGCTCGCGGGGAGCCTTGTGATGAGGCCCTTGCCCGCGCCCTTGACGGTGGTGGCCGTGCCGTAGCCGAGGGTGCCCGACAAGGTCGTGCTGTCGGACAGGTCGGCGCGCTGAACGAGGGTGGTCTGCAGGGAGGGGGCGGCGGC
>NZ_RSAJ01000850.1 GCF_003933965.1 Streptomyces sp. RP5T
CCCAATCCACCCCCGAACAGTCTGAAGAGCGAGACACGGCTGACCACGATGTGACCGGCCGGTAAGGTCGTTGCCGTGCCGAAGCCGCTCAGTCTTCCCTTCGACCCCATCGCCCGCGCCGACGAACTCTGGAAGCAGCGCTGGGGAAACGTGCCGTCCATGGCCGCGATCACCTCGATCATGCGGGCGCACCAGATCCTGCTCGGCGAGGTCGACGCGGTGGTCAAGCCGTACGGACTGACGTTCGCCCGGTACGAGGCACTGGTGCTGCTGAACTTCTCCAAGGCGGGCGAGCTGCCGATGTCGAAGATCGGTGAGCGGCTCATGGTGCACCCCACGTCGGTCACCAACACCGTGGACCGCCTGGTCAGGTCCGGTCTCGTCGACAAGCGCCCCAACCCGAACGACGGCCGTGGCACCCTCGCCTCCATCACCGACAAGGGCCGAGAGGTCGTCGAGGCCGCCACGCGGGACCTCATGGCGATGGACTTCGGGCTCGGTGTGTACGACGCCGAGGAGTGCGCGGAGATCTTCGCGATGCTGCGACCGCTGAGGGTGGCGGCGCACGACTTCGACGAGGCCTGACCCGGGACAAGATCTCGCGGAACGGACGGTTACGCTCGACGCCATGAAGAAGAGCGTGCTGACCCGCTACCGCGTCATGGCCTACGTCACCGGTGTGCTACTGGTCCTGCTGACCCTCGGCGTCATCGCCAAGTACCTGCTCAAGATCGATGGTGCCGACAGCTTCACGACGGCCGTCGGCATCGCGCACGGCTGGCTGTACGTGGTCTACCTCGTCTTCGCCTTCGACCTGGGCTCCAAGGCGAAGTGGCCGGTCGCCAAGCAGCTGTGGGTCCTGCTTGCCGGGACGATCCCGACGGCGGCCTTCTTCGTCGAGCGGAAGGTCAGCCGCGAGCTGGAGAGCAGGGTCGCGGACGGGGCTCCGGCACCCGTCAAGGCGTAACCCCCACCGCCGTACGGCACGCGTACGGCGGCTGCGTGTCGACGTTTACTAGGACGTCCCAGTAACTTCGATGGTATGGACGCTGACGCCATCGAAGAGGGTCGCCGTCGTTGGCAGGCCCGGTACGACGCCTCGCGCAGGCGTGTGGGTGACTTCACCACGCTGTCGGGCGACCCCGTGGAGCCGGTGTACGGGCCGCGGCCGGGGGACGTGTACGAGGGCTTCGAGCGGATCGGGTGGCCGGGGGAGTACCCCTTCACGCGCGGGCTGTATCCGACCGGCTACCGGGGGCGGACCTGGACCATCCGGCAGTTCGCCGGGTTCGGGAACGCGGAGCAGACCAACGAGCGGTACAAGAAGATCCTCGCCGACGGCGGCGGCGGGCTGTCCGTCGCCTTCGACATGCCGACGCTCATGGGGCGGGACTCCGACGACCCCCGCTCGCTCGGCGAGGTCGGCCACTGCGGGGTCGCGATCGACTCGGCGGCCGACATGGAGGTCCTGTTCCGGGACATCCCGCTGGGCGACGTGACGACGTCCATGACGATCAGCGGACCCGCCGTCCCCGTCTTCTGCATGTACCTGGTCGCGGCCGAGCGCCAGGGCGTGGACCCCTCCGTCCTCAACGGCACGCTCCAGACGGACATCTTCAAGGAGTACATCGCGCAGAAGGAGTGGCTCTTCCGGCCCGAGCCGCACCTGCGCCTCATCGGCGACCTGATGGAGTACTGCGCGGCCGGCATCCCCGCCTACAAGCCGCTGTCCGTCTCCGGCTACCACATCCGTGAGGCCGGGGCGACGGCCGCGCAGGAGCTGGCCTACACGCTCGCCGACGGCTTCGGGTACGTGGAGCTGGGCCTGAGCCGCGGGCTGGACCTCGACGTCTTCGCGCCCGGGCTCTCCTTCTTCTTCGACGCGCACGTCGACTTCTTCGAGGAGATCGCCAAGTTCCGTGCGGCGCGCAGGATTTGGGCGCGGTGGATGCGGGACGTGTACGGGGCGCGGTCCGAGAAGGCGCAGTGGCTGCGCTTCCACACCCAGACCGCCGGGGTCTCGCTCACCGCGCAGCAGCCGTACAACAACGTCGTCCGTACGGCGGTCGAGGCGCTCGCGGCCGTGCTCGGCGGGACCAACTCCCTGCACACCAACGCCCTGGACGAGACCCTCGCCCTGCCCTCGGAACAGGCCGCCGAGATCGCGCTGCGCACCCAGCAGGTGCTCATGGAGGAGACCGGGGTCGCCAACGTGGCCGATCCGCTGGGCGGTTCGTGGTTCGTGGAGCAGTTGACGGACCGGATCGAGGCGGACGCGGAGAAGATCTTCGAGCAGATCAAGGAGCGGGGGCTCAGGGCCCACCCGGACGGGCGGCATCCCATCGGTCCGATGACCTCCGGGATCCTTCGGGGCATCGAGGACGGCTGGTTCACGGGCGAGATCGCTGAGTCCGCCTTCCGCTACCAACAGGCCCTGGAGAAGGGCGAGAAGAGGGTCGTGGGGGTCAACGTCCACCACGGGTCGGTCACCGGGGACCTGGAGATCCTGCGGGTGAGCCACGAGGTGGAGCGGGAGCAGGTGCGGGCGCTCGCGGGCCGGAAGGCGGAGCGGGACGAGAGCGCCGTACGAACGGCCCTGGATGGCATGCTCGTTGCCGCCCGCGACGGGTCCAACATGATCGGGCCGATGCTGGACGCGGTGCGCGCGGAGGCGACCCTCGGGGAGATCTGCGGGGTGCTGCGGGAGGAGTGG
>NZ_RSAJ01000851.1 GCF_003933965.1 Streptomyces sp. RP5T
GTGCTCGGGGTCGCAGGCGACACGCTCACCGGCGGGGAGGGCCGGGCCGGCGGACGGGTCTTGTGGTCCTTGCCCCCGGTGTCGCCGCGGTGCCGGGCGATCCAGTCGTGGTGGTCGGGGTCGTAGATCACGAAGATGTTGATGACCGTCGTCGAGGGGGCCACCACGACCACGTTCGAGGGGCGGAAGGACGGCCAGGAGTCGCCGGTGACCTTCGGCGTGGTCTGCTGGGCGACCGGCGGGGTCAGCGGGTTGCCGCAGGCGCAGCGCGTGCGGGGCACCCCGCGGTCGTCGACGAGCACGGCGGTGCCAGCCTGGAGGACGGCCTGGTAGCTGGTGGCCGCGCCGTCCCGGTAACCGTGGTTGGTGACGCGGGTGTCCATGCGCAGCTGGACGGGTGTGAGCGAGCGCAGGAAGGCGGGGACCCCGGACGGCCGGACTCCCGCGACCGAGGCGAACACCCTGTTCTTCGCGGGGTCCGCCCCGAGGAACCGGATCTGCTTCTCGACGTCGCAGCTGGAGACGTTGCGGGTGCCGCCGTAGAGGCCGGGGGCGGCACCGTCCACGCCGCGCACGGCGTTCGCGGGCTCGGAGGAGCCGGTCGGGGACGCGGAGACCGGCGGCACCGAGCTGTCCTTGGCGGTCGACTCCGTGAAGGGCTCGGGGCCCGTCTTGCCGGCGGCCTGGAGGAAGACCTCGCCGTCGCCGCCGGCCGTGGTGGAGCCGCCTCCGGAACGGGTGAAGACGACGGCGAGGACCACGGCGGCGACGACCAGGGTGGCGATCACCGCGACCCGGGGCGCCGACCTCCACCAGGGGCGGCGGGGTTCCGGCGTGGGCGCGCCGCCACTGCTGCCCGGGGGCTGCGACGGCGGCTGCGAGGGCGGCCCCGAGGGCGGCTGCGAAGGGCCCGACAGCGGGCCGGAGGGCGGCCCGGTGGGACGCCCCGACGAGGGCGGTTCGACGCTCACGAGCTCTTCTTCCCGACGCGGGACCCCTGCGGCGCGATCCGATTGCCCCGATTCAGCCGCATTCTTCCGCGACATACCCATTGTCTGCTCGGGTCCGGTGCCGCCCGCAAGCGGACGCGGACGGACCTCCCGGCAGGCGAGCCCCCGCCACGCTGCTTAGCGTGGCAGGGTGCACCCGCAACCCTCCTCCGGCCAGGCGTTCGCCGCTCGCCACGGCTGGGTTCAGGCCCTGGTCACGGTCCTGCTGACGCTGATCGCCATGGGAGCGGTGGCCGCGCTGGGACTGTGGGCGGCGGGGGCTGACGATCTTCCGGACAACGGGTTCTGCCGGGTGGTCGCCGCGAGCGTCGTCACGGCCGTCGGCGGCACTGTCGAGCTGTCGGGGGGCGCGGGAGGACTCGCCGCGAGCCAGGCCGGAATCACCGTCATCCCCCTCTCCGTCACCCTGACCGGGGCGCTGGTGCTCGGTGCGGCCTTCCTCTGGCCGCTGCGGCACCGGGCCGTCGCCGGGGGCCGGGAACTCGCCGGACGGGCCGCCCGGATCGCCGTCCTGTGGCTGCTCGCGATGCTCGCCCTGGCGTACGCGGCCCGCCACACGTTCAAGCTCTCCTTCGGCGACGGCGCGCCGAGCGACCTGGCCGATCTCTTCGGCGTCTCCCCCGAGGTCGGCTTCACCACCGACGTGCCGCGGACGCTGCTGTTCGGCCTGCTGTGGCTGGCCGGCGTCCTGGTCCTGACCCTGCTGGTGTCGCGCCGCGCCCCGCTGCCGGGACGGCTGCTGCGCCTCCAGGAGTCGGTACGTCCCGCGGCGCACGCCATGGTCGTGCTCCTCCTCGCCCATGTCGTGCTCGGTGTCCTCATCGCGCTGGTCGTCGCCGCGACCCGCGGTCATGCGCCCCAGACCATCGCGGTGATCCTGCTGGGCATGCCGAACCTGGTCTGGCTCGCCCTGACCATCGGTCTCGGCGCCACCTGGAACGGCCGGGTGGAGGGCCCGTTCGGACTGCCGATGCCGCATCTGCTGGACGAGGTCCTGCGCTCCTCGGACACCACCACGCTGAACCTCGGCACGCTCGCCGAGCACGACGGCCGGGTCTGGTGGCTGGTGGTCGTGGAAGCGGTCCTGCTGCTGTCGGTGGCGTTCCTGATGGCGGCCCGCTCCCCCGCCCGCGTGCCCGCCTGGCAGCACGCCGTGCACCTGGCGATCGCCCTCGCCCTGACGGTCCTCATGATCTGCCTCCTGGGCCGGATCTCCGCGCACTTCGGCCTGTCGATCATCGGTATCGGCGACCTGGGCGGCGGCCTGAGCGGTCGGATCTTCCTGGACCCCGAGGTGTGGTCGGCGGTGGGCCTCGGCGCGCTGTGGGGCCTGGTGGCGGGTTTCCTGGGCGCGCTGGCGGCACGGCCGGTGCGGCGCGCGGGGGAGGTCGGAGCGGCCGGGGCGTGACAGCGCCTCGCGGACGCCCGGGTGAGCTCGTTCCGGCGGCCAGGGGCGCCTACCGTCCCCGGATCACCGGCTCCGCCCAGTGCGGCGGGGGCTTCGGCCTGGTTTCCGGCGGCTCCACGGCCCTGATGGCGACCTCCGTCGGCGGGTGGCCGCCGGTCACCGCCGAGCGGAGGTCCGCGACGAAGTCGAGGCAGGAGTCGTGGCGGTCGTCGGGGGACTTGGCGAGGCCCTTGGCGAACACCGCGTCGAGCGCTGCGGGCAGGCCGGGGC
>NZ_RSAJ01000852.1 GCF_003933965.1 Streptomyces sp. RP5T
GTCGGTGACCGTGCCGAGGGTGGCGGTCGCGGTCGTGGCGGAGACGGCGCCGGACACGGTGTCGGCCGTCGTGTCCGTCGTGGAGAGGGGGGCGGCCGGGAGTTCGTCCGCGCTGGCGACGGCGGAGCCGAGTGCCCACGCACCGGTGACACCGGCGGCTATGACGATGGAACGGCGGATGTTCTTGTTCATGAGTGCGTCAGATCCCTGGATCTTGGGTGCCTGGAAAGGCAGGGGGACATCCGGAGCCACGGGGCTCCAGGGGGATCCGTCCGGAGATCTACGAAGATCTGGGGGGTGTCCGAACGGCTGGGGCAGACCTGTTCCGCCCCCGCGCGGCAGGTCGGCGGGGGGAAGGTCTGCCCTAGCCGGGGAAGACGGGGATGTCCCGGTGCCTGTCCCGGGTCCCGGCCGCGTCGACGCTCGCGGCGGCACCGGGCACGAGCCGCAGCGGCGCCCGGTGGTTGGGGGTGATGGCATGCGCGTCGCCGTGTCGCGACGAGCCGTTGTCCACGGCCGACTTGCCGCCCAGGGCTCCGCTCGGGTTCTCGGAGGGCGCCTGGTGCGCGGGCGCGTGGGCGGTGGAGGTGGAGGCAGAGGTGGTGCGGTGGTCGGAGCAACGCACGGTGCCATCGGTCACGGTGCCATGTCCGGCGAACCGCGGCCCGTACACGGCACCGCCGTCCGCGGAGCCCTTGTCACCGGCCGGCTTCTCCGGCGCGTGACCGCCCGACCCGGGCTGCTGCGGCGCCGACGTGACCGGCGCGGGGGCGGGCAGGGTCTGGCCCGGGATCCCGGGCAGGCCCGGCACCGAGGGAGTACCCGGCATCGTCGGCAGGGGCGGCAGGGTCGGCCACGACGGCGACTCGGGGTACGACGGCAGCGTCGGCCACCCCGGCACCGTGGGCTGCGCCGGTATCCCGACCGTCTCGGTCAACCCCGTGGTCACGGTCTCGACCAGGTCCCCGACCGGTTTGACCAGATCGCCGACCGGCCGTACGACCCCGTCGGCCACGGTGCCGACGACGTCCTCGGTCACCGCGCCCAGGACCGTGCCGCCGGCCGGGCGGGTGAGGTCGTCGCTGGTGCCGGTTTCGGGGACGACGGGCGTGGAGGCGCCGCCTGTTACGGTGGCGGTGGCCGCGGCCGCGGCCGTGGCCGAGTGGGTGTCCCTACCCCTCTCCCTGTGCGCGTCCGTGGCTGTGGACTCGACCAGGGCTGTGTCCGCTGCGGTGACCGGGTGCGCGGGCTTCGGCGCGGCCGGGGGCCCCACGAGCCGACCGGTCATCGTGCCCGGCAACGCCCCGACGCCCTCCGCCGCTTGTGCCTGCTCCCCGCAGAGGAAGCCGAGCACGCACAACCCGCCGACCAACAACCCCACCTGCAGCGCTCGCCGCCCGACCACCGTGCGCAGCACGCGCACAGCGGCACCGGGAAGGACTGCTGACCAGGTCAAGAGGGGGCGGGTCCTTCCGTGCGACGGAACGAAGCGAAAGGGAACGGAGGAGAACGGAACGAAGGCGAAAGGGAAACGGAGGGGAAGGGTGAAGACTGTGGAGAACACGATCCTTGCACGGGGTGCCCGAGGTCGCGCAAGTCCCCTGTTACCGATGCGTAGGCATGTCCCTTTTGCTGTTCTGACCGCAGGTCACCGGGTCGACAAATCGCCACCTGTTGCGCGTGTTCACGCCGGATCCGGTATCGGGAGCGGGCGCTTCTCGATCGCCGCCGCCATGACCTCGGGGAACAGATCGGGAGTGCAGGCGAACGCCGGTGCCCCCAGCGCGGCGAGCGCTGCCGCGTGCTCCCTGTCGTAGGCGGGTGCCCCCTCGTCGGACAGCGCGAGCAGTGTCACGAACTGCACCCCCGACGCCTTCATCGCCGCGACCCGCTTGAGCATCTCGTTGCGTATGCCGCCCTCGTAGAGGTCGCTGATCAGCACCATCACCGTCTCCGCGGGCCGGGTGATCTGCGACTGGCAGTACGCCAGCGCCCGGTTGATGTCCGTGCCGCCACCGAGCTGCGTCCCGAAGAGCACGTCCACCGGGTCGTCGAGCTGGTCGGTGAGGTCGACGACCGCCGTGTCGAAGACCACGAGCCGTGTGTCGATCGACCGCATGGACGCCAGCACGGCCCCGAACACGGACGCGTAGACGACGGACGCCGCCATGGACCCCGACTGGTCGATGCAGAGGACGACCTCCTTCTTCACCGAGCGGGAGGCCCGGCCGTATCCGACGAGCCGTTCCGGCACGATCGTGCGGTACTCCGGCAGGTAGTGCTTGAGGTTGGCCGAGATCGTGCGGTTCCAGTCGATGTCGTGGTGGCGCGGCCGACTGATCCGGGCGCTGCGGTCGAGGGCGCCGGTGAGCGTGGCGCGGGTGCGGGTGGCGAGCCGCTTCTCCAGATCCTCGACGACCTTGCGCACGACGGCCCGTGCCGTCTCCTTCGTCGTCTCGGGCATCGCCTTGTTGAGCGAGAGCAGCGTGCCGACCAGGTGCACGTCGGCCTCGACCGCCTCCAGCATCTCCGGTTCGAGCAGCAGCGTGGACAGCCCCAGCCGGTCGATGGCGTCCCGCTGCATGACCTGGACCACGGAGGAGGGGAAGTAGGTCCGGATGTCCCCCAGCCATCGCGCCACGGACGGTGCCGAGGCCCCGAGCCCCGCCGAACGG
>NZ_RSAJ01000853.1 GCF_003933965.1 Streptomyces sp. RP5T
GTCTCGGAGGCGCGGATCGCCACGGGGAGTTTCTCGGGGACCAGGGGGCCGAGTCGGCGTGCCCGCCACAGGGCGGCGAGTGCTGCCGCGAAGAAGAGCTGGAGTGTGCCCCAGAGCCAGCCCGAGGGGAGCAGGTCGACGAAGCTCTTCTCCGCGTCCGGGTCGGTGGCGGAGGAGTCGGCGAGCGAGGGGAGGTACCAGACCAGATGGGGGCGGGAGCCGAGGAGTTGGAGGGCGAGCGAGGCGTTGCCCTGTTCGTCGAGGGTGTCGTTGTAGAGGATGTCGGGCGCGCCGAGTACGACGGTGTCGCCGTCCCCGGAGTCCGCCGGGACACGCACCAGGGTGGGCAGGCGCTCGCTGGGGTAGCACTCGTCGTTGCCGGGGTGGGTGACGGTGTAGCGGATGCCGCCCGTGTCGGCGCTGCCTGCGCGGCGGGCCGCCGGCAGGCCGCAGTCGGGGGAGAGCGTCGAGTCGAGGCTGGTGGCGGGATCCGCCACGACGCCGGGGGCCAGGCGCTCGACGGACCAGCTGCCAGGGGCGACGAGGACGGTGCGGCCGTCGGAGTCGGCGGTCGCGGTGCGCAGTTCGCTCTGCTGGCGGTGTGTCAGGAGGTCGGGCACGGCGATCAGGAGCGTGGTGTCGGGGCCGGCCGCGGCGCGTGCCTCGTCCAGGGTGGTGACCACGCGGGTGTCGACGCCGCGGTCGGCGAGGAGTTCGGCGACGGCGCGGCTGCCGAAGGGGTCCGCGGAGCGCGGGTCGAGGCTGCCGTGGCGTTCGGTGGAGCGGATCGCCGCGATCACCACGGCCGCGACGAGGAGCAGGACGAGGGCGAGTACGACGCCTCGCGCGCGGGTCCACACCTGGCGGGCGGTGGGCGAGGCCGAGGTGGACGGGAGCGTGGCCTCGGTGGTCATTCGGCGGCTCCCCGGCGGGCGTTGTGGTCCGCGCTGTGGCTGTCGCTCGTGCTGCTTGTGCTGTTTGTGAGGACCGGCTTGCTGCGTTCGAGGTCGCGGTCGAGTTCGGCGATGCGGTGGTACGACTGCTCGGTCGCGGCCCTGCCGCCGTACGTGACGTCGTCGAAGTCCCGGGCGGCGGAGCGCAGCCGGTCGGCGTGGGTGGGCAGGGCGCGGCCGGCTTCCGCGGCGGCCTCGTCCGCGGTGCGGCCGGGACGGATGTCGAGGAGGGCTCGTTCCTCCAGGGAACGGACGATCGCGCGCATGCGCTCCTGCACGGCCTGGTTCCAGTGGCCCTGGGCGGCGTGGGCCTCGGCGGCCGCGCGGTGGTCGGCGGCGCTGCGGGGGCGGTCGTCGAACAGCGCGGCGGAGGAGGCGGGCCCGCGGCGCGGGGTGCCCAGGCGCCACCACAGCGCGCCGACGACCAGGACGACCGCGGCGATGACGACGACCAGGCCGAGCGCGCCGCCCGGGGTCGCCGACGAGGCGGCGTTGAACAGCTTGTCGACCCAGTCCCAGAACGCGTTGAGGGCGCGCTGGAACCAACTGGGGTCGTTCTCGTGGTACATGCGCTTGGACAGCTCGCGGCGGGCCGCCTCCCGCGCGGGGTCGCGCGGGATCGTCAGCGGCGGTTCGTCGGCGGACCGTGCCGTGGACAGCATGGAGGTGTCGACGGCGCGCAGCATGGTGACCAATCCCCCCGGCAGGTTCACCGCATCAGCTCCCCGGAGTGGGGCCGGTGTTGTAGCCCTGGACGCCAGCCGCGCGGGCCAGTTCGAGATCGAGGGCCTCGCGGCGGATGCGCTGGTCGATGTAGAGGAGCACGGTGACGCCCGCCGAGATCGGGAAGGTGATCATGGAGCCGATCACCGAGCCGATTCCGCTGATGATGAGGAACGTCCAGCCGAGGTCGCCGGTGCCGTTGACGAAACCGCCGACGCCTTCGCCGCTGAGCGCCGCGGCGAGGAAGGTGAAGGGGATGACGACGATCGCCGCGACGATGTTGGCGATGAGCCCGGCGAGCAGCTGGATGCCGAGGACCCGCCACCAGGAACCGCGCACCAGCTTCGTGGAGCGGCTCATCGACTTCACGATGGTCTGCTTCTCCAGCATCAGCGCGGGCGAGGCCAGGGAGAAGCGGATCATCAGCCACAGCGCGACGACGCCGGCGCCGAGGACGCCCAGGATCGCGAGCGCGATGCCGCCGCCGTCGGAGCCCGTGGCGGCCACGAGGATGCCGGGCAGGGCGCCGACGGCGAGCACGCCGAAGGTGATGAGCAGCAGAAGGAAGATCAGTCCGAACAGCCTGGGCACCTGCGGGCGGGCGTCGCGCCAGGCCTCACCGGTGGTGACGGGCCTGCCGAGCACGGCCCGGCTGGTGACGGTCGTCAGCAGGGCGGTCGCGGCGACCGTGCCGATCAGGGAGATCAGGAAGACGACTGTGGAGCCGAGCATGGTCTCGCCCAGGGCGCGGGTGAGCTCGTCGGCGCTGGCGCTGGGGTCGTTGAGGGCCTCGGTCCCCGCGCTGTCGTTCAGGACGAGGCCCTGGAGCAGGATGACGAGGACCTCGGTCACGACGGCGACGGTCAGCGAGATGCCGAGGACCGTGCGCCAGTAGGTGCGCATGGTGGAGACCGCGCCGTCGAGGATCTCGCCCACGCCGAGCGGGCGCAGCGGGATCACACCGGGCTTGGCCGCGGGCGGGGGG
>NZ_RSAJ01000854.1 GCF_003933965.1 Streptomyces sp. RP5T
CATCGCGCGCAGGCCGGAGGGGGGTGCGGGGGCGTCGTCGGTCACGAGCGGTCATGGTCGGGGCAGGCATCCCGCTCCGGCAACTGCTTTTCACGGCTACCAGCGGGCCGGGGGCGGCGCCGTCAGATGGTCGGCCAGTCTCGACAGCCGGTCCCTGAACCGCCGCCGGCCCCGGGGAGCGGGGACGGCGTTCTCCCCGGCCGCCGCGCTCACCAGGTGCTGCACGGTGTCCAGGTCGAGGTCCGTGCCCTGCGGCACCGCCAGCGACTCGTGGGCCAGCGCGGCGAGTTCGCCCTCACCGGGACCCAGGGAGAGGACCGTGGCGCCGGCCCGCCGGGCGTCGTAAACCTGCTCCAGAAGCGGGGCGCCCGGCCGGTCCGGGGACACCACGAGCAGCGTCTCGCCGCGCCGGGCCGCCGCCAGCCGGCCCGGTCCGACCGACAGGTGCGCGGGGTCGGAGGGGCGCGCGTCATGACGTACGAGAGTCGGGGCCAGCTCCGGGGTGCCCGACCAGGCGGCCTCGTCGACCAGGTGGGCCGCCAGGTGCCAGGGCTCGTACTCCGGGGTGCCGACCAGGAGCAGCCCGCCGCCGTGCGAGACCACCGCACCGCGCAGCACGCCCGCGAAGCGTCGCGTGGCCCCCAACCACTCGGTCCCGGCGAGCACTTCGCGCAGCAGCGCGACCCGTACGGCGTCCATGAGGCCGCATCCTGCCCCAGGCGGACGCGGTTGACCCGCGGTTCACCCCGGATTCGCCCGAACCGGGCAGGGCCGGTGCCGGCCACGGGCGTTGGCCGCCGGGGCGACCCCGGTCCGTGAACCGGCTCACCCGACCGGCCTGGACGGGCGGGGCGGACGTAAAGTCGGCGCCATGACCTCTACCGACAGTGCTGCACAGAAGGCTCCCGCCAAGGACCCCTGGGACCTTCCCGACGTCTCCGGGCTCGTCGTCGGCGTACTCGGCGGGACCGGGCCCCAGGGCAAGGGCCTCGCCTACCGGCTCGCCCTCGCCGGGCAGAAGGTGATCATCGGTTCGCGGGCCGCCGACCGCGCGCAGGCCGCCGCCGACGAACTCGGGCACGGAGTCGAGGGCGCCGACAACGCCGAGACCGCGCGCCGCAGCGACATCGTGATCGTCGCCGTGCCGTGGGACGGCCACGGCAAGACGCTGGAGTCGCTGCGCGAGGAGCTCGTCGGCAAGCTCGTCGTCGACTGCGTGAACCCGCTCGGCTTCGACAAGAAGGGCGCCTACGCGCTCAAGCCCGAGGAGGGGAGCGCCGCCGAGCAGGCCGCCGCCCTGCTGCCGGACTCGCGGGTCACCGCCGCCTTCCACCATCTGTCGGCCGTGCTGCTCCAGGACCCGGAGATCGAGGAGATCGACACCGATGTGATGGTGCTCGGGGAGGAGCGCGCCGACGTCGAGACCGTCCAGGCGCTCGCCGGTCGCATCGCCGGGATGCGGGGGGTGTTCGCGGGCCGGCTGCGCAACGCGCACCAGGTGGAGTCGCTGGTCGCCAACCTGATCTCGGTGAACCGGCGCTACAAGGCGCACGCGGGGCTGCGGGTCACGGACGTGTGAGGCGATGGGGGACACTGGACGCCGTAGCGCAGCAGTGTCCCCCCGACAGGAGCCATGGAAATGCCCCGCCTCGCCCTCTACGCCCTCGCCGTCTGCCTGCTCGCCGTCGCGGCGGCGGTCGTCTCCTTCGTGCAGGGCAGCTGGCTCGGGGTCGTGTGGGTGCTGCTGGCGGGACTCTCCTCCAACATGTGCTGGTACTACCTCAAGCGGGGCCGGGCCGCTCAGGTCCAGAAGCGGTAGAGGCTCCAGCCGAACGAGGCCTCTCCGGGGTCGACCTGGAGTCCGCGCAGCACGGCGTCGACGATGTCGAAGAACACGGCGTTGACCTGGGGCACCCACAGCAGCGCGAACACGAACAGCAGGCCGAAGGGTGCGAAGGGCTCCACCTGGCGCTTGACGTTGTACGACAGCCAGGGCTCGATGACGCCGTAGCCGTCCAGACCCGGGACCGGCAGGAAGTTCAGCAGGGCGGCGGAGACCTGGAGCAGGGCGAGGAAGGCCAGCGCGAAGCGGAACGCCGAGGGGACGCCGGCGAGGGCGTCCAGCCAGAACGGGGCCGTGCACGCGACGGCGAACAGGACGTTGGTGAGCGGGCCCGCCGCGGAGATCAGGCTGTGCCGCCAGCGGCCGCGGATCCGGTCGCGCTCGATGAAGACCGCGCCGCCGGGGAGGCCGATGCCGCCCATGATCACGAAGATGACGGGGAGCACGATGCTGAGCAGGGCGTGGGTGTAGGCGAGAGGGTTGAGGCTCAAGTAGCCCTTGCTCCCGACTGTGATGTCTCCGCTGTGCAGGGCGGTGCGGGCATGCGCGTACTCGTGCAGGCAGAGGGAGACGATCCAGGCGCCGGTGACGAAGAGGAACACCGCCACACCGGGCTGCTCGGCGAACCCGGTCCAGGTGGCCCAGCCGGTTACCGCCGTCACGGCGCAGATCCCGAGGAAGACCGGGCTGATCCGCCGGTCGCTGTGGCGGGTGGTGGCGGTGGTCATGGGGCTCCCTGGACTGGACACGTGCGCGGTGGGACGGCCGACGGTACCGGGTCGGAACGGAGTGCTTGCGTGGTGCCGAGGATGCGAT
>NZ_RSAJ01000855.1 GCF_003933965.1 Streptomyces sp. RP5T
CGGTGAGATGGTCGCCCGTCTCGGCGTACGCCGCCGCGGGGGTGGGGGCGAGGGCGGCGAGGAAGAGCGGGAGCGGACTCAGCCGTGCGAGCCGGCCGAGCCGGATGACGTAGGACATGCCGTGACTAACGGCGGGCGGCGCCGTACGTTGCGCAGTGGCGCCGTTCGCCGATCAGCGGCGTAAGCACTTTGCCCTGTGGCCCGCACGCCTAGTACCGTGGGAGCCGATTGGTGGCACGACCTCCGGCTGTGTCATCATCTGCACGCACCACTCGCGCTCGCGCGGGCGGCTGTGCTGGAGGCGTCGCCTAGTCCGGTCTATGGCGCCGCACTGCTAATGCGGTTTGGGACTTAAATCCCATCGAGGGTTCAAATCCCTCCGCCTCCGCGCAAGATCACCGAAGCCCCGGTCCCAGCGACCGGGGCTTCGTCGTTCCCTACCTCGCTCAGATGTGCGTTTCCGCAGGTCACAAGGGGTACGGCTAACGGATTTCACATGCGACCGGCAGTCATGTAATGTTCTTCCTGTCGCCGCGAGCAGCCCGAAAGGGCAAGGAGCGGCGAAAAAAAGAACAAGCACTCGTAGCTTAACGGATAGAGCATCTGACTACGGATCAGAAGGTTGCAGGTTCGAATCCTGCCGAGTGCACACAGGTCAAAGGCCCCTCAGGATCGCTCCGGAGGGGCCTTTTTCGTGCTGTACAGCAGCGAAGTACAGCAACGGGTGACGTCAGCCGGAGGAGGAACCTTGACCGGGGCTGTAGAACCGCTCGACGTGATTGTCCTGGACGACGGCATGCAGAGCGTTGCCGTCCGGCTGCTGTCCCCGACTCCGCAGTACGGCTACTACGACGCGGAGATCGTCATCCGCAGCGACTTCGTGAACGCCACCGTGCGGACGAGCTTCAACGCCGACGATCTCGACGACTGGGCGGCGCTCCTGGAAGCGGTCGAGGAAAGCGATACGGAGGCCGGCGAGAGCGATGACGTCCTCACCGGCAACTGGCCCGGTGAGGGCCGGACGGCGTATCTCACCTTCATCGCCGAGGATCCGTACGTCGTCGAGGTGCACGATGCGCCGAGCACTCAAATTTCTGTCCGTGTCCCGATCGACCTCAAGGCCGAGTGGCTTGACGGGGCCCGAGAACGTCTGGTCACGGTGCGACGGGTACTCGGCGTGTAGCAGGGCGTTCATGGCTGCCCCATCGCCTGCGACAGCCTGCTGACCGCTGAGCGCACTTCTTCCTCGCTCGCTTCCGCGTAGACCTCCATCGTCATGGCGATCTGCGAGTGCCGCAGGATGCGTTGAGCCACCTTCGGATGGACCTTGAGGGCGACCAGCAGCGAGCTGCACGTGTGCCGGGTGTTCCGGAGCGGGATCACTCGGAGGCCGGCACGGCTGGCGCGCAGGGCGAACATGCGGGTGAGGTTGCCGGGCTCGATGGGCGTTCCGTACTTCGTGGTGAAGACCAGGCCCCGAGTGTCCTGCCAGAGCTCCCCCGCCGCCTTCCGGTCCCCGTCCTGCTGAGCGCGCCGCATACGCAGTGCCCTGAGGCAGAACTCCGGGAGGGGAAGGAAGTCGTCGGACTCCTCCGTCTTGGTCTCGCGGTGGAGGATCTGACGCCCTGCCCGCTGAATCTGGTGATCCACGTACAGCTCGCAGGTCTCGAAGTCGATCGACTTCCAGGTGAGCCCCAAGACCTCACCCCGCCGCAGGCCGAGGCTGAGCACGAGCACCCAGGCCGCGAACAGGGGATCTTCGCGGGAGAGGGAGTCGGCGAGGAAGCCGCCCGCTTCGACGACGGACCACGGCTTGATCCGGCGACGACGAGGCTTGGGGACCTTGACCAGGGAGGCGACGTTCTTGCTGATCTCCTCTTCGGTCACTGCATGGGTGAGCGCGGCGCGCAGGGCATCACGGGCGGCCTGGACCACGCGCCGGGAGGGATACGCCTCACAGCACTCACCGATCGCACAGCAACGCTGCCGATCTTCCGGTCGCTTGGCGTCCTTGCCCTGCGCGCAGCACTGGCAGATGCCGGCCAGCTTGGTCAGCCACTCGCGCACGTCCCGGACGGTCAGCTTGTCGAGGCGCTTCGCACCCAGGTGCGGGGCGATGTAGAGCCGCACCGAGCCCTCGTACGAGACGTACGACAGCGGGGCGAGGTTGGGCTTCACGATCGAGTCGAGCCAGTACGACAGGAACGCCTGCACCGTGCGGTGCCGGGTCTGCACCGGGCCCCTGGTGGCCTCATTGTGCAGCTTGATCCACTTCTCGTGGGTGTCCTCGCGGGTCTTGCCGTAGACGTACTTCCGCTTGCGGTCGCCGTCTGGAGTGGTGACCCAGACGTAGGCCGCGAAGCCGTTCTTGTACGGGTAGATCGACCCCTCGCCGTTGGCCCGTTTCCCGCTCATGCCGCCCACCCCTCTGCATCGGACGCGCAGCGGTTCACGTACTCGTCGACCCAGGCCGGGAGGATGCGGCGGTTACGGCCTACTTTCACGGAACGGATCTCGCCGCTCAGAACGAGTGCTTTCGTCTTGGAGAGGCCGAAGCCGAGCATCTCGGCGACCTCGGCCGTCGTGTGCCACTTGCGCTGGATCGTCACCGTGGTCACTTG
The DNA here is from genome assembly GCF_003933965.1 of Streptomyces sp. RP5T. GTDB lineage: Bacteria > Actinomycetota > Actinomycetes > Streptomycetales > Streptomycetaceae > Streptomyces. The sequence goes on from NZ_RSAJ01000855.1 coordinate 2,622, forward strand.
GCGGGTTCTCCTTCAGCGTTGGGGGCGGGTGCGGGA
>NZ_RSAJ01000856.1 GCF_003933965.1 Streptomyces sp. RP5T
CCCCGAGCCCGCCCTCACCGGCGCCGAGACCTGCGACCTGCTGGTCGTCGGCGGCGGCTACAGCGGGCTGTGGACCGCGCTCAACGCGAAGGAGCGCGACCCCGGGCGGGACGTCGTCCTGCTGGAGGGCCGTGAGGTGGGCTGGGCCGCCTCCGGCCGCAACGGCGGCTTCTGCGCCGCCTCCCTCACCCACGGCCTGCCCAACGGGCTGACCCGCTGGCCCGACGAGATCCACAGGCTTCAGGAGCTGGGCGCCCGCAACCTCGACGAGATCGAGAAGGCGGTCGCCCGGCACGACCTCGACTGCGAGTTCGAGCGCACCGGCGAGATCGACGTGGCGACGGAGACGTACCAGGCATGGGAGCTCCGCGACTGGTACGAGGAGCTCCAGGAGAAGGGCCTCGCCGACGGCGTCGAGTTCCTGGACGCCGACGCGGTGCGCGAGCAGGTCGCCTCACCGACCTTCGAGGCGGGACTGTGGGACCGCCGGGGCGTGGCCATGCTCAACCCGGCCAGGCTCGTCTGGGGCCTGAAGCGGGCGTGCCTGCTGCTCGGCGTCCGGGTCTACGAGCACACGCCCGCGCTCACGCTGAAGCCGTACGGCGCCGGCATGGCCGTACGCACGCCGTACGGTTCCGTGCGGGCCCGGCAGATCGCGCTCGGTACGAACATCTTCCCGAACCTGGTCAAGCGGGTCCGGGCGTACACCGTGCCGGTCTACGACTACGCGCTGATGACCGAGCCGCTGAGCGGGCAGCAGCTCGCGTCGATCGGCTGGCAGAACCGGCAGGGGCTCGGGGACAGCGCCAACCAGTTCCACTACTTCCGGCTGTCCGCCGACAACCGGATCCTGTGGGGCGGTTACGACGCGGTCTACCCGTACGGGGGGCGGGTGCGGGCCGAGTACGACGACCGGCCGGAGACGTACGCCAAGCTCGCCGGGCACTTCTTCAGGTGCTTCCCGCAGCTGGAGGGCGTCCGCTTCACGCACGCGTGGGGCGGCGCGATCGACACCTGCTCGCGCTTCTCCGCGTTCTACGGCACCGCGCATCAGGGCAAGGTCGCGTACGCGGCCGGTTACACGGGCCTCGGGGTCGGCGCGACCCGCTTCGGCGCGGACGTGATGCTGGACCTGCTGGCCGGGGAGAGCACCGAGCGGACCTCGCTGGCCATGGTCCGCAAGAAGCCGCTGCCCTTCCCGCCGGAACCCTTCGCCTGGACCGGCATCGCCCTGACCAAGTGGTCGCTGGCACGCGCCGACTCGCACGGCGGGCGGCGCAACCTGTGGCTGCGGACCATGGACAAGCTCGGTCTGGGATTCGACAGCTGAACGATCGTATGTGATCCGACTCACTCAAATGGGTGGTCAGAACCCGCGTAATGCTCCCGGGAAGATCTTCCTCTCCCTCATGACGCGAACAGCGTCGACGAGAGAGAGGGAGGTCTTCTCATGACAGGGGCGAAGACGGCGGTCGAGTGGCTGGCATCCGTCGCACCGGATCCCGAGGCCTGCCGCTGGGAGTGGGAGCGCAACCCCCTGGGGGTGGCGCTGCTGCCGGCGGGCAAGGCCTGGGACGTACTCATCCTGCCCGGTGAGCTGGGCTATCCGACGCTCGACGTCCTGACCCGCATCCTCGACCAGCTCGGCCCGGTGCTCGTCGACTTCGGCGACGCGCGGATGGGCTTCTTCGTGCCCCCGGGCACCGCGGCCCGCTGGCTCGGCACCGGCATCCGCACGGCAGGCGCCGGCACCTGGATCGTCGTGCCCTACCCGGGCCGGGTGACCGGATCAGGAGTGCGCTGGCTGGTCCCCCCGGACGGCTCCGGAGTCCTGATCGACCCGGCCCTGCTGGAACTGGCTATGCACGAGGCGGCGGCGGGACTGGCGACGGAGGAGGCGGACGGCTGAGTCGGCGGTCGCGTCGTCATGTACGGCCACGGGTCCGGGGCGGCCGAGGTGCGGCACGAGGAGCCGGAGCCCGAGACCGGCCGGCGGTCCCGCCGCGCCTTGCCGGTCGCCCGGGCCGGGGGTCAGCGGCGGTCGAGGCGGGACAGGAGCAGGCGGAATCCGAGGAACAGGTCCGTGCAGAGCAACCAGCTCCCCACCACGTCCAGGGGCCAGTGCCAGCCCCGGCGGACCAGGCCGTAGGAGACGCCCAGGACGAGCAGCACGCAGCCGATGACCAGGGCGCGGCGGGTGCGGGGCGAGCGGAGCCAGGGGAGGACGAGGAGGGTCGCGGCGCCGTACGCGATGGCGGCCGTGGCGGTGTGACCGGACGGGAAGTAGCCGGTGCCGGGTGGGACGACCGGCGTGCCCGGGCGGGCGGTGAGTTCCTTGAGGGGGACCACCAGGGCCGGGACCAGGGCCATCAGGACGGCCGCCGCGGCGGACGGCACCCACCATCGGTCCGTACCGGTGCGGCGGGCCAGCCAGCCCGCGTAGAGCAGCGCCACGGCGAGGACCGGGACCGCGACCTCGACATTGCCCAGGTCGGCGAGGATCTCCGAGAAACGGTCCGGGTGGACCAGGGAGCGGCTGATCCGTTCGTCGGCACGCAGGAGCGGCCCGTCCTCGACGACCTGCCAGGTGATCAGGGCGAAGAGGAGGGCCGGGATTCCGAGAAGGAGGGTGAGGAAGGCCGGCCGCCCCGGAAC
>NZ_RSAJ01000857.1 GCF_003933965.1 Streptomyces sp. RP5T
TGGTACGACAAAGGGGCCCGGTACCCCCGCAGGTACCGGGCCCCTCATCTCGTCGTCAGGAGACCAGTTCGGGCTCCTTCTCGCCCACCGCGGGGAGCTCGGCCGCCGCCTCCACGTGCTGCGCGGGGCGCCTCGGGAGCGCGAACATCAGCAGGAAGATCACGCCCATCACGGCCGCGACCCACCCGAGCGCGTGCTGGAAGGCGTCCACGAAGGCCGGGCCCACCTGTTCCGGCCGCAGGTGGTCACCGATGACCCCGAAGAAGACCACCGACACCAGCCCGAGCCCCAGCGCGTTGCCCATCTGCTGCACGGTGTTGATCAGCCCCGACGCCGAACCGGCGTGCTCGCGCGGCACCTCCGACAGCACCGCGTCGGTGAGCGGCGCGACGATCAGGCCCATACCCACGCCCATCACGACCAGCGGCAACGCCATCTGCCACGAGCTGATCCCCATGCCGTACCGCTCGGCCTCCCACAGGTACAGGAGCACACCCACCGCCATCAGCAGCGCACCGGCCTGGAGCACCCCGCGCCCGAACCGCGGCACGAGCTTCTGCACCGAAAGCCCCGCCGCCGTGGAGACCGCGAGCGAGAACGGCACGCCGGTCAGCCCCGCCCGCAGCGGGCTCCAGCCGAGCCCGGTCTGCATGTACAGCGTCCACACCAGGAAGAAGATGCCGAGCCCGACCCCGAACACGGTCTGGACCGCGATCCCGGCCGCGAAGCTCTTCACCCTGAACAGCGACAGCTCGACCAGCGGCGATCCGTCCCGCGCGGCCTTGCGCCTCTCGTACGCCACCAGCGCCGCGAACACCAGGGGCGCCCCGGCCATCGACACGTACCCCCACACCGGCCAGTCCAGCTCCTCGCCGCGGGTCAGCGGGTAGAGCAGCATCAGCAGGCCGAGCACGACCATGGCCACGCCCACCAGGTCCAGCTTCAGCGCGCGCGGGGCCCTGGACTCGGTGATGAAACGGCTGCCGAGCACCAGCCCCATGATCCCGACCGGCAGGTTGATGAGGAAGATCGGCCGCCACTCGAGCCCGAAGAGGTTCCACTCGGTCAGCAGCGCCCCGAGCAGCGGACCGGACACGGCCCCGAGCCCGACGACCGCGCCGAACAGCCCGAACACCTTGCCCCGCTCGTGTGCCGGGAAGGTCGCGTGCACGATCGACAGGACCTGCGGAACCATCATCGCGGCCATGCCGCCCTGCAGGATCCTGGCCGCGACCAGCATCTCCGGGTTCGCGGCGAAGCCGCACAGCGCCGACGCGAGCGTGAACCCGCCGATGCCGACGAGGAACAGCCGCTTGCGGCCGTGGATGTCACCGAGCCGCCCGCCGGTGATCAGCCCCGCGGCGAAGGCCAGGGCGTATCCGGCGGTGATCCACTGGATCTGGCTGACGGAGGCGCCGGCGTCCTGCCGGATGGACGGGATGGCGATGTTGACGATCGTGACGTCGACGAGGTCCATGAAGGCCGCGGTCATCACGATGGCGAGAGCGAACCAGCGACGCCGGTCGCCCGCGGCGGCGGACGGTACGTCGGGAATGCCCGAAAGGGAGGTCTCGGTGGAGGTCATGACCTGAAACTACGACCCCACTAGGTCAGATCGTGTCCTACTTCTACGGCATCCTCGAACTCATGACGACGGACACCCCGGCACGGCTCCTGACGCTCCTCTCCCTCCTCCAGACGCCCCGCGAATGGCCCGGCGGCGAGCTCGCCGACCGCCTCGGGGTCTCCCGCCGCACGGTCCGGCGGGACATCGACCGCCTGCGCGAACTCGGCTATCCCGTCGAGGCGTCCAAGGGCTCCGACGGCGGCTACCGGCTCGTCGCGGGCAAGGCCATGCCCCCGCTGGTCCTCGACGACGAGGAGGCGGTGGCCATCGCCGTCGGCCTGCGCGCGGGCGCCGGGCACGCGGTCGAGGGGGTGGACGAGGCGTCGGTGCGGGCGCTGGCCAAACTGGAGCAGGTCCTGCCGTCCCGGCTGCGGCACCGGGTCTCCACCCTCCAGGCCGCCACGACTCCGCTGACCAGCGGGGACGGGGCGAGCATCCCGACCGAGACCCTGACGGTGATGGCGTCGACGGTGGCCGGACACGAACGGCTCCGCTTCGCCTACCGCGCGAAGGACGGCGCCGAGTCCCGCCGGGTGGTGGAGCCGTACCGGCTGGTCTCCACCGGTCAGCGCTGGTACCTCATCGCCTACGACCTCGACCGCGGCGACTGGCGGACCTTCCGGGTCGACCGGGTGGACGCCCCCTTCGCCACGGGGGCGCGGTTCGCTCCGCGGGAGCTGCCGACCGGGAGTGCGGCGGAGTATCTGCGGCAGTCGATGTACCGCCGCCAGGAGACGTACGAGCTGGTCGTGACGTTCGAGGCGGAGGTCTCGGAGGTGGCGGCGCGGGTGCCGGCGTGGATGGGGGTGCCTGAGCCCCTGGGCGAGGGGCGGTGCCGATTGCGGGCGAGGGTGGGGGACGCGGTGGACTGGATGGTGGTGCGGCTGGCGATGACGGGGGTGGAGTTCCGGGTGGAGCAGCCGCCGGAGCTCGTCGAGGCGGTGCGGAAGCTGGCGGGCCGGCTGGTTCGCGCGTCGGGGGAAGTCGCCTGAGGGGGAGGCAGGACTCGGTGTGACAGAATCGGCC
>NZ_RSAJ01000858.1 GCF_003933965.1 Streptomyces sp. RP5T
GCTGCTCACCGCGGACCTCGTCGCCGCCCTGGTGGGCGCGGGCGCGTTCACCGGTGACCGGTGGCGGCCGCTGCTCGTGGCGGTGCTGGTGGCCGCCTCGATGCTGCTGCGCCCGCACCCGCCCCGCCGGGTGGCCGGCGTCCTCGACGAACTGCCCGCCGTCTGCGCCAGGATCGCGGTCGCCTGGCTGGTCCTCGCCGCCGCGGTGGCCTCGTACGACCCGGACCGGGCGCTGTCCCCGGCCGTGCTCGTCACCGGCTTCCTGCTCCAGTCGGTGACGGCCTGCGTGGGCCGCGGGACCGTGCGCCGGGGGCAGCGGCTCGCCCGGCTCGCCCGTCCGCGCGCCGCGCTGGTCATCGGCCCGGCGGCGACCGCGCAGCGCGTGGCAGCCGCCGTACTGCGCCACCCGGGCTGCGGGGTGCGGCCGGTGGGGATCGTGACCGAGCAGCCCGACGGCGGTGAGGGGCTGCCGGTGCTGACGACCGGCGAGGAGGTCGAGCGGGCGCTCATCCAGAACGGCGTACGCGAGGTCCTGACCGTGCATCCGTCCGTACGGTCCCGGCAGGGGCCGTTGCTGCGGGCGCTCGCCGAGTCGGGCTGCGCGGTGTGGGAGCTCGACGCGGAGACACCGTCGTACGAGATGCGCGAGCAGCTCGCCGGGTTCTCCTGCCGGCGCCTGGTGATGGGCTCGCGGCGGCGGGGCAGCGCCGGGAAGCGGGCGCTGGACGTGGCGGTGTCCGGGACGCTGCTGTTGCTGGTCAGCCCGCTGCTGCTGGTGTGCGCGGTGGCGCTGCGGCTGACCGGCGGGCGGGGCGTGGTGTTCCGGCAGGAGCGGATCGGCAAGGACGGCAAGCCGTTCACGCTGCTGAAGTTCCGCACCCACCGTCCGGTCGACGCGCACGAGGCGGCGACGCGCTGGAGCGTGGCGAACGAGCACCGCATGCCGTGGCTGTGCCGCTTCATGCGTCGCACCTCGATGGACGAGCTGCTCCAGCTGTGGAACGTCCTGCGGGGCGACATGAGCCTGGTCGGCCCGCGGCCCGAACGCCCCTACTTCGTCACGAAGTTCAGCCAGACCTACCCCGGCTACGCGGCCCGCCACCGGATGCGGACCGGCATCACCGGGCTCGCCCAGATCCACGGTCTGCGCGGTGACACCTCGATCGAGGACCGCTGCCGCTTCGACAACGCGTACATCGACAACTGGTCTCTGTGGCAGGACATCTGCATCCTGCTGCGCACCGCGGCCACGCTCGTGCGTCCGACGGGGAGCTGAGCGCGCATGAGTCTCGCGCTGAGCCTGCCGCGGGTCCGGGAGCTGACTCCCGTGCTGCCGGTGGTGGCCGTGGTCGCCCTGCTGGCGCTGCCGGTGTCGCCGACCGCCGAGAGCGGTGCGGGACCGGCCGACGCCGTCTCCGGCCTGGTGGTGCTGTACTGCGTGGTCCGGCTGCTGCGGGAACGGCGCCGGCCCCTGTCGCGGACGGCGGCCGTCGTCCTCGGTCTGCCGGTGGTGGGGCTGGCCGTCGCCGCGGTGGGCGCGGCCTCGCCGGGCGCCGGGCTCACCGGCATGGGCCGCTACCTCCAGGTCTTCGTGCTGGTCCCGGCGGCCGTGCTGCTGCTGGTCCGGGACCGGCGCGACTTCCGGCTGCTGGCCTGGTCGCTGGTGGCCCTCGCCGGGTGGCAGGGCGCGATCGGCGTGCACCAGTACGCGACCGGGACCGGCGCCTCCTACCAGGGCGAGGACATCCGGGCCGTCGGCACCTTCGGGGCGGCGGACGTGATGGGGATGGCGACCGTCGTCTCCTTCGGGCTGGTGTGCGCGCTCGGGCTGGCGCTGGGCCAGGCGCCGGTACGGCAGCGGGTGGTCGCCGCGGGGTGCGCGCTCGCGCTGTTCCTGCCGCTCGCTCTGTCCTTCAGCCGGGGCGCGTGGATCGCCACGGCCGTGACCTGCTCGGTGCAGCTGGTGCTGGCCGGGCTGCGGCGGGCGCTGGCGGTGGGAGCCGTGGCGGCCGCCGTCGGCGTCATCCTGGTGGGCGGTCTCGGGGTCGGTTCGGCGCAGCTGCAGGAGCGGATCAGCAGCATCACGCAGGTCACCGACGCCCCCGACCAGTCCGTGACCGACCGGTACACCATGTGGGCGGCGGCCGTCGGCATGTGGCGCGAACAGCCGCTGACGGGCGTGGGGTTGAAGGGGTTCCCCGAGCAGCGGGACGCACACGCCTCGCTGGCCCTGTCGGCCGGCAGCGACACGGAGGGCGCGGGCGCGGCCTTCCGGCGGCAGCCGCTGCTGTCCCCCCACAACATGTACCTCCTCCTGCTCGCCGAACAGGGCCTGATCGGCCTGATCGCCCTCGCGGGCGGCTGGCTGGCGCTGCTGGTGTGCGGGCTGCGGGGGCTGGTGCGGGCGCGCCGGTGCGGGCGGGGGCTGGACTGCGCGCTCGTCGGCTGCGGGCTGCTGGTGTGGCAGCTGACGGACTTCGCGTACGCGGACATCGGCGGCCCCTCGACGGTGCTGACGGCGGTGTGCTTCGGAGTGGTGGCCTGGTGGGCACTGGTCGGCAGCGGTGCCGTGCGCCCGCGCGACGAGAGCGCCGCCGCGCCGGCCCGTGAGGGGTCCGGCACCACCGAGGGGGCCGGAACACGATGACGG
>NZ_RSAJ01000859.1 GCF_003933965.1 Streptomyces sp. RP5T
GAGTGGTGGCGCGGACGCCGGGCGGTTCCCCGGTGTGCGGCGGACGGGGTGTCCGGGCGACGGGCGGCTCCTCCAGGGATCCCGCGCGTGTGAGCGGGGCGAACGGCGGATTCGGCGGGTGTGTGGGGGTGCGGGTGTGATCAGGGTGGCGCTCGTCGACGACCAGGCGCTGATGCGGGCCGGGTTCCGGGCTCTGCTCGACGCCGAGGACGGCATCGAGGTGGTCGGGGAGGCGGCCGACGGGGAACGGGGTGTCGAGCTGGTACGGGCGCAGGTGCCCGACATCGCGCTGATCGACGTGCAGATGCCGGTGATGACGGGCATCGAGGCGACGCGGCGGATCGCCGCGGACCCGGAGCTCGCGGGGGTCCGCGTGGTGATCCTCACCAACTACGGCGTCGACGAGTACGTCTTCGAGGCGCTGCGCGCGGGTGCGAGCGGTTTCCTGCTGAAGGACACCGAGCCGGCCGACCTCCTCCAGGCCATCGAGGTGGTGGCCCGGGGCGAGGCGCTGCTGTCGCCCGCCGTCACCCGCACGCTGATCGGCGAGTTCGTCTCACGCCCCCCGGACCGCTCCACCGCCCCCGGTCTGGAGTGCCTCACCCGCCGCGAACGCGAGGTCACGGCCCTGGCCGCCCGCGGCCTGAGCAACGAGGAGATCGCCGAGCACATGGTGATCAGCCCCCTCACCGCCAAGACGCACATCAGCCGCGCGATGACGAAACTGGGCGCCCGGGACCGGGCCCAACTGGTCGTGTTCGCCTACGAGTCCGGGCTGGTGACGGCACGCGGCGCCTGAGGCTGCGCGGGGCCCGCCTGAGGGTGCGCGGGGCCTGACGGCTCGGTGGGCCGGGCGACCGCAGGTGACCGGGCGGCGGCCGTACACGGTCTCTTGGGCAGGTCGGTGTGGGATGAAAGGATCGTGGACGCGACCGCCTCGGACCGGCCGGGGCGGGCCCGAGCAGTGAGGTGAGAGATGTCGTTCACCACCCGGCCGACCCTCCAGGGGACCTTCGGCATGGTGTCCTCCACCCACTGGCTGGCCTCGCAGTCGGCGATGGCGGTCCTGGAGGACGGTGGCAACGCCTACGACGCGGCGGTGGCCGGCGCCTTCGTGCTGCACGTCGTCGAGCCGCACCTCAACGGACCCGCGGGCGAGGTGCCGATCCTGCTCGCGCCCTCCGGGGGACAGGTGCGGGTGCTGTGCGGACAGGGCGTCGCACCGGCCGGAGCGACCGTCGCCCACTACAAGGGACTGGGCCTGGACCTCGTCCCCGGCACCGGCCCCCTCGCCGCCGCGGTCCCCGGCGCCTTCGACGCCTGGATGCTGCTGCTCCGCGACCACGGCACCAAGTCCCTGGCCGACGTCCTCAAGTACGCCGTCGGCTACGCCGAGAACGGGCACGCGCCCGTGGAGAACGTCGGCGCGACCGTCGAGAGCGTGCGGGAACTGTTCGAGACGGAGTGGACCTCGTCGGCGGAGGTCTATCTGCCGGGAGGACGGGCCCCTCGCCCGGGTGCGCTGTTCCGCAACCCCGCCCTCGCCGCCACCTGGAAGCGGCTGGTCGAGGAGGTGGCGGGCGCCGGCGACCGGACCGCGCAGATCGAGGCGGCGCGCGAGGTGTGGCGCACCGGATTCATCGCCGAGGCGCTCGTACGGCAGGCGCGGCGACCCACCATGGACACCAGCGGCGCACGGCACACCGGCACGCTCACGGCCGACGACCTCGCCGGGTGGTCCGCGACCTACGAGACGCCGGCGACGTACGACTGGAACGGCTGGACCCTGTGCAAGGCCGGCCCCTGGAGCCAGGGCCCGGTGCTCCTCCAGCAACTCGCCCTGCTGCCGCCCGAACTGCCGCGCTACGGGTCCGCCGAGTACGTCCATCTCCTGGTCGAGGGCTGCAAGCTCGCCATGGCCGACCGGGAGGCCTGGTACGGGGACGCGGCGGAGGTGCCGCTCGACGAACTGTTGTCGGCCCGCTACAACGCGCGGCGGCGTGAACTCGTCGGCGACAAGGCCTCGTACGAGCTGCGGCCGGGCAGCCCCGGCGGACGCGCCCCGCGGCTGAGCGCACACGCGCGCGTGGTCGTCACCGACGAGCCCGGCTTCAGCCCGATGGGGGTCGGGGAACCCACCGTCGCGAAGAACCCCACCTCCCCGGTGCCGGGTGAGCCCGAGATCGGCCCGGACGGCAGCACCAGGGGTGACACCTGCCACCTCGACGTGGTCGACCGCTGGGGCAACATGGTCGCGGCCACACCCAGTGGCGGGTGGCTCCAGTCCAACCCGGTCGTGCCCGAACTGGGCTTCCCGCTCGGTACCCGGCTCCAGATGACCTGGCTGGAGGAGGGCCTGCCGAACTCCCTCGCACCCGGCCGCCGCCCCCGCACCACCCTCACGCCCTCCATCGCCCTGCGGGACGGAGAGCCCGTCCTGGCCTTCGGTACGCCCGGCGGGGACCAGCAGGACCAGTGGCAGCTCCACTTCTTCCTGGCCGTCGCCCTGCGCTCCCCGGTCCGCGGCGGCCTCGACCTCCAGGGCGCGATCGACGCCCCCAACTGGCACAACGACAGCTTCCCGGGGTCGTTCTATCCGCGCGGGATGCGGCCCGGGAGCCTCACGGTGGAGGCGCGGACGGATC
>NZ_RSAJ01000085.1 GCF_003933965.1 Streptomyces sp. RP5T
AAGCTGGCCTGTTCCTCGACGCACCGGGAGAGTACAGCGTGCCCGAGGGAGGCGGGCGCGGAGAAGGCCCGCAGGTCGCCGAGGGCGGCCCCGGCGGCGTACTCCAGGATCATCACGCCGGAGGAGGCTGGCTCCTGGTCGGCGAGGAAGGGCCTGAGGCGGGTGAAGGCGGGCTCGTTGAGCGTGGAGAGCCGGGACGTGGACAGGCGGGCGACCTGGGTGAGGGCGAGCCTGAAGTGGTCCAGGGCGAGGGCGAGTTGGGCCTGGTAGAAGCCGCCGTGGTGGTAGGCGGCCATGTCCTCGGGGGAGATGAGGGGGTTCTCGGCGGCCGCGTTGATCTCGATCGTGAGGACCTCCTCCAGGGCGTCGCCGGCGTCATGGGCGGGCCCGTGGATCTGGGGCAGGCACCGGAAGCCGTACGGGTCCTGGATCCGCCCGAGGGGCGGGGTGGGCCGGTCCTCCGCGCCGATCAACTCCCGCATCCGCCGCGCCACTTCGGCGGAGCCGCGGTGCGGGCGGGCGGCGTGCACGGGGGCGGCGTACGCCTCGTGCGACCCGTCCACGGCGAGCAGCGACAGCGCCCCGACGACCTGCGTGGCCTCGATCAGCCCCCGCAACTCGTGCAGTGCGAGGGCGGACTGACCGAGCGTCAGGGCGTTGCTGCTGATGAAGGCGAGCGCGTCGTTGTTGTCGAGGGACTGGGGCTCGGGGGCGCCGGCCCCCCTCCAGGAGTGCTCCCCCGCCAGCGCCAGTCCCACCTGGGCCAGCGCCGCGATGTCACCGGTCCCGACCGAGCCGAACTCGTTGACTGAGGGGTACGCCCCGCTCTCCAGCGCCTCGCACAGCGCGGTCACCACCGAGGGGCGCAGCCCCGCGCCGCCCGCGAGGAGCTGGTTGGCCCGCACCGCGAGCATCGCGCGGACCTGCCGGGCGGGGAGTTCCTCGCCGATCGCGCCGGCGTGGCTGCGCAGCAGCCGCAGCCCGTGCTCGGCGGCTGACTCGGTGGGCACGTCCTGGTTCCGGTTCGCGCCGACCCCGGTCGAGCGGCCGTAGACGCGGCCGGTCGCGGCGATCTGCCGGGCAGCGTCCCAGGACTCCGTCACCCGCTTCATCGCGTCGGTCCCCGGCACCGGTCGCGCGCTCCCGTCGGCGAGGCGGACCACGTCCGCGACGCCGAGCCCGATCCCGTCGAGGACCACCAGACCGGTGTGCCCGGTGGCGACGGGGTCCGGCGCCTCCACGACCCGAGACGACATCTGGCCCAAACTCCCCTCGACACGGACACCTGATCCTGCCTGGCGGTCAATCTATTCAGATATCGAGAACTCTGCATGACGCCATACAGCCGGGCAAGGGGCATCTCGTGATCCAGACGAGCCGGAAGTTCCGCGGTGTCCGCCTTCGCTGAAGGCCATGGCGGCGGCCCAGGCGGCTTTCGCCGGGGCCGCCGCCATGGCATCAGGCTCCTTGCTCACGGTCGGTGGTCCGGGCGGCCCTGGAATCCGCGGTCCGGCGGGCCCCCGACGGTCGCGATGTCCGGCATGTCAGCGATGAGGTCCGCCAGGCCGTCGTCCGTCTCTGGCACCGGCCAGCCGACAGTCGCGTCGGGCTCGGGCCACTCGTCCTCACCGCCCTCCGCCTCGTACCGGTCCAGTGCGGCCTTGCTCTCCCGCAGTGCGCTCGCCGTGACGAGTTGCGCCACCGGGGCCGAGGAACTGAGGAACAGCACCTCCTTCCCCTCGGGCATCCGGTCCAGCAGATCGGGCACCGACATCACCTGGTGTGGAGGCAGCCTGTCCTCCTCCAGCTCCGGTGACGTGGAGAAGACCGCCACCACGGGCGTTCCGTCCGAGGCCTCGCTGACGGCCGGCTCGCCGTCCTCGTCGACGCATACGGCCACTTCGGCGTCCGCGAGCATCATGGCGAGCAAGTCCTCAGATCCGTAGCCGGTGGCGACCAGTTGCACGGCGGCGTCCGCCGGGCCGACCGGGCGGCCCCAGCCGTACGCGTCGGGTGAGGGACGGTACTCGGTGTTCACCTCCCACTCGACGATCTCTCCCTGCTCGTCGCTGCGCCACCGCCCCAACGACGCCCAGGACGGCGGGGGTTCGCCCTCGTCGCCGCTCCAGTGCCGGTCGACCACGGACAGCCAGTGGTTGGGCGCAACCTTGGCGGCCCTGACGAAGTCCTCGGGGGGCTCCCGGAAGCCCTCCTGCCCCTTCAGCACCGCCCCTGGACCGCCCTGGACCCCCGGGGCGCCCGAGCTCTTGTCATCGGGCCGGCTTTCCGTGTCCTCGTCGGTGATCTCTGTGGGACGGTCGCCCGGAATCCCTGATGAACTGGACATGGGTGTGTACTCCATAGGTGTGCTGCGATCTGCGTGACGTCAGGTCACAGAAGGGATTGCACTGTCTCCGAGGACACGTCCTCGGCCGCTCCCCTTCGTTCGGAGGTACGGCGTGCGGTGCCGGCTGAGCCACTCGTGGTGGCCGGGCGTGCGGGAGCGGCATGCTCGGCCATGTCCTCGCCCGGCGCTTCGACGGTGCCCTGGGCGAGTGCCTCGCGCAGGGCGTCGGTCTCCACGGTCATGCTCACGGGCGCCGACGGGTTGAGGTAGAGAAGGTGGCCTTCGGGCAGCCTGTCCAGCACGTCGGCGACGGGCATCAGCTCGAATGCCAGGCGGCCCGAGGTGTGCAGATAGACCGGCGAGGTGAACAGCGGCACGACGGGGGTCTCGCCGTCCGGGGCGGTGGCGGACAGCGGATCGCCGCCGGGAGTCACGAACACCGCCGCCTGGGAAAGCTCAGCCAGCGCCCGGGTCACGTCCTCGCCCGGCCCGTATCCGGTCGCGGCCAGCTGCACCGCCGCGTCGACGTCGTCGGCGGGCTCCGGCCAGCCGAGCGCCTTGGGTGACGGACGGTACTCCTCGTTGTCCTGCCACTCGACGATCTCGCCGTCCAGCCCGGACCGCCACTGCCCGACCACGGCCCATGCGGGGGGCGCGCCCTCTCCGTTCCAGGTGGGGTCGACCATGCCGAGCCAGTGGTCGGGCGCGAGCTTGGCGGCCTCGCGTATCTCGTCCGGGACGGGCGGCATGTTCTCGGTGGCGCCCTCGATCTGCTGGGCTTCGGCGCCACCACCGGCCAGAGCCTCCGGCGTCTCCGTGGCCGCGACGGACTCCATGGCCGCGTCCTGGGCGTCGTTCTCCGACTGGTGGGTCGTTTCGCCTCGATCTGTCGGCTTGCTCACTGCGTTTCCTTACTTGCTGATTTGATGATGACGGGTAGGTGGTGCGAGCTCACCGGGTTCCGTCGTCCCGGTCAGGTACTGGTCGCCGTCACGGACCAACAGGACGTGCTGCTCGGCGGACGGGCCGTACGTGGTCAGCTCACCGCCCGGTCCGACGACGGTGATGGCGACACCCAGCTCTCGGGCGACGGCCATGGCGACGACCGTGTCGACCGCGGCCGACGCGGCGACCGGGTCGATGGCGAGACCCTCGGAGCCGGCCAGCAAGCGGAATCGCTCGACGGCAGTGAGTTCCACCTCACGGACCTTCAGCTGCCCGTTCAGGACCGCCTCGATCTGCTGGGCGGGCTTCAGCTGGACACCCGCGGCGGTGAGGGCATCGAGCTTGATGGAGCGGTTGCCGTCCAGCGGCGGCAGTTCGGCGTCCGACAGATCAGTTTCGGTCACCCGCCCGACGGCCCAGCCACGCAGGCCACCTTGGGCCACCGGCAGATCCACCGCGGCATCCGCCAGGGAGCGGGCCAGCGCCTCCCCGAAGGCGTCGCCGGGTCCCTCGACAGGGTGCAGGGCGAACACCGTTCCGTGGAGCTCGGCGGTGGCCGGGCCGGTGCGCCGGTACGGCAGAGCGGGTCCCGGCTCTGTCTCCGCGCCGCTGTCCGGCGCGGTCCGCACCGACTGCGGAGAGCCCGCCTCCGTACCTGTCACCGGCGACGAAACGGCCCCTGAGGCCACCAGCCCCATGTCCTCGTGGAAACCACTCTCCTCGAACCGCAGCAACCGCACCCTGCCGTCCGCCCCGGCCAACAACACATCCACCGGAGCGTCCAACTCGAACACCAGCTCAGAAACCAGTCCAGCCGGATCGGGCCCCAGCACCCCCACATCGGCCCGCAGCACCAACCGGAACCCACCGAGCGCCTCCTCCGCCAAAGACGGCATCAACGCTCCGACAAGCTCCTCGACATCACCGAACGAACCACCGGCCAGATCCGACACCACGAACACCAACGGCTTCAGCCCGTCCGACGGAGACGCGTAATCCAACCCCTCCCAGACGACCGCACCCACAGCGCCGGCCTCCGAACCACCGTCCGACGCAACCCCCGAGAGAGAGCCGGAACCGGAGCCGGACCCCTCCGACAGCTGCGGCGTGGCGAGGTCGCGCAGCACGTCGGGATGAAGCAGCCGGCCCTGGGCGGACGCGCGGTCGGCAGCCGTGAGCAGAGCGCGGAGGTGGTCAACGTCCACCTCGTCGTCCGACGGCAGACCGAAGACTTCCCTCGCGTATGCCACAACCGACGCACGGGCGGCGTGCCCCGGGTGGCGCTCCTCGGCCACCCGGCTCAGCGCACGGAGGATCGCCAGTCGCGAGGCAGCGTCGCCCTGACCGGTCATCTCATGGCCGAACAGGGCCCGAGCCGTTCTCACCGTGTCGATGGCCTGTCGGCGGCGCTCGTCCGCGGAGCCATCGGTGATCCCCATCTCCGCGGCCAGTTCGTCCGCCTGTCCGGCCACCAGTGACTCCTGGGGCCGGCTGAAAGCGTCCCAGGCGGACCAGCGGACGTGCTGGTCGAACCGCTCCATGCCCTCCTTGAGGCGTGCGGCGATCTCCGCCACGGTGTATCCGCCGAGGAACAGGGAGTAGGAGTCCATCAGCACGGCCGGCCGGAATCCCTGTTCGCGCAGGAACTTCTGCATCAGGGTATGAACGTTGACCCGGCTGTTGGCATCCGTGAACGGCTGCAGGATCTGCAGGGCCCGCGTCACACGGGCGACGGCCCGCAGTTTCTCCTCGGAGTCGGCGGCGACCGACACCTCGTCGTAGTAGCGGTCCAGCGCGGCCTGTGCCAGCAGGGGCGCTTCGCCCGGGCCGTAGTCGAGGGAGAGCTGGGGGCCGCGGTGCCCGTGGTAGAGCACCGCCAGCGGCCTGGCGGCCGGGGGCCGCCCCTCCTTGATGTCGAACAGCAGGCGACGGCCCAGCAGCACATCGTCGACCAGGTCGGAAGCCACACGGTCGGAACCCGTACCGCGCATCGTGGTGCGGTGATCGTCCTGCGACCACGTGGTGGACACGTTCCGCCCGGCGCCCGCCACGAGATGCCGGGTGGCCATGTTGTGCAGTTCCTCGTACGCGGCGGCGTCGATGCGCGACCAGTCGCGCCCGGTACCGCCGTCCAGGACCTCCCGGTACAGGTCGGTCATGCTCTGCCGGTAGCCGGGGTACGAGGTCCTGTCCAAGTGGCCACCGACGTCTTCCGGCGAGTTCCGGAACGCTTCGGCGTGCACGTTGGGGTCCATGAACAGCCGCCACCACGAACCCTCCGGCAGCAGCCGCGACAGCTTCGGCGCCGCGGAGCCACGCCCCCCGGACGTACTGCCCGTGTAGAACTCGTAGACCCGCTCATCGGGGAACAGTCCACCGACCGCGACGTTCTCCCGCAGCTCCTCTTCGGACAGCGGCGCCAGACGGTGGTAACGGGTCCATGAGTCGTCGTACTCGAAGCCCAGTGCGCGGCGCTCCGGGTGAACCTCCTCATTCGCCCACATCTCGGCCGCCTGGAGGAGTTCATGGAGCGTGTGGTCACGGCCGACGAGCATCCCGCCGATCAGCGCCAGCCTCACCCATCGCAGGTCCAGGCCCGCATCCCACTGCTCATTGGCGCCCTCCGCGGCCTCGAGCAGGCTGTACACGGTGCCGGAAATGCCGGTCATGAGCAGGCCACCGGTGCGCTGAGCGGCCACGTGCGGGGAATCCTCGAAAGTCAGCGGCCGGTTGTCCTCGGGTTTCGGCAGAGGTGGACGGTGGTTCATGCCGTACTGCTCCTCGCCCGACCTCCAGGCAGCGCCGTTCGAGGTGAAAGCGGCCTCGGCGGCGCTGAGCGGGGGGCGGCTCTCCTGCGGAGCGCGCCGGGCGAACGGACCATCGGCCGGGGCACCACGCCACCGCTGTCCCTCGCTGATCGCGGGCGGATGCGCGGTCGGCGTCCCCAGCTGCTGGTGGAAGACGCCGTAGCGCAGCGCGTTCCACACCAGCGTCGACTGCTCACGGAAGTTGCCGCTCTCGGCAACCTGCTCCAGCACCTTCGGATCGCTGCCGACGGCGCCGGGCACGGTTGTCTGGTGGGTGCCGAGCAGGCTCCGGGCCGCCGGGGGTGTGTTCTCCCACGTGATACGCGCGAACCGGGCCATCTGCTCGACGGCGTCCGGATGCTCCGAGAGGTAGTCGCCGAGCCTGCGCTCGTAGGTGTCCGCCTCATGCTGGAAGCGCAGCCGCCGCAGGTCCTCCGGGCGGACCCGGGTGTCTCCCGGCGCGGGCTCCTCCGGGCCGGTGGGCTCGGAGAGTGCCGGAGCCTCGCTCCGCATGACCGGCGTCATGGGGACGGGCGGGGTCCACGTGTCATAGGGCGGAGGCTCGTCGGACTCACCGAGTGGCTGGGGCTCCGGAGCCGGTTCGGGTTCCGTGGCCACCGTGATCTCGTCATTGCCGGGGATGTCCGTGTACTCGGGAACCGGGGCTGCCGGCGTGGGAGGAAGGTGCAGCTGGTTGCGGTACTCCCCGTCCGGGTACGGCCGGGTGCTGCTCTCTTCGCCGACCGACTGGTCACTCGGGAACCGCCACACCTCTCCGGACGGTTCGTACACCCACAGATGCGTGGTGCCGCCGTCATGGGCGCGGAGGGCGTGCAGCGTGGGGTGGCCGCCGGGGGCGCTGTTGGGGTGCGGCGCCCTCCCGCTGGCCGGGGCGAACGCGCTGCCGTCGGAGTAGGCGATGATCCTCGTGCCCGTCGCCCGGGCCACCTCGGACAGCACGGGAACCCGGAGCCCGAACCGTCCACCGAAGTGGAGCCACAGGTACCGCAGCTCCAGTTCCTTGAGGCGGCTGATGGCCTGTTCGACACGCGGCCTGAGAAGCTGCAGGTTGCCACGGGGCCCGAAGAAGACGCCGCCGTCCCCGAAGAGGTGGTAGCCCTCGCTCATCCTCCAGGGCAACGGGAAGGTCGTACTCCGACCGTCGGCAGCCCACACATGGAACGGGTTGTCGGGGGAGTCGTCGATGGTCGCCAAATCCTGCAGGATCGTCCGGCGCAGGAACAGGTTCCGGCGGTTGTAGTGCGTCTCGCCCAGGCGCCGGCGGCCGTCCCGCCCGACGATGTCCCGTCGCACCACCTGGTTCCTGGGCACCTCCGTGGCCGGTACGAACCCCGGACCACGCTCGTCGGCGAAGGCGACCCGCACCCGACGGTCGCCCATCCGTATCTCGTCGCGGTAGCGGGCCCGGAACTCGGCCTCCGGCAGGTAGACGCCGAAGGGAACCTCCTCCGAGGTCAGCTCGGTGAGGTCGCGCGCGGTCGACCGGGTCGCCCGGACCAGCGCGATCTCCGGGGGAGCCCCGGCTTCCTCGGAGGTGAGTCCGCGGGGAGGCAGCGTCCGGCCGGCCGCCCGCCAGGCGTCCTCGACGGAGAAGTAGACCCGGTCCGGAGCCCCCATCGGCACGGGGCCACCGGTGGGTTCGCCGGGTTCGACGTACCGCGGCCACCACACGGTCCGGTCCACCGACGGCAGCAGCGCGAACGCCCGCTCGGCCATCTCCGCCACGGCGCGGTCGGCGGGGGTTCCGGACCGCCCCGCGCCCTGCGCCACCTGGTGGAGGGCGTGCAGGTGCCGTGACCCGAGCCCCCACCGCAGGCCCGTCCGGGCAGCGTCGTCGAGAGGGATCCGCGGGAAGAACCGGTCGTAGTGCAGCGCCAGGTGAGGCGGCATCAGCGACGGTTGGGCCGATGCGTCGGCGAGGCTCGCGGTGGGCGCCAGCTCGCGGTCCACCCAGTCGTACATCCCCGGCGCGCCGCGCCGCAGGGCCTCGGCCAGCGAGGCACCGAGCTCATGGTCGGCGCCGTACGCCAGTTGTGCGGACAGCAGGATCTCGAACACCGTCCAGGGCTCCGCGTCGTGCCGGCGCGGCAGGACGTCGACCATTCCCGCCAGCAGGGCCTTGAGGAACAGCTTCGACTGCTCCGGCGCCGTGCGCAGCTGCCGGTGGAGCACCAACGCCCGGGTCAGCAGGCCCAGGTCGGCCCGTCCACGCAGGAATCCGAGTTCGCCGAGCTTGTGCTCCAAGGGATCCATGAACCCGGGACCGGGCTCCCCGCTCACCTCGAGCCTTGACGACAGGAGCGCCATCATCAGCATGCCCTGGTCGGCATCGGGTCCGACGGCCGTCTGACCGTGGCTCCGGCGCATCAGCCGGGCGAAAATACCAGGGCTGTGACGTGCGGCGCTCTGCGTCCGGCTGTTCAACCACTCCTGGAAGGCCCGAGTGGCGCGCTCGGCCTCCGCCCGCACGTCGTCGTGCGCCTCCCGGAAGGCGCGCCCGACCGCCTGCTCGTACGTCTCCGCGGCGGACCGCCAGTCCTGGGAGCCCACCACATCCGCGTACTCCCCCGGATCGGCGTCGCGGAGCTGCGTGAACGCCCGGTCCCGCTCGGCCGTCATGTCCAGCACCCGGTTCCGTGCCGTAAGCGCGAGGGCGAGGGCGAGGCGACGGCCGCCCCGGCCGTTGACCCAGTACGGGTCCGGGTACTGCGGTCGTGGTCCCTTGCCCCAGCGCAGGTCCTCGGGCCGCGGATACGACTCGACCGTCCCGTCGCCGCGGAGCATCAACCAGCTTCCGGGCCGGCCGTCGGCACCCGGCAGCAGGTGGAGGAGACCGGGCTGTGGCCCCCGCGTTCCCTTCGTGCCCGGTGTGGCGGCCACGTCACCGGTCACGCCGTGGATCGTCTGTACTCCGGACTTCCGGGCCTGCTCCCACACCGCGCCCAGGTTCACCGGAGCGCAGACCAGAACCATGCCCTCGGTCGCGCCGTTGGCGGCGAACTCCTTCACCGTTCGGCGGAGTTGGTCGGCGTTCAGGGACGGGTCGCCGCTGTGACCCGAGACTGAGAAGGTGCGATCCGGGTCCTTGAACGGCACCGTGAAGTAGGCGTACTCCCGGGTCCCTTCGGACCCACGCCACATCACACCCTCGCGGATCTCCGACAAGCGCGGGTAGAGCCGGCTCTTCCCGCTGGTCCACTCCGTTTCGGAGAAGAACGCGCGGCCCGTGTGCCGACCCTTGGACGTGTGGACGTCGTGAGCCACGCTCGCGATTACCGGCCGAGCGCCGTGCCCCACGACGGTCCGCGCCCCCTCGGAGCCGTCGGTGAACGAGGCGATGCCGGTCTCCCGGCCGTCGGTGCCAGGGTGAGTGCGCAGAACGGTGGTGCCGTCCGAGCCCCGGAAGAATTCCGCACCTACCTCGGGAACATATGTGGGCAGCTTGGTCAGGCCGGCGATACGGCCTGCCGCATCGAGTGCGGCGGCACGGTCGAAGGCCGCCCCCGGCTCACTGGGCAGCAGCATGATCTGGGTGAAGCCGGGCAGCCGGCTGTGCACCAGGCGGACGAACTCCGTGTCCCGCATCGGGCGGCTGCGGCCGTCGTCCAGAGCGACGTCCAGCAGGCCGGCCGTGCTCGGGGAGGCCCAGAAGAAGGTGCGCCCACCTCGATCGAGGGGCAGCGAGCGGCGCGTGGTCACGCGCTTGCCCTCCCGGTCCGTGTGCCAGGCGTCGTACGAGGTCATCCGAGGCAGGCCCGTCAGGGCGCTCGCCCGGGACGTCAGCTCCGCCGGAGGATACGACGCCAGCCCGTGGAAGACACCGTCCTCGTCCACGATCTCGTGCAGGACGGCATTCGCCTGCCAGTCGGTCGCGCCGGGGCCCGACGGGGCACGAAGGTGGCCGCGCGGGTCGTTGAGAACCCCGTCTGCCAGCATCTGGGCCGCGGACCTCCGGAACATGCGGATCACGACCGGATATTCCAGCGCCACATCGTGCGTACCACGGATGTCACCAATGCCGACCATGCGGCCGAGGCGCCGCTTCAGCGTGGCGACCATCCGCAGATCGGCGGTTCGGAACTGGACCAGCACGGCGGGGCCGGAGGGCATGAACATGTTGACGTTCCCGTACGCCCCCTGCGACGCGAGGGCGGACTTCTCGCCGGGCAGGGCGACATCGCCCCGGCCGTCGTACACGTCGTTCAGTGCGTAGCGCAGCCAGCCGGCACCGCCCTGCCAGCTACCGGCCTGATTCTCCCGGGCGTCGGCGTGCGCGTCACCGAGCGCCGGTCGACCCGCCTCTCCGCCGTCGACCACCTGGAAATCCGTCTCGCCCACGGGCCCCAGCACCTCGCCGTCGGTGAGACGGGCATACAGCGCCACGTCCAGGTCCTGGCTGCGCAGAAGCGCCGGGACATGGGCCTCGGGAAGGGTCAGCCCCCTGGCGGCCAGCACCGGCACCGCGGCGGTCAGCCACTCGGTGGAGACAGCTTCCTGCACGGTGTAGGAGGTGGATCGGCCGGTGGTCCGGAACTCCTCCCCGCCGCCGACCTGCCTGGCCAGCGCGGCGAGCCCGCGCTGCGTGCTCCGGGTTCCCTGGATGGTGTTGGCCTGGGCCTCCCGGGGGAGACGTACGCCCTTGCTGCGCCACTCCTCCAGCGGCGTCGCCATGTCGTAGGGACTGAGGACGCGCGCACGAGGCGGACTGACATGGGCCAGTGCCTTCAGGTCCGCGACCGGCACCCGGAACAGGAAGGACGGCCGTCCGCCGGGGATGCCGCCGGCCTGCGGACCGTCGGCGTCATCGGCGAGGAGGGTGCCGTCGGCGTCGACCTCGCCCAGCACCCGGCCCGGTGTGCCGGCCTGTCCGCGGTCCCCCTCGGGTGGCGGAGTCAGCCCGACAGACGCGATCGGGACGCCGTGCTCCAAGAGGCCACGGTCGTACAGGCTCAGCGTGGCGGTGAACGGGATGCGCAGACGCACCTGGTCGTCATCCGCCGACACCACCACGTTGACGCCGTGCACATATTCGCTGGTGGACGCGTGGTTCTGGGGGTTCATCCCCTCGAAGTGCGCTCCCGCCCCCACCCGGACGGCACCGTGAGCCTCGTTGCCCGACACACTGGGGACGGGCAGGAACTGCGCGTCCAGGCCGAAGCCGGTGCTCTTGCCCCGGGAGAGGCTCTCCGCGACCGAGACCGTACTGCCGTACTCGAAGCCGCGTGGTTCGTCGGGACGTTCGTGGAACCGCCCGGCGCCACGCCGCACGGAGAAGCGTGCCGTGTACGCGCGCACTCCGTTGCGGCCGGCTACGAGCAGCTCCACCGGCACCCCGCCGTCCATCGCCCCGGACAGCAGCGCGGGAACGGCGACGCGGTCGAGGATGGCGGCCAGCCGCTGGGTGTTGCGGTACCGGTCGTCCAAAAGCCGCTCGGGCAGCAGGGCGTCGGCGAACTCCCGGCCGCGCGTCCTCGCCAGCTCGGCCTTGAGCAGCGGAACCAGCTGGCCGAAGTCCGGCAGGTCCTCGGGGATTCCCAGGCCCAGCGGTCCGTCGCCGGCCAGTTGCAGCCCTCGCAGCCCTTCTGCGGGCTGCTCGGAGAGCTGTTCGAAGAGCGCGGTCGACGGGTGCGCAACCGCATCCGTCTCCGCTCCCGGGTCGGCTGTCGTCTCCGCGTCACGTGCTCGCAGCCAGGCGTCGAGTTCGTCGCCCAACCCCTGGTTGCGCGCCTGCTCCACGGTCATCCAGACGGCGGCCGCCCTGGGGTGCAGGATGCCGCCGGATCGGGTGCCGTCCGATCCCGTCGCCACCGACACCTCGGCGGCCTGGAAAAGCCTCAGGTCCGCCTGGACCAGGGCCAGCCGGGTGTCCTTGGCGGTGACGCCGATGCGCTCGATGGCCCCCGAGGTGTTCTGCTCCCGCGACTCGGACCGGCCCCAGCCGTAGCTGCCGCCGAGCCCGCCCCAGGTCCACACCCTGGGGTGCACGTTGCCGGCACCGCCGACCGTCGTGGCGAACCCCAGCGACCAGCCCCCGGACTTGGACGTCATCGCCCGATGGGCCGCCGTCATGACGTTCTTGGCCTCCGGGCCGTCAGCGACATGGATCACCACCGGGTTGATCAACTCGGAGCGCTGTCCGAGCGCGCCGGTGACAGAGCCGGCACGCCGCTTGTAGTACAGGTCGTCGACAAGCGTGACACCGGATCCCCGCCTCAGGCCGATGGCGACGGCACCCGGGCTGAGCCGGTCCTCGATCGACAGGGCGGGATCGAGTCCGGGCGCGGACAGTGCCTCGTCCTCACCGGCCGCCCTCGCGATCAGCTCCAGCCCCTTCTGCTGGAACACTCCGCCGTCACCCATGTCCTCGATGTGCACCCACTCCCGCAGGCGCTTCTCACCGTCCGACGGGGCGGCCCACCGAGGGTCGTACATCGTGCTGATGCCCCGCAGCGGTGGCACCGGCACCGGGCGGGCCGGGCCCGGCGCGCTCATCAGCGTGCGCTGACGCGGGGTGAGGGTGAAAGGGACGGGGGTGCTCAGCCGCACCGGAACCGGGTCGACACGCAGTTGGTGAACCCCGGACCGGCCGGAAACGTCCCCGGTGCGGGCGATCACCTGGACGTCGGGCGACTGCCGCCCCGGGAGGCCCGGTGTGACCGTACGTTTCCAGGTGCGCGGACGTTCGACCAGGGTGATCTCGACGTCGAATCCCAGCATCGTCCAGTGCAGAGCGGTCTGTGCGGAGCCGGAGGTTGCGGACCTGTTCGACGCGCTGGGGCCGCCCGCTCGGAAGCGGGCACTGGAGAAGGCGAGGGTACTGATTCCGCTGAGGTACAGGTGACCGGGGACGGGCTTGCCGGTCGCCCCCGCGCGAAGGCCGAGGACCTGGCTGCCGCCTGCTCCGCTGAGTACTGCGGTGCTGAGTTCGAGAGCGCTGCGCACCGCCCAGTCGTCGGCGTCCCCCAGGTACTCGCTCGGACCCGAGTCCAGGCCCTTGACGCGCACCAGGGCGTACTTGGTGTGTGTGCGGCCCTTGCCGCGCAGGACGGCCACCACGCCCCGGGTGAACAGCACGTCCTTGCGGGCACGCAACTGCGTTTCGGACAGCGTCGCGGTGAGGGTTCGGTGGTTCGTCCACGCCCAGTCCGTATCGGCCGTGGCCCGGGTGGGACGCCACAGCTCGTCGATCAGACCACCATCGCTGCGGTTGGCCGGCCCGAATCTCGGCAGCAGGCCCTTGAGCCGCTCGTCCCGGGCGAAGACCTTCTCGATCTCCTCGACGAGCCGGGTGGTGTCGAAACGGGACATGGCGGTGCTGAAGCCACGCGGGCCGACCAGCAGGGCCCGCTCCACTCCGGGGTGCCTGACCAGTGGCCTCTCCACCAGACCGGTCGGCAGCGGCAGCCCGAGGAACGCCGCCTCGTCCGCCCGCAGACTGAACCAGGTGGTCACAGTGGACTGCCCGTAGGGGCGGTCACGTCCGGCCCGCATGGCGGGGCTGAGCGGCCCGGAGCCCTCGAAGTCCAGCCGCACCCTGGCCTCGTACAGCACCCGGGCGCCCATGGTGTCGGCACCCTGCCGAGCGTTCACGGACGTGGCCGACGAGGAGAACCTCCGCCGCTGACGGCCGAACAGCGGGCTGAACCAGGCCCGGGCCCTTGGCCCACTGCCCATCAGCCCGACGCCGACGACTGGTCCGAACTCTATGTCCGCACCCCGCTCGCGGCCGACCTCGACGAAGTGCTCGCTCTTGGAATTCTGGTCACTCCTGACCCACGGGCTGCCGAGGTCGTACGCGGGCGCGATGTGCGTGATCGTGGCGCGGTAACGGTAGCTGCCGTGCACGCTGTCGTCCTTGCTGCGCAGTTGCCCGGAGTCCACCCATCCGCTGAGCGTCGCGAGCAGATCCCGCAGCACGCCATCAGCTGTCGAGGCGTCGAACGCCACGTCCCGGCCGGGCGAGCCCTCGGCGGTGAGCTCGGGATGCACCACGCTCGCGATGGTGCCGAACAGCCCCGCGCGGCCACTGGCGGGAGAACCATTTCCGCTGACGGCCATCGGAATCAGGGAGTCCGCGGTGGCGACATTCCAGGCCAGGTCCGCGGAGACGGGCAGTGGCTCCGCCGACCTGTAGGGGGTGCCGTCCGGAACGAGGTGATCGACCGGGACGTTCATGGTGGCCCGGCCCTCCCCCCGGAAGGTCGAGGAGGCCGGCACACCTGCCTTCCGGACCGTGACGACGAACTGGATCAGCCGGGGCACGTCCACCGTGGTCTCGGCGAACTGTCCGCCGCGCCGGACCACCGACTGCTTGTGGCCGGCGGTCGTCGACACCCGGCCGAAGGGGACGTTCACCGAGGCTGTGGCGCCGGCGAGCAGACCGGGCACGTGGGTCGGCAGCAGCAGCGTGCCCCCGCCCCTGAGGGCGACACCACGGGACCGGGTACGTGAACGCGTGGTCTCCACCATGACCTTGCGCTCGGGATACCTGCCGGACGAGACGTCGCCGGTGTTCTGCTCCTCTGTCGCCGCCTCCAGGAGCGCGGGGGCACTGTGCGCCCGGGACGCTCGCTCAAGGGGGACTTGGACCAGCGGGCGCCGCTCTCGCGGGGAGGAACGGACGGCCACCGTCACGTCGTACCAACTGCCGTCGCCACCGACGATCTGGAAGGGACGCCCGCCGCCGAGGAAGCTGCCGGCGCGCAGGAGGAGCTGCTCGATGATGGTGCCGACGTTCCCGCCGTTGGTGAGGTTGCCGATGGTGTGTGCCACCCAGTCGGTGCCGTCCAGGTCGTGGAAGGTGGCGCTGCCGGCGGCCCGCATGGATTCCAGGTAGGGGTGCAGACGCATCCGCGGCGGTCGGCCGGCCTGACCGCCCGGCACGGAGGCGGACCGGCCCGCCCCGGGATCACCGTCCCCTCGCGGCGCTGTGCCGTCCCAAGTGAGGTGGGCGAACGGGTCCGCGGGAACGAACCGGACCAGGGGTTCGCCACCGAGGGCGCGCTTGGCGACGATCTTGTCGCGGACGGACTCGCTGAACGGCGACGGCGGGGTCCAGAACCGGAGGGCGCCGTGGGTGACGGCCGTGCCCGCGTCGTTCAGCTCCCTGATGATCTCGTCATGGACCTCGACGGAGACGCGGGTGCCGTCGGGACGGGTGAGGTCGTATATGTCCTCGTCGCCGCTCATGGGAATGCGCCTGCCGTCCTTGACCCCGTGGACGACACCGTCCTCCACGGCGATGACGCCTGCCTCCGACAGGCGCCGCATCACGGGCTCCAGGCTCGTGTACTCGTGCCGGCGCTCGTTGTAGCGGGCGAGCAGCGCCTCCCACGTGGCGTCGTCCCGGTCGCCCCGGCCGGGCAGCCGCGGTGGGAAGAACCCGATGAGGCCTACGGTCCGCGGGTCGGCGCCCAGCGGGACATCGGTCTCGTCGATGGACTTGGCCTTCACCGCGGAGGGCTTGGGCATGGCGCCCTCAGCGCGCCACCTGGAGGCGGCCGGATTGCCGGGGAGCACGTCGATCACGACGTTCCGGGACTCGGAGATCCGGCGGAACCTGGCGTAGTCGTCCTCGGATATGCCGTACTTGGTCTGCGCGATGCGCGGGTCGACCTGCCTCGGTGAGAGGGGCTCGGAGTCGGTCGACGAGCGACGTGACGGCTCGTCCGGGCGGGGAAGGAGAAGGGCGCTCGCGTCCGTGCCCAGGATCGGCCGGACCCCGATGCCGAGGGTGGTGGCGGGCAGGCCGGAGTTCCAGTCGGCGTCACTGGGGTAACGGGTGCCCTCGGGCACCGACGCCTGCTTGACCGGGCCTTCGAAGGCCCATCGCGCGGGGGCCCCTTTGACGCTGTAGAGCATGTTCGAGGCGACGCCGTCGGCGTCCTCGTGCAAGTGGATCTGTGCTGAGCGGCCATCGGGGGACAGCGCGCCGGCCACCTTCTCCTGTGGCCACCACACCGTTTTACCCAGCGCCCTGGCGACGAGGCGGTTCCGTTCGGCCCGCTCATCGGCCCTCAGATCGTCGATGTCCGACGACTCGTCGTCCGCCCCGTCCGTGCCGCACTCCAGCAGCATGACGTGCTCGACCGAGTCCAGGTCCAGGTACTGACGCATCCTGCCCAGGTCGGCCGGCTCGGAGCTCCCGTGGCGTGCGTAGAACACCACGCCACCATCGAGGAGCTTCGCCACGGGCGATTGGCGAGCTGCGCGGCCCGACGCGTTCAGCCTCCAGTGAACGAAGTGCCTCGGCCCGTCCGCCAGCCGCCGGAGTGCCGGCTCGCGCCGCTTCCAGTCCTCTGGCGTGAACTGAGCCAGCACCACCGCGGCACCGTCGGCGTTCTTGACCCGGTACCACTTCAGGGGCGGCGTCGTGTCCGAAGGCGCCGCTCCCTTCGACGACCTGGCGCGCGTCGCGTCCGGAGGGACCGCGGCCCTACGCGGCAGCTCGTCCACCTCGCGGAGAACCACGTGCTCATACAGCGTGACGTCGCCGTCTTCGTTCTCATACGCACGTATCCGGCGGGAGCGCACGTCGAGCAGAGTCTCCTGGCGGAAGAACGTCTGCCCCAGGGAGGGATTCCACGCTATCGGTGACACGTCCACGGCGTGGCGGGAGCGCTCGACCTCGAAGACCCGGATCCGGCCGCTCCCCTTCGCCACCTTGGACATGGCGACGTCCATGCGCAGCGACGCACCGTGAAGTTCCGGCACCCACACCGTGTGCAGCTCACCTGAGGGCTGCGCGCCGACCTTCCCCGTCAACGGTACGGGCTCACGGTCCGCCCAGAACACGTTCTCACCCACGGACGGCAGACGAGTCAGGGCCTGGGCGGCCATCGCCGTGTGCAGCGGCATGTCGTCGTACATCACGCCGGCCACGCGGTCGACGGCAGCAAGCGTCCTCGCCTTGTAGTGCGCCATGGTGCCGCGGTACCACTTCACCTGCTGGGGCTCGGCTTGGTCCATCTTGCGCAGGTGGCTGAGGGCCTCCCGGGCACGGCGCCGGAACTCGGGGTCGCGCATCAGCATCCGCGGGAAGCTCCGGTAACCGTCGAACTCCGACTCCACGATGGAGCGCAGGCCCAGGCGCATCTCGTTCCTGGTCGGTGTCCCCGCGTTCTGCCAGAACCTGAAGACCTCTCCGTCCGGACCGCTCAACAGGTGGAGCGCGGTGATGTGCCCCTCTTCCAGCAGCTTCAGCAGGCTCCCCCGGTGGCGCCTGCGCCAGCTCGCCAGAGCGTCCAGCCGGTCGCTCAGTCCGTCGCGGGGTACGTCGGGATCGGTGACGTCGCCCTCGAGCACACGGACGATGCCGTTCGGAATCCAGCCGTCACCGGTGACCGTCGGCGTCAGAAGACCCTTGGTGAGGGTGCGGTAGAGGGTGTTCATCGGCAGGGGCACTCCGACACGCGTGTCGCCGTCGCCGGGCGCGAGGGCCTGATCCGCCCACAGGTACAAGTGCATTCCGTCGCCCGCCACGGCGATGGCGTCCGCTACGTGACCGAAGCCGACCTCGGCCCTCGTCGAGGCACGTACCACTTCGTGCAGTGAATGTGCGTACGGCTGGTCGGTGCCGACCAGCCATGCGACCACGGCCTTACGGAAGGCCAGCAACTGCGGGTAGGAGGGGTCCGCCAGTTCCGCGAACCGTTTGAAGACCAGGTCGGGCAGTTCATGCCCTTCTCTGGTGATCCGCACGCCACGCCGACCGTACTCTCTTCGGTACTCGTCCGGGGGCGGCGTCGCGTCGAAGTCCTCCAACAGGCGCTGGGGAAGCGCCCGTTCAAAGAACTCGGTCATCACCTCGAAAATGTCCGTGGTCGCAGGCCGGGTTCCGCCGGCGGCCTCCACCGCGCCCCGCGCGGCATCGAGCACCGCGCCATGGGCGGCCAGCCTCCCGGCCAGGTTGATCTCGTAGATCCGGGCACGAGAGCTCCATTCCCTCCGGCCGTACACGCTCTCGGCCCAGGCACCCTGTTGGGCGAGCGAATCCGGGCCCACCGCGTCGGTGCGCGGGCGGGGCCGGAACGAGGTGAACCGAGGTGCCGGATGGTCGGCGGTGACCTTCAAGGAGAGGAAGGCGCCGGGCAGGTCCTTTCCGCTCTCGGTGACAGCTGTTCCGGTCGTCGGGAACTGAATGATGGTGGGAGCGGCGAAGCCGACGTTCCCGCTCCAGTCGGCGAGCTCCTGTGCCATCACCGTGCTGACGGCAGTGTTCTTCGCGGCCGAGCAGGAGTTGTACACGATCGGGATGGCAGGGATCCCGGAGGAGCGGAGAAGCTGTCGCGCGTACTCGCCGACCTGGGCACCGCTCCCGAATTTCGTGCCGTACCGCGACGCGATGGTGAGGACCTGTCCGCTGCCGTGCACGTCCAGCCAGCCCACGTGTCCGGGCCTCCAGAGGACGGGGTACTCCTGGTCGCTGTAGATCTCTTCGTTGTCCTCCCGGTGCGTGCGGTAGGTACTCGCCTGCATGGCGTCCCTCGCCTCGCTCCCGGCATGTGACCATTCTTCGGAGTTCACGAAAGAGATGCCGGTCTGTGTGCCGTTCCGGTCCCGGACGGTGCGGCTCAGCAACTCCCGGTCCCACGCATCGGGCGCCAGCGGCTGGGGAAGTTCCTCCAGTGTGGCCACGACGTAGCTCAGGCCGAGCCGCTCGTCGTGCTCGACGCGGTAGCCGCCGTACTGGTACGCCACCTCGACCGGATACAGCGCCTTGCCCCGGTCGGTGTCACGGACCTCGGGGAGGAACGGTGCGACTTCGCGCGCCGAGGACGCCAGCACTTCGTACAGCACCAGGTGTTCGCCCTCGTGCTCCGCAGCGCCGGCGGACAAGTCGTCCAGGAGAGCCCGCCTGTTGACCGACACCAGGTGCAGCCGTCGCTTACGGATGACTCCCTGCGCGTCCCCGAAGGTGTGCGGTCCGTCCACCGGCCCGGAAGCCCACTCGCCGAACCACGCCCGGCGATGGGCCGGGATGAGCCGTTCGGCTGCCTCGGACGCCAGCTCCTCGTACCCGGCGTAGACGGAAGCGCTTCCCAGTTCGGCCAGGTCGACGGCTCGCCTGATCAGTGCGACCGGCTCCGTCGCGCTCTGCCCGTTCTGCCGGGCCTGCTCAGCCAGTTCGAGGCGCTCACGGAACACCTCGTCGGCGAGGAACAGGGCCGGGTACGCACCCTTCCCCTTCCATGCGTGGAGGACCAGGTCGCGCGCCGTCGGTCCCGGCAGTGGGGGCAGGGAGTCTGTCTCAGTGAAAACCGTGCTGTGCGACGGACGCACCTGGAGGAGGCGCCGGTCGGCGCCTGTGGCCAGGTACAGGCCCAGCAGATGCCCGGACCGGAGGTTCCGCACGCCGTGCTGTGTCCCCTGGCGTTCCCACACCTCCAGGAGGGCTCTGCGGCGCCGTGCGGAAAGGCTGGGTCGCAGCGCGGGGCTCGCGCCCTCCAGCCCGGCCATGGTCGCGATGTGCTCGAGTGTTTCGCGAGTCCGGACGTCGAAGCCGCTCCACATTTCATGGAACAGCCGCTCATGCGGTTGCCGCAGGGAATTCCACAGGGCGCTGCTCCGTCCGTACTGCGTCTGGAACAGCTCCGGGAAGGACGCGATGATCCGACGGGGATCGATCTGGGCCTCGCTCCACGCATGGAGCCGGGAGGCGTCGACCAGTCGAGAAGGTTCCACCTCATCGCGGACACCGGCCTTCTGGGTGGCCGACAGCACCTCGGCCAGCGAGTGGTTCCTGAGGCCCCAGGCGACCAGGGCGTTGCGGAAGCCCAGCGGGTTGCCCTCCGGTACGTTCAGTGCCCGCCACACACGCATCAGGTGGGTGACCTTCTCGGCCGGCGCGGCGGCGAACGCGTGACCGTACGCGCGCGCCCGCTGAAGCTCCGCAGGGGAGTAAGGGACCTCGACATCGGGCACTCCGGGCAGCCCTTGCGGATTCAGCCCCGGCTTCTGGGCCCATAGCTTGGCCAGCGCCTCCGGGTAGTCGGGGTTGCTGAACACGGCACGCTCGAAGGCATCGATCCGCTCGTCCAGGGTGGCGTCGGAGTCGTGGTCCGTCAGACGGATGAACTGACGCTGTGCGGACCGTGGACCGGGGCGTTTCGCGAACAGGTCGAAGGTGCGGGAACCGAAGTGCGGTTCGTAGTAATCGAACAGCGCGTCGAGTGCCTTGACCACCTCTATCCGCGGCACGGCGTAGGCGGAGAGCACCATCCTGAACGCCATTTCGTACTGCTTGCTCAACACGTGGTACCGGCTGGGCCCCCCGCTGGGGTTCTCGGCATAGAGGTACGGGAAGCGCGGCTCCGTCGTTCCGCTCGGCAGCACGTTCCAGAAATCGGCAGGCGGGTAGTGTTCGGACGCGAGTGGCTCCTGGTCGACCCGTATCCAGGGCGCGGGAACAGGTTCGGGAACGTCCGGAACGAGGCTGACGAAACCGGCGGACCCGCTCTGCGTGTCCACGTCCACGTGGAGCCGGTCCGGCCGCCCGTCCCGCCCCGGAACGAGCGCGACCCGGGCGGGCGCCAGGTGAACGGTCAGCCGGGTCCTGTCCACCAACGGCCGCAGCCTCCCGGCCGAGGTCGCCAGTGCCGACCGCGAGGAGCACGCGACCAGGGTGATCGAGGTCAGGCCGGACGCGACCACCCGGTCCGCGAACTCCGCGAACCGCTCGGCCCCGGCCGTGTCCTCGGTCGGGTCACCGTGCCCGAACCAGAAGGCGCTGCTGCCGTCCGTCACCGGCATGCGGCGCTGGACGCCGGACAGGTCGCCGGAGGGGGTCTGCTCCCACTGTGTGTACTGCGTGAGGTTCGCGGCCCGGCCCATGGCCGGGGCGCGGAGGTCATGGTCCGCCTGGTCGAAGAACGCCTCGCCGAACCAGCGGCCGTCGTCCGGGTCGGTGACCGGCCGGGTCACCGCACGCCGCGCCCGCCGGAGCCCGGCCACGTCGAGCGTGGTCCACCGCGCGAGCAGCGCGTCCACCGGATCCACGTCCGACTCGGCATCCAGCAGATCCTCGACCGGTCCGGTCTCCGCACCGGGATCCGTCGGGCCTTCGGTCTGGTACTGATCACCGGCCTCGTCCAGGTTCGGTTCCTGCTCCGACAGCAACGGGTACCGCGCACCCTGGAAGTTCGCCGCCGCTGCGTACTGCCCGGCGGTGGTCGGCGGGGCGGGAGAGAACCCTCCCGGGGTGACGAGCTTCCACAGGTCCTGGGCCGGCGTCGGATCGCCGGGGAGGGGATGTGCCGTGATGGTGAGCGGAGCCGACGGCCCGGACGAGGACGCCATGAGGCGCCCGCGGAAGCTGTAGTTGGGCCGGCCTGTCGTGTCGAAGAACCACTCCGGGAAGTGCCGTGTCGCCTGCCCCGAGGTCAGGAAGACGGCCGGGATCGCGATGTCCACGGCACGAAGGAACGGATTCAGGGTATGCAGTGCCAGGTATTCCTCGTCCGGAACGGCAACCCCGGAGAGCCGGGGCAGATGCAGCACCACCCCGCCGCCGGAATCAGTGTCGGTCCACAGGACCACGATGTCACCGGGGCTCCAGCCGTCGGCCACCCACGGCGCCTCGACGACAGACCCGGCGACCTGCAACGAGTCGGCCCGCACACCGTACGGCGCAGGAACACCACTCCAGTTGAAGCCCAGGACCTTGCCGTCCTGCGCCAGTTGGGCAGCCGGCTCGAACGCGCCCATCTGCACCAAGTGGAAAGCAGCCAGCATGTGCGGGGCGCCGATGTCCACGCCCTGCGCCACGGCCTGCGCCGCCAGCGTCGCAAGTTGCCTGAACCTGTCCTGGTCCCACGGATCCGTGTCGGCCATGTGGAGCACACCGCGCCCCACCCGCTCCCGGGCATCGAGCGACATCGGACCAAGGAGCAGGCAGGCTCGGGTCAACGCCCAGAACGTCCGCGCAATCTCCCGTCGGCCCAACGGCTGAGAGGCGGGCAGACTCAGGATCTCCCGCACGCGGGCCTGCCTCAGAGGGGTCGACAGCTGGCCAAGGGCGTAGCGCATGAAGGGGTTCGGCACAGCGTCGGTGAGCTTGGCACCGGGGTCCTGCCCCACCCGCTGCCGGGCCATGTCCAGAACACGCTCATAGCGACCCGAGTCCAGGGGGTTACCGCCGGCCAGCTGCAGGGCCAGGGTCGTCCACAGTTCCATCCGGAAGAACGTGACCTCGTCCAGCGCCGCATCATTGGCACGCATCGTCTCCAGCGCGCCGATACCCGCCAGTACCTGCGCGTACCGCCCGCCCGGCACGCCCCGGTCATCCTCGACCCGCTCGCCGAACACTCCCCGAAGCGCCCGCACCAGCCGCATCGTGACCCGCCGCGTCTCCGCCGACGCCGGCCCCGGACCCGCATGCAGCC
>NZ_RSAJ01000860.1 GCF_003933965.1 Streptomyces sp. RP5T
CCCGTGAGGATGGCCCCCGCTGCCCGCACCTGAGGCCGCAGCCTGCGGCTGCGCCTGCAGGCTGCGGCCGGCAAGGCAGCCCGCGAGCGGCGGACTCCATTGGTGGCGGACTGGTGACGGCGCTCCTACAGTTGAGAGTGGATTCGTCCTCCGCGCGGTTCCGCAGCCCCAGGAACGCCGCCTCGCTCCGAGGAGGCCCATCCATGACCGTGACACGGCGTCCGCCGCCTTCCTCCCCGGGCCGTTCCCTCACCGCCCGGCCGGAACTGGATGTGGTGGTGCGCGCCGTCACACTCCAGGACGCACCCGCCAGGATCCGTTACCGCGTGAGCGTGGGCGAGCTGACTTTCACCTGCGCCATCTCCTACGACTCGATTCCGGCGTGGTCCGACGTGTTCGGCGCCCTCCCGGCACGGGAGAACGCTCCGCGACTGGTCAGCGCGCTGATCGCCTGGGATGCCATGCGGTTTCTCGCACTGGGCGGCGAGCGTCTGGTGCTGCCCCCCGGACTGCCCTGCGACGCCGTGGTCGGCGCGGCCTGGCGCCGGTGCTTTCTCAGCCAGTTCGGTGAGTGGCGCTACCGCAACGGCATCCGCTACCGCCGCGGCGCGCCGGAACTGCTCTCGCCCACCCGCACCTCCGCCGCGCGGAGGAGCGGCGCAGGAGGAGGCAGCGCGCGCACCGCCGGCCGCGCCCTGCTGACCAACGGGGGAGGCAAGGACACCTTGGCCGGGATGCTGATCCTCGACAGGAGCGGCATCGAGTACGACGTGTACGAGGGGTACCTGCCGGTCGGCGGCGACCACGCACTGCAGCGTCGTCTGCTGGACGGACTGAGGATCGGTGCCGCGGCGCGGCCCGCAGCGGTGGTCCGCGTCCACGTCCGCGACGACTTCTACAGCCGGCCGCCCTCCCGGTTCGCCGACGCCGGTGTGCAAGTGCGGCACTTCGGGACGGACTTCGCAGTCGGGCACACCGCCAACTACGTCGGATACATGCCCATCGTGCTGTACGGGGGATACGAGCGCGTCTGGTTCAACATCGAGCGGTCCGCCGACGACCCGCACGTGAGGTGGGACGGCGAGGAGATAAGCCATCAGTGGTGCAAGAGCGCGGAGTACCGGTCGCTCTCGTCACGGCTGTTCGCGGAACTCACCGGCTGCGACTGGTTCAGGGGGTTCGACTCCACACTCGGCGGTCTCTACGACCACACGATCTACCGGATGGTCGCCACCCGACCGGACCTCCTGCGCCGGACGCACTCCTGCAACTACGGCAAGCCCTGGTGCGGCCGGTGCCCCAAGTGCTGCTTCTGCTACCTCATGACGACCGCCTTCCTGGGCGAGGACTACGCTCGCGCACTGCTGGGCGTGAGGGAGAGCCTGTTCACCGACCCCCGCAACCTCCCGGTGTGGGAGTCCCTCATGGACGCCTCCCAGGTGGCGTGGGAGTGCGTGCCGTCCCACCTGGAGGTCGTGACCGCGGTGGACCAGTGCCTGGCACGGGGCGTCGACCATCCGGTGCTGCGCCGGTACGCCCCGGAGCGCGCCACCGCAGCCCGGCTCCGCGCGCGCTTCGAGAACGTCGACTGGGCGCTGGTGCCCGCGCCGATCGCGCAGGCCGTACGGGATCTGGCGCGCGGTGACCTCAGGGCCCGTCGTCCTCCCGCCTGACCGGCAGGGCGACGGCGCCATCCGGCGCTGCTCGCCGAGTCGGACGGCGACAGCATGGCCGCGGACGAGGCCTCGGCCCAGACGGCTCGCACCGGCGATCGGGAGGCGTGAACCGCGCGGGCTGAAGCCCGCGAGGAGATCGGTGACGACGTCGGCGCCGAGCACGCAGCTGCGGAGGCGGCACGCGCGGGTGACCTGGACGCCGGGATCACGCTGGCGCGAGCCCGGGAGAACGCCGGGGACAGCGGCGGCGCAGAGCTCGCCGCCAACTTGCCAGCCGAGCGAGGTGCCCCCGATACCTGGCCCGCGCTGTCCCGGATACGGGGACGCGCCGGGGACCGGGAGGGATCCCGTCGCGCGGTGCTGCGGGCGGCTGACCTGGGCGCCTCCGACGCCTGGACTGCATTGGGCCGTGTACGCGAGCAACTCGGCGACACCGCGCAGCCGAGCGCGCCTACGTCCGCGGCTGTGAAGCCGGTGACGCGGAGGTGTGCACTGCGCTCGGCGCCCTGTACCTGGACCAGGGACGGACACCCGAGGCACGCGTCGCGTACCGGTGGGCCGTGGACGCGGGGGTTCCCCGACGCCTGGGACGGCCTGCTGTCGGCGGTGGCGGCCCAGCCGCGCCGCGCAAACTCGGCGCAGACGGTGGCTCGGCTGCGCACGACGGGACTTTCGCCCTAGAGGTGAGAGTCGAGCTGATCCACGTCAGCCATGGTCGCCAGTGCCGAACTCACCGGGAGGCCATCACAAACCACACGGCCGGGCCGTCTCAGGCAGTGTCCGCCCCGCTCAGCAGGATGGCGCGTGCGGCCGGATGCGCGTACACCTTTCGCGCATTTGCCTTTGCGGGCTCCGCGCACCGTGGTCGTGGTCGCCTGCATCGGGTAGGCCGGCGCGCCCGCGCCAGCCCCGGGCTTGGTCATCGGAGTTCGCCGATCGGGGTGAGGGTGAGGGGG
>NZ_RSAJ01000861.1 GCF_003933965.1 Streptomyces sp. RP5T
GCTCCCCATTCCCGCCTCCCCGTCCACCGACGGTAACGGCGGACAACGGGAATACACCACGCCCTTTTCCTCGCCGACCGAAAACAGGGAATCAACGGCCCGCGATCCGGTCGATTACGAAACCGTACGGAAAAAACACCGCTCCGATTCCGCACCAGGACCGTTTTCCCCACCCTCCTGAGAAGCCGACCGGGGCACGGAAGGCGACCGAAGGCCCCACGCCACGGGCGGTGTCGTGCGGGTGCGGTGCGGGGCCCGCCAGGAGTGCACCACGAGGACAAGTCGATACGGCGTGCCGCGGGAAACGTCCCTCTGGGTCCCTCTGAAGGCGGCGGGCATTTACGGCCGCTGCGGCGCTGAAGTCCTGTCGCCGGGCCCGGCTCGACGACCCGCTCGTGCGAAAACGAATTCGGTCAGGCGGCCGTCAGGAACAGCAGCTTGGCTATCTGCCTCGGCGGAGGGGTCCTGGAGGGAAGGTCCAGTTCGGGGTCGGCGACCTGCTGACCGGCGGCCACGGCAGGGACGGCGTCGGCGAGCTTCGCCGGTTCGGCGTCCTTGACGATCGGTCCGGAGGCACCGGCCGTCAGCGCGCGCAGATGGCCGGGCCGGGCGACGCCGGTGAGCAATCGTCCCGAAGCCGTCGCCCCCGGGCAGGCCTATGTCCAGTACAGCGATCCCGCATCACGCTGACCAGGTCGGCCGGGCCGCCCCGCACCGGTGGCGTCCGCGACGACGCGCCGCACCCGGCGGTACGCAGGCCCGTAGGCCAGACCCCGCCCCGGGCCAGCGGCCCGTAGTACTCCGCGTACTCCGCCCCAGGGACGCCCCCCGCCGACCGCTCGCCGGGTGCGGGAGCGCCGACGGGATCGACGCCTCGGCGACGCACCGCCCGGTCGACGTCGTAGAACCGTGCCCGGGCACCCCCGTCCGGCACCTCCCGCCGCAGCACGAGCTGTACGCGCGTGCCGTTCTCCCCGATCACCAGCGGGCCCGGAAGCGGACCCGGGCGCAGGTGGCGGGGACCGTGCCGGGCAGCACCTCGCGGGCCATCCGCAGGGGTGCGTCCCAGGAGCATCGCGCCGGACGCCACGGTCCGGCCGCCGACCAAGTGGTCACCGGCCGCCCAGGTCTCCCGGCCGAGGGTGAACTGCCAGCAGTCGGGGGCCGGCTCGCGGTCCAGGAGTCCGCGGCGCCCATGCCCACCCACTGGGAGCCCCGGCCGGAGAAGACGAAGATCACCTTGGGAGCGCGGACCGGGAGTGCAGCGAAGTGGACGCCCTCGGAGAAGGGGCCCTCGGCGGCGCGAGCGGCGGCCTCGCGCAGGGCGGACGCGGTGGTGGCGGTGGACGGCGGACAGCCTGACCAGCGCGGCGGCGTCAGGGCGGTGGGCCGGACCACACAGCGCCGAGCGCTGCCGGCTCGGTGAGCGCGGCCCACGGACCGGTGCGGTCGCCCCCACGGAGAAACAACAGTCGCCTTGCTGGGCAACGGAGTTGAGGATTCCGGCCGGATGCGCCCCGGCACCCCGGCCGGCCCGCAGCCGGGCAGTGAGATACCTCACCGCCGAAACCCGGCACGCCCCGTCGAGGAACGAGAAACGGGCCCTCACCGTGACTTTCGTCACTGGTGAAGACCCGTTCATCGGTTCTTCGTGGTGCGCGAGGGGGGAGTTGAACCCCCACGCCCTTTCGGGCACTGGAACCTGAATCCAGCGCGTCTGCCTATTCCGCCACCCGCGCATTGGGTGTGTCCTCGGGCCCCCCGCCTTGCGGTGCGGCGCCTTCCGACACGCAGAACATTAGCACGCAGGAGAGGGTGGGTTCACATCCCTTCTCCCGGGGCAGCCGCCCACCAGCGGCTTCGGAGGCGGGCCGCCGAACCGGGGTGCCGCCGGCCACGTATCAAGCAGTGCTGGTTCACGTATCAACCTCGTACCGGTAGCCCCCGTTCCCCCAGGACAGGTAGGGGTCCACAGTCAGGTGCGGGACACTGGTCTGCGGCCGCCTCTACGATCCTTGACTGAGGAGTTCGACAGCGGAGTTCGAAGGGGAGCTCCACAGGGAACTTCGGAGGCGTCGACACCCGTCGACCGTGCCGACAGGGGGAACCAGCCGATTCACCGGCGCGTGGATACGATCAGTAAGCAGTACCAGGTAAGCAGCAGCCGGCGCAGTACCCAGGACGGCAAGGACGGAGGAGGTGCCTCATGGGAGTCCTGAAGAAGTTCGAGCAGCGTCTCGAAGGTCTGGTCAACGGCACCTTCGCCAAGGTGTTCAAGTCCGAGGTGCAGCCCGTGGAGATCGCGGGAGCACTCCAGCGGGAGTGCGACAACAACGCCACCATCTGGAACCGCGACCGCACGGTCGTCCCCAACGACTTCATCGTGGAGCTGAGCACACCGGACTTCGAGCGGCTCAGCCCCTACTCGGGCCAGCTCGGCGACGAGCTCGCCGGCATGGTCGGCGACTACGCCAAGCAGCAGCGCTACACCTTCATGGGCCCGATCAAGGTCAACCTGGAGAAGGCGGACGACCTCGACACCGGTCTGTACCGGGTGCGCAGCCGTACGCTCGCCTCCTCCACCAACCAGCAGTCCCCCGGCACCGCGGCCCCCTCCGGCCGCCCCGGCGC
>NZ_RSAJ01000862.1 GCF_003933965.1 Streptomyces sp. RP5T
GCCGTCGAGAGCGAGGACGCCCGGCGGCGCCGGACGCGGCGGGCGCTGTTCGTCGGCGCTGTTCTGCTCGCGCTCGTGGCGGGCGGGGCCGGCGGGGTCGTAGGGGCGTATCTGGAGCGCAACGGCGTGGCGGGCGACGTCGTGGAGCTGCCGCAGGCCGCGAAGGAGCCCAGCGGACGGGCGCCCGGCACGGTCGCCGGGATCGCCGCCCGAGCCCTGCCCGGCGTCGTGACCCTGCATGTGAGCGGGACCGCGGAGTCCGGGACCGGGGCCGGCTTCGTGCTGGACAACCGCGGGCACATCCTCACCAACAACCACGTCGTCGAGCCGGCCGGCGCCGACGGGAAGATATCGGTGACCTTCCACAGCGGGGACACCGCGCAGGCCACCGTCGTGGGCCGGGACAGCGGGTACGACCTCGCCGTCGTCGAGGTGAGAAGTGTCCGTGGGCTGCGACCCATCCCTCTTGGCAACTCCGACAGCGTCCAGGTCGGTGACCCCGTCGTCGCCATCGGCGCCCCCTTCGACCTGGAGGGCACCGTCACCTCCGGGATCATCAGCGCGAAGGAACGGCCCGTCACCGCCGGGGGCGAGAGCGGGGACGGCAGTGACGTGTCGTACGTCGACGCCCTCCAGACCGACGCCCCCATCAACCCCGGCAACTCCGGCGGCCCGCTCCTCGACTCCCGGGCCCGGGTCGTCGGCATCAACTCCGCCATCCGTTCCGTCGACGACGGCTCCCGTCCCGGGAGCGGACAGGCCGGTTCGATAGGTCTCGGCTTCGCCATTCCCGTCAACCAGGCCAAGCGGGTCGCGGAAGAGCTGATCAACACCGGCCGGGCGACCCACCCGGTCATCGGCGTCACCCTCGACATGGACTACACCGGCGACGGCGCCCGGGTCGGGACGAAGGGCAGTGGCGGCGGACCCGCCGTGACCGAGGGCGGTCCGGGCGACCGGGCCGGGATCGAGGCGGGGGACGTCATCACCGAGGTCGACGGCCGCCGTGTCCACTCCGGCGACGAGCTCATCGTCAGGACCCGCGCCCACCGGCCCGGTGACCGGCTCCGGCTGACCCTGGAGCGCGCGGGCAAGGAGCTCACCGTCTCGCTGACCCTCGGATCCGCGTCCGGTGGCTGACGTACACCCGTTTCACAGCTGCGTTTGCGAACCTGGCTTCCCCAGGCAAACAACCGGGAAAACCGTTCACCTATCCGCGCGCGGAGCCCTCGGGGCAGTACCCGTCGCAGGGGAGAGGCAGGTACCGTGGTCCTGGCCCGGACCCCAAGGAGCTTCAGGTGTTCAATGACATAGGACCGCTCGAGCTGATCACGCTCGTTGTCCTCGCCGTGCTCGTCTTCGGTCCGGACAAGCTCCCCAAGGTCATCCAGGACGTCATGCGGACCGTGCGCAAGATCCGCGAGTTCTCGGAGAGCGCCAAGCAGGACATCCGCTCGGAGCTGGGCCCGGAGTTCAAGGACTTCGAGTTCGAGGACCTCAACCCCAAGACGTTCATCCGCAAGCAGCTGGACAACGACGAGCTGGGGCTCAAGGAGATCCGCAACGGCTTCGACCTGAAGAAGGAGATGGCCGAGGTCACCGACGCGGTGCACAGCACGGACACCTCCTCGTCCTCGTCGTCCCCGTCGTCCTCGGGTGGCCGGATCGACATGACCAAGAAGCCCGAGGAGCTGGGCAAGGACGACCGCCCGCCCTTCGACGCCGACGCCACCTGAGCCGTACGCCCCACCGGAAGGCGCCTGCCGAGCAGTTCAGCTCGCGGGCGCCTTTTCCCGTCGTACG
Source organism: Streptomyces sp. RP5T (assembly GCF_003933965.1). Classification (GTDB taxonomy): domain Bacteria; phylum Actinomycetota; class Actinomycetes; order Streptomycetales; family Streptomycetaceae; genus Streptomyces. The sequence continues at coordinate 1,804 of NZ_RSAJ01000862.1, forward strand.
TGACGCGTCTCATACCCCGCCCCCGCCTCGTGAGGCCCCCGTACGGCCTGAACGAACCCCTCGTGTGCCCCGCGCGCCGGGCGGTTTCCCCGCAGCTCGGAGCGGTGTGGCTATGCTGCCGAGTTGTTGTGCGGGCCGTACGCGAACCAGCGAGGCCGCCCGAAGGGGGGCGGGCCGGTCCGGTCCGACGAGAGCTAGTAGGAGGCGTCCGGCACATGGAGACGACGAGTGGGGCGGTCGCGCAGGCGCCGGCCGCGGAGGGTGGCCAGCAGGTTCCCTCCGCCCGGCGCACGGTCGACGGCTACCTTCAGGCGCCCTTCCCCTGGTACGGCCTCGACGAGGCCTTCACGGGGCCGCGCTGGCTGATGCAGGTCGGCACGTCGGCCGACGGGGTCGTCGAGCACGGGTCGATCGGACACGGCGACGAGCCCTCGGTGAAGAACGAGGCCGGCTCCACCGGGGAGCCGAAGGAGAAGTTCGCGGTCGTGGTGACCGTCGCCGCGAACCCGTCCCGCAGGAGCGCGGACGGCACGGGCCTGCTGGAGGCCACGTCGGTCTCCTCCGCCGCCTGGCTGGCCGGAGTGGGGCTGCTGTCGTTCACCTGGCCCGGGCAGATGGACCACTCGCTGCGCGACGACTGGCTGGACCAGCAGACCGAGACGGCCTGGGTCCTGGCGGACGACCTGGAGGGATCCGACTGGTCGACGCTCTCCCTGCCCGTGGACGGCGTGCCCACGCCGTTCCACTACCGGGAGTCGGAGTTCGGCTGGGTGCTCGCGGGCTCCACGCAGGCGGGGGTGCACGTGGGGGCGTAC
>NZ_RSAJ01000863.1 GCF_003933965.1 Streptomyces sp. RP5T
CCCTTCCCCGCCCTCGCGCCGCCGCGCCCGGCCATGAGTCCGTCGAGCTCACACCGGCGGAGAAGGACGCGTTCGCGGGTCTGGTACGACAGCTCAGCGGCGGCCGCTGAACGCGAGCCGCCGGGCCACTCGGGGCAGGTGCGGTCGGCGTGTGGGCGCAGGACCGCGGCCTGTCGGCTCAGGACAGGTGCGGGCCCGGCCTTCGACTCAGGGCGGGCGCGGTCGGCCTATCGGCTCAGGACAGGTGCGCCGCGCGGCGCTCCATCGCCTCGCGGGCCGCGTCCTCGGAGACGTACACCTCGCACATGTGCCGTCCGTCGGGAGTCGCCGTGTGCTCGACCTCCCACAGGGAGATCTCCGCTCCGTCGCGCAGCAGGAACGCGTGCTCGTAGAGCGAGAAGCCCAGCCCGGCACGGCCCGCCCGGCAGGGCCGCCCGAACGCCTGCGTGATCTGGTGGGCGAACGCCTCCCTCAGCAGCGCCGCCGTCTCCGGGCCCGGCCGGTCCGTGTTCTCCGCGCGGCGCAGCAGCCGGCGCGCGTGGTCCGCCGAGTCGTCCGGCACATAGGCGTGCCGCGGCGGCTGCACGGGCGCGAGCTGCACCGTCACCGGCAGCTCGAAATCCGGGGTGTCCTGCGGTAACGGAAGCCGCGCGGTCGCCGCCCGCAGCTCCTCCTCGTCGACGTACACCTCGTGCTGCGGAACGCTGTCCCGCGCGGTGTTGTGCACGAGCTCCCACAGAGTGAGCGCCGAGCCGTCGGCGAGCAGCCACGTGTGCCGGTAGGTCTCCCGGTGCAGCCCCGCGCTGTGGTGTGCGGAGTGCAGCGAACTGTCGTACGCCAGCGCGCAGTCCAGTCGCCGGATCGTCTCGTCGGGCAACTCGAAGGAGTTCAGGGCACGACCGAGGAGCCGCGCGAGGTGCTCCTCCGGAGACTCGGGCGACTCGGGTGGTTCGTACGCTGCCGTCTCGTACGGAACGCTCAAGGTTTCTCCCGGCGTTGCTGCATGTCACCTTGTGGGTGCATACCGTAGCCCCTCGGTCGGACATCATGTCCGGGAACCGAGAAAACGTATGCCCGGAAAACGGCCGGGCCGCGCAGGAAGTTCCCGCGAGGCCCGACGAACCGTCAAAAACCCCCGGTCAGGGGGTGCTTGCGGCGATCAGGACGTCCCGGCGGCGCTGCCCGCGACCCACTCGTTCCACGACATGTTCCAGCCGTTGAGTCCGTTGTCCGGCGCCACCGTCTTGTCGGGGGAGTTCTTCACGACCACCACGTCCCCGATCAGCGAGTTGTCGTAGAACCACTTGGCCGGGGTGTCCGCCCGTCCGCCCTTGACGTCCCGCAGCCCGACGCAGCCGTGGCTGGTGGCGGTGCGCCCGAAGGGCGGATTGCCCTGGTTGTACCAGTAGTTGCCGTGGATGAAGGTCCCCGACTGCGTCAGCCGCATGGCGTCCGGGACGTCGGGGATGTCGTAGGCGTTGGCCAGCGCGACCGTCCGGCTGTCCATACGGATCTTCTTGTACTTCTCGGAGATCACCATCTGCCCGTTGTAGGTGGTGAACTCCGGGCTCCCCGTGGAGATCGGCACGGTCTTGACGGTCGCCCCGTCCCGGACCACCTTCATGGTCTGGGTGTCGGCGTCCACGGTGGACACCTGCGAGCGGCCCACCGTGAAGCCGACGGTCTTCTCCTGCACCCCGCCGACCCCGTCGGCGCCCTGCACCCCGTCCAGGTCGATCTTCATCGTGACCTTGGAGCCGGCCTTCCAGTACTCCTCGGGCCGGAAGTCGAGCCGCTGCGCCCCGAACCAGTGCCCGACCACCCGCTGCCCGCTGCTGGAGCTGACGGTGATGTGCGACTGCACGGCCTTCTTGTCGCTGATCGCCTTGTCGAAGGTGAACGACACCGGCATCCCCACGCCGACCGTCGTGCCGTCGTCCGGCGTGTACGTGCCGATGAAGCTGTCGGCCTTGGAGACGGTCGTGAAGACGGACTTCGTGGTCACGGCCCTGCCGTCCGCGTCCTTCGCCGTCGCGGCTATCTCGTACTTCGTTCCCCGCTCCAGCTGCTCCCGGGGCTTCCAGGTCGTCCCGCCCGCGGCCAGTGCCCCCGGCACCTCCTGGCCCGTGCCGGCCACGGTCATCCTCACTCCGGTCAGCGTGCCGTCGCTGACCTTCACGCCGGTCCTGTTGATCGACGCGCCCGTCGAGCCGTTCCTGGCGGAGATGGCGATCTGTGCCGCGGAGGACTTCGCGGGGTCCTTGCCGCCCTTGCCCTCGCTCCTGGTGTCGGAGTCGGCTCCGCACGCGGTGAGGGTGAGGGCGCCGACCATCAGGACGGCACAGGCCCCCAGTGTGCGCCGTGCTGCTGTGTCCGGCGTTGTCACGGGATGCTCCAGATTCGTGTGAAGTGTGTTGTCCGCTCGACTCCGTGAAGAAGGAGGGACCCGGTCCTCGGCCGGGTTCCCTGTCAGCGCGACGAATGCCCGCATGTGACAGAACCCGGACAGAAGCCCGGAGTTCGCCCGGAGCGGACCGGGACCACGCGAAGCGGGCGGGGTTGTGGGCGGGTGCGGTCGGCCGGGTCGGGCGCGCGGTTCCCGCGGGCC
>NZ_RSAJ01000864.1 GCF_003933965.1 Streptomyces sp. RP5T
GACGATGGTGGCGGCGGCGCTGGTCTCGGTGAGGCCGTAGCCCTCGTAGATGATGATCCCGGCCGCGGAGAAGAACAGGTTGAGCTCGCGGTCCAGGGGTGAACCGCCGCTGATGGCGTAGCGCATGCGGCCGCCGAGTTCCTTGCGGATCCGGCGGTAGACCAGCAGGTCGTACAGGCCCCAGGCGGCGTACAGACCGGGGCCCGGTCCCTTGCCGCGGCCCAGGAACTTGTCCAGGTACGCCTCGCCGAAGCGGACGCCGACGCGGTGGGCGCGGTCGAAGGAGGCGGCGCGGCCCAGTTTCTCGGCGGTGGCGCGGCCGGTGGCGTGGATCTTCTCGAAGAGGTACGGCACGCCGACCAGGAAGGTCGGACGGAACTCCTTGAGCGCGGGGCGCAGTTCGTCGGGCTTGATGCTCGGGCAGTGGCCGATCTCGATGCGGGCCATCAGGCAGGCGATCTGGAGGGTGCGGCCCATGATGTGGGCGAGCGGGAGGAAGAGCAGGGTGGAGGCGGTCCGGTCGGTGACCTCCTTGAAGATGGGGTGCAGCAGTTCGACGGTGTTGGCGGCCTCGGCGTGCAGGTTGGCGTGGGTGAGGACGCAGCCCTTGGGGCGGCCGGTGGTGCCGGAGGTGTAGCAGACGGTGGCGATGGTGTCGGGGGTCAGGGCGGCGCGGCGCCCGGTGACCTCCTCGTCGGGGACGCCGTGCCCCTTGGCCTTGAGGGCGGCCAGGTCGTGGCTGTCGATCTGGAAGTAGCGCACGAGATCGGGGGGCGGGTGGTCAGAGGCGGTCGCGGTGCGCAGGTTGTCGGCGGTCTCCACGAAGAAGTGGCGGGCCCCGGAGTCCCGTACGATCCACTCCACCTGCTCGGCGGAGGAGGTGGCGTAGACGGGGACCGTCTGGCCGCCGGCCGCCCAGATGGCGAAGTCCAGGACCGTCCACTCGTAGCGGGTGCGGGACATCACCGCGACCCGGCCGCCCGGTTCGAGCCCCTCGGCGATCAACCCCTTGGCCACGGCGGTGACTTCCGCGGCGAACTCGTCGGCGGTCACCGGGTGCCAGCCCCGCTCGTCCCGGCGGCGCAGGACGACGGCGTCGGGGGCCTCGGCCCTGTTGGTGAAGGGGAGGTCGGCGATGCTGCCCGTGGCCGGGGGCGCCACGAGGGGCGGTGTGCGGGCCTCGCGTACGACACCGTCATCGTCCTTGACGATCTCGACCGCGGTCCGGCCCGCCAGGTGTTTCGCCCTCTTCAGATCCTTGCGTACGCCCATGGTGGCTCCCCGGTCGGCTCCGACTGGGCCGCTAACTTACTCTCAAGTAAGAAAAGGTCAATGGGGCGGCGTCAGTCCGCGAGGTGTCCGGCCCGGCGGATGGTGTCGGCGAGTTGGCGTACCGCGCCGTCCTCGGTGCGGTCCCCCAGAGCGTCCGCCCAGTCGGCCAGTTCGCCCATCGAGGGGCGTCCCGGCAGCCGGTCGTCCGCGTAGCCGTCGCGCAGCGCGTCGGCGAAGTAGGCGGCCACCGCGTCGACCTGGAAGCGCGGGTCCGCCTCCCGCAGCGAGTCGTCGAAGGTCTCCAGGCCGGCCGACTTCTCGTGCGGGGCCCGGGTCCTCGGGTCCTGCCAGCGCACGGTGGCGGTGGCAAGGTGGCCGTCGGCGCCGGGCCGGGTGCGGACCGCGTAGAGCGCGGTGACCGTGTGGCCGGGGCCGACCTCGCCGCCGTCCACGCGGTCGTCGCGGAAGTCGTCGTCGGCGACGCGCCGGTTGTCGTAGCCGACGAGGCGGAAGGAGGAGACGGTCTCGGGGTCGAAGGCGACCTGGGCCTTGGCGTCGCGGGCGGTCAGGTCGATGTTCTGCGGGAGCTGTTCGCAGAAGACCTTCTCGGCGTCGTCGTCGGAGACGTAGACGGTGTGCCCGTCGCCCTTGTCGGCGAGGCGTTCCATGAGGGCGTCGCCGTAGTCGCTGCCGACGCCGACGCCGAAGAGGGTGATGCCGTGCTCGCGGCGGGCGGTGTCGATGCGGTCCAGGATGGCGTCGGGGTCGGTCTCGCCGTCGTTGGCGAGGGCGTCGGAGATGAGGACGACCCGGTTGGTGGCGCCCTCGCGCAGACCCTCGACCGCGGTCTCGTAGCCGGTCTCGACCCCCGCGCCGAGGTTGGTGGAGTACGTCGGCTCCAGGCGGTCGATCGCCCGGTGGACGCGGTCGCGGTGGTCGCCGAGGCGGGTCATCGGCAGGACCGTCTCGGCCTGGTCGCTGAAGGTGACGAGGGCGACCGAGTCGTCGTCGCGCAGCCGTTCCGTCATGGTGTCGAGGGAGCGCTGGGCGAGGTCGAGGCGGCCGGGTTCGGCCATGGAGCCGGAGATGTCGATGACGAAGGTGAGGGCGGCGGGCGGGCGTTCGTCCGGGTCGTCCGCCGCGTTCCTCGTGGCCAGGCCGACGCGGACCAGCGACCAGCCGTCCTGGCCGGTGCGGGCGCCGTCGACGGTGACCGTGAAGCCGTTGCCGTCGGGGCGGTCGTAGTCCTGGCGGAAGCTGTTGACGAACTCCTCGGGGCGGATGGTCGCGGGGTCGGGGCGGCGGCCCTCGGCGAGGGTGCGGCGGGCGTAGC
>NZ_RSAJ01000865.1 GCF_003933965.1 Streptomyces sp. RP5T
GGTGGGGGCGGTGTCAGAGGCATCCGGGGTCGGCTTGGCTGCCTCGGCGGAGCGATCCGTGGCGCCGCTCTCTTCCAGCGCCGGACCACCACGCCCCCTTTCGGCTGCCGGCGGGCCCGCGCTCCCCGCCGCGGAAGCACCGCTTCCCCCCTCGGCCCTCTCCCTGGCCGCCCGCTCCCGCGCCTCCCGCAGGGCCCGGCGGGCCTCGTCCGCGGGGCCCGGGGTCATGACGGCCTCCGGAGGGAGACCAGGTCGGTCAGTTCGCGGTCGGTGAGTTCGGTGAGGGCGGACTCGCCGGAACCGAGGATCGCGTCGGCGAGGGCCCGCTTCGCTTCGAGCATCTCGGCGATGCGGTCCTCCACCGTGCCCTCGGTGATGAGGCGGTGGACCTGGACGGGCTGGGTCTGGCCGATGCGGTACGCGCGGTCGGTGGCCTGTTCCTCGACGGCGGGGTTCCACCAGCGGTCGAAGTGGATCACGTGCCCCGCGCGGGTGAGGTTGAGGCCCGTGCCCGCCGCCTTGAGCGACAGGACCAGGACCGGGATCGCCCCGCTCTGGAAACGGTCCACCATGCGCTCGCGCTCCGGCACCGGCGTCCCGCCGTGCAGCAGGTCCACCGGGACCGCGCGGGCGGCGAGGTGGGCGGCGATCAGGCGGGCCATTCCCACGTACTGGGTGAAGACGAGGGCCGAGCCGTCCTCCGCCAGCAGGGTGTCCAACAGCTCGTCCAGCAGGGCCAGTTTGCCGGAACGGGCGACCAGGCGCTCACCGGCGGTCGCAGGGACCTCCTCCTTCAGGTACAGCGCGGGATGATCGCAGATCTGCTTCAGCGCGCCCAGCAGCTTCAGCACCAGGCCCCTGCGCGCGATGCCCTGTGCCGTCTCGATGGCCAGCAGCGACTCGCGCACCACCGCCTCGTACAGCGAGGCCTGTTCACGGGTGAGCGGGACCGGATGGTCGGTCTCCGTCTTCGGCGGCAGCTCGGGGACGATGCCCGGGTCGGACTTCTTGCGGCGCAGGAGGAAGGGCCGGACCAGCCTCGCCAGCCTGGTCACCGCCTCTTCGTCCTCGCCGTTCTCCACGGCGCGCGCGTGCCGGGCGCGGAAGGACTTCAGGGGGCCGAGGAGTCCGGGGGTGGTCCAGTCGAGCAGGGCCCACAGCTCCGAGAGGTTGTTCTCGACCGGGGTTCCGGTCAGGGCCACGCGCGCGGGCGAGGGGATGGTGCGCAGTGCCTTGGCGGTGGCCGAGTACGGGTTCTTCACGTGCTGGGCCTCGTCCGCGACCACCATGCCCCAGCGCTGCTCGGCGAGCCGGGCGGCCGCCGCCCGCATGGTGCCGTACGTGGTGAGGACGAAACCGCCGTCGAGGTCGTCCAGGCTGCGGTCGGTGCCGTGGAAGCGGCGGACGGGGACGCCGGGCGCGAACCGGGTGATCTCCCGCTGCCAGTTGCCCAGCAGCGAGGCGGGACAGACGACGAGGGTGGGTTCGCGCCGCGCCCGGCGCAGGTGCAGGGCGATGACGGTGATGGTCTTGCCGAGTCCCATGTCGTCGGCGAGGCAGCCGCCGAGGCCGAGGGAGGTCATGAGGTCGAGCCAGGCCAGGCCGCGGAGTTGGTAGTCGCGGAGGGTGGCGTGCAGGCCCGGCGGCGGTTCCGCGGGGCGCACCCCGGCCGTCAGGCGGTCGCGCAGGGCGGCGAGCGCGCCGACGGGCACGGCCTCCACGGTCTCGCCGTCGACCTCCGCGCTGCCGGTGAGGGCCGCGGAGAGCGCATCGACCGGGTCGAGCAGCCCCAGTTCGCGTTTGCGGGCCTTGCGGACGAGGGCGGGGTCGACGAGCACCCACTGGTCCCTGAGGCGTACGACGGGACGGTGGGCCTCGGCCAGCGCGTCCATCTCGGCGTCGCTGAGCGGGTCGCCGCCGAGCGCCAACTGCCAGCGGAACTGAAGCAGTTCCTCGCTCTCGAAGAAGCCGGTGCCGTCGGTCGCCGAGCCCGGGGCGGGGCGTACGACCGCCGCGGCGGTGAGGTCCTGTGCCAGGTCCCGGGGCCAGTGCACCGCGACTCCGGCCGCCGCGAGCCGGGTGGCCGCCACGCCGAGCAGGTCGCCCAACTCCTCGTCGGACAGGGCCAGTACGTCGGGCACGTCCTGCTCGGAGAGCCGGTCCAGGGGCGGCCAGGCCCGGGCGGCGCGGCGCACCGCGAGGGCGGCGTCCACGCGTGCGCGGGGTCCGAAGACGGCGTCGGCCTCCCCCGCCCACAGGGCCGCCGCGTCGGTCACCAGGGTCGGGTCGGCGAGGCTGTGCACCTGCACGATGGCGGCGCCCGCGCTGCGCACACCCTCGGCGTCGGCGTGGAAGAGGTTGTACGCCGACAGGTCCAGGCGGAGCGAGATGCGCACGCCCGCGTCCATGCCGGCGGCGACCTCGGCGGCCCAGTCCTGGGCGTGCGGCAGGCGCTGCGGTGCGCGGGCCGCGAAGGGCTTGCCGGACGCGTGGGGCGCCGCGGGGGTGCGGGGCAGGGTGTCGGCGACCGCATCCAGGAAGGAGCGCATCAGGGCTTCCGGCTCCGGCAGACTGAGCGGGCCGGGGCCGGGCAGCGG
>NZ_RSAJ01000866.1 GCF_003933965.1 Streptomyces sp. RP5T
CTCACCTTCCCCGCCCCCGCCTTCACGGCCCTCATCGACCACCTGAAAGAACACCCCTGGTCAGGAGCCCGCATCAGCGGCTAGCGTCCCCGCATGGCAGCCTTCGATCCCTGGGACCCGGCGTTTCTCGCCGACCCGTACCCCGCCTACGCCGAGCTGCGTGCCAAGGGCCGTGTGCAGTACTTCGAGCCGACGAACCAGTGGCTCGTCCCGCACCACGCGGACGTGTCCGCGCTGCTGAGGGACCGCAGGCTCGGGCGGACCTACCAGCACCGGTTCACCCACGAGGACTTCGGGCGGACGGCACCGCCGGTGGAACACGAGCCGTTCCACACGCTCAACGACCACGGGATGCTCGACCTGGAGCCGCCGGACCACACCCGGATCCGGCGTCTGGTGTCGAAGGCGTTCACGCCGCGCACGGTCGAGCAGCTGAGGCCGTACGTGACCAGGCTGGCCGGTGAGCTGGTGGACCGGCTCGTCGCGCAGGGCGGCGGCGATCTGCTCACCGATGTCGCCGAGCCCCTCCCGGTCGCCGTGATCGCCGAGATGCTGGGCATCCCGGAGGCGGACCGGGCACCGCTGCGGCCCTGGTCGGCCGACATCTGCGGGATGTACGAGCTCAACCCGCCCGAGGAGGTCGCGGCGAAGGCGGTGCGGGCGTCGGTGGAGTTCTCCGACTACCTCCGCGACCTGATCGCCGAGCGCCGCAAGCACCCCGGCGACGACCTGATCTCGGGCCTCATCGCCGCCCACGACGAGGGCGACCGGCTCACCGAGCAGGAGATGATCTCCACCTGCGTCCTGCTGCTGAACGCGGGCCACGAGGCCACCGTGAACGCCACGGTCAACGGCTGGTGGGCGCTGTTCCGCAACCCCGGTGAGCTGCGCGGACTCCGTGCCGACCACTCCCTGGTCCCCCGGGCCGTCGAGGAGCTCATGCGCTACGACACCCCGCTCCAGCTCTTCGAACGCTGGGTCCTGGACGACATCGAGATCGACGGGACGACCGTCCCCCGGGGTGCCGAGATCGCCCTCCTCTTCGGCTCCGCCAACCACGACCCCGAGGTGTTCCGGGACCCCGAGCGCCTGGATCTGGCCCGCGCGGACAACCCGCACATCTCCTTCAGCGCCGGCATCCACTACTGCATCGGCGCGCCCCTGGCCCGGATCGAACTGGCCGCCTCCATGACGGCCCTGCTGGAGAGGGCACCGACGCTGACCCCGGCGGCGGAGCCCCGGCGCAAGCCGAACTTCGTGATCCGGGGACTGGAGGGCTTGCCCGTCCACCTCGGCTAAGGCTGCCGCCGCCGGTCCCGGTCCCGCAGCCGCGTCAGCAGGGTGAGCGCGAGGAGGGGCAGGAAGGCTCCGCCCAGGGTCACGAGCGGCAGCTCGGTGAGCAGGACCGTGAGGTCCATGCCCTCGTTCTCGAAGCCACCGCCCAGGTGGCGCCGGGTGCGGGGCATGGACAGCCACAGCAGCGGGGCCGCCGTCGCGCCCAGCGCCGACAGGCCACAGCCGCCGCAGGTCATCGGGTCCGTGCCGGATCTCCTCATGCCCCGAGGGACGCCTCGCGCCCCTCGGTGGTTCACGTGGTCATGTCCCGCCGCCGCAGACCCGCCAGCCCGGCGGTCACGAAGGCCGCCGCCAGTGCGGTCAGGGCCAGCACCGGCGTCCACCGCATCGGCGCCCCCGGCAGTTTCGGCAGGTGGCCGAAGGGGGAGAGGTCAAGGACGCTCTGCGGGATGTCGAGGGCCGGGCCGACCCAGCCGATCAGCAGCACCGCCCCGGCCACTCCCCAGGCCAGGGGAGCGAGGCGCGGGGCCAGGCCGTACAGCAGAACCGTGAGGCCCCCGATCACCCACACCCCCGCCACCTGCACCAGGCACGCGCCCAGGACGGGGCCGACCTCCTTGCCGTAGCCCACGGCGAAGCCGAGGCCCGCGAGCAGCATGACGAGTGCCGAGCCGCCGAACGCGACGACCAGGTGGCCCGAGGCCCACCGCAGGCGGCCCACCGCGTTCGCCAGCAGCGGTTCGGCCCGCATGGAGGTCTCCTCGCCGTGCAGCCGCAGCACCGACGCGACGACGTACAGCGTGGCCACCAGCCCCAGCATCCCGGTCATCGAGGCGAGGAAGGCGTCCGTGATCCCGGACTGTCCGCCCATCCGCTCGAAGATCTCGCGGGCCTTCGCGTTGTCACCGACCAGGTCGGCCACGCCGTCGGTCAGACCGCCGTAGACGACCCCGGCGAGGAAGAAGCCGATCGACCAGCCGAGCACGCTGCCGCGCTGGAGCCGCCAGGCCAGCGCGCCGACCGTGCCCAGGTGGCCGGAGGCGGGTCCCGGGCGCGTGGGCATGAAGCTCATGCCCACGTCCCTGCGGCCCGCGAGCGCGTAGGCCAGCGCGCCCTGGACCGCGATCGCCGCCGCGAAGAGCAGCAGTACCCACCAGCGCTCACCGGCGAAGGCGCGCAGCTGAGACAGCCAGCCGAGCGGCGACAGCCAGGTCAGCGCCGACGAACCGTCGGTGGATCCCGAGTCCCCCGCCGCCCGCAGCACGAAGGCCGCCC
>NZ_RSAJ01000867.1 GCF_003933965.1 Streptomyces sp. RP5T
GTCCGTGGGGGGACGCGTGGGGGGACCGTGGCCAGAAGCGCGAGCAGTGTGCCGTTCGAGGCCGACCGCGAGGTCCCGGCCCTGATCGTCAAGTTCGGCGACTATCCGCTGCACCACGGCGGAGTCGGCGCGATCCGCAGCCTGGGCCGCCTCGGGGTGCCCATGTACGCCATCACGGAGGACCGTTGCACACCCGCCGCCGCCTCCCGGTACCTCACCCGCGCGTTCGTCTGGCCGACGACCGGCACCGAGGACCCGGGCCGGCTGGTCGAGGGACTGGTCCGGATCGGGCGCCGCATCGGCCGGCCCGCCGTCCTCGTGCCGACCGACGAGGAGGCGGCGGTCCTGATCGCCGAGCACCAGAGCGATCTCCTCGGCCGGTTCCTCTTCCCGCGCGTGGAGCCCGGCCTCACCCGCCGGCTGGCCAGCAAACAGGGCCTGCACGAACTGTGCGCCGAACACGGGATCGCGAGCCCGCAGGCCGCCTTCCCGCGGTCGTACGACGACATCGTGGCCTTCGCCGAGAAGGCCCGCTTCCCGGTGGTGGCCAAGAACCGCGAGGCGTTCGTACGGCGCCGGCGGCCCGCGGTGGGCGGCACCACCCGCATCGCCACCCGTGAAGGGCTGCTCGCCCTCGCCCGTGACTGGGGCGAGCGGCCCGGGGTGATCCTCCAGGAGTACCTGCCGCGGGAGGAGGCCGAGGACTGGATCGTGCACGCCTACTTCGACGGCAACTCCGCCCCGCTGGCCCTGTTCACCGGCGTCAAGGTGCGCTCCTGGCCGCCGCACGCGGGGATGACGGCCAACGCCTACGTCGTCGACAACCCGGAACTCGCGGACCTCGCCGCGCGCTTCGTCAAACAGATCGGCTACACCGGCATCATCGACCTCGACCTGCGCTTCGACCGGCGCGACGGGCAGTACAAACTGCTCGACTTCAACCCCCGCATGGGCGCCCAGTTCCGGCTCTTCGAGAGCGGGTCGGGGGTGGACGTCGTGCGCGCCATGCACCTCGACCTGACCGGGCGGGCCGTCCCGGAGGGGGAACAGCGGGCCGGTCACCGCTATGTCGTGGGGAACATCGACCTGCCCGCCCTGCTCGCCTACCGCCGCAGCGGCTATACGACCCCGCACGCGCCGGCGCGGCCCAGCGGGACCGAGCTGGCCTGGTTCGCGGGTGACGACCCGCTGCCGTTCCTCACCATGCTCGCCCGGTTCGTGCGGCCCGGCGCGAGACATCTCCACCAGCTCTGGCGGACCAACCGGCGGGGCCGCGGGACCAGTTGAACAGCGGTACCACCACGAAGTGACGAAGTGACGTCCTGGGGAGGGACTTCGTGAACCAACCGGTAGCAGTCATCGGCGCCGGGCCCTTCGGCCTGTCGACCGCCGCCCATCTGCGGGCGCGCGGCATCCCCGTGCGCGTCTTCGGCGAACCCATGGTCAGCTGGCGCGACCACATGCCCGCGGGCATGCTCCTCAAGTCGACCCCGGCCGCCTCCAGTCTCGACGCGCCCCGGCGCGGGCACACCCTCGCCGACTACTGCGACGCGGCGGGCATCCCCCGCCTGGTGACGGACGAGGACATCATTCCCGTCGAGACCTTCATCGCCTACGGCCAGTGGTTCCAGCGGCAGCTGGTGCCCGGGCTGGAGCGGGTGCGGGTCGTGTCCGTGGACCGCAGCGAGCGGGGCGGCTTCCAGCTCAAGCTCGACTCGGGGGAGTCGTTCACCGCGCGGGCGGTCGTCGTGGCCACCGGTCTGTCGGGGCTCTCCCACCTGCCCCGGGAGCTGGCCGCCGCCGTACCCGACGGACCCGCGCCCACCGGCCCGCTCTCCCACAGCTCCCAGCACCACGACCTCGGCCGCTGGTCGGGCAAGGAGCTGATCGTCGTCGGCGCCGGCCAGTCCGCGCTGGAGACGGCCGCCCTCGCGGCGGAGGCGGGCGCCCAGGTCAGGGTGGTCGCCCGCGGCCGCGGCAGCGTGGACTTCGGCGCGCCGCCGTGGAAGCAGCCGCGGCTGCGGCCCGAGTCGCCCTTCGGCCGCGCCTGGTCGCTGTGGGCCCTCTCCTCCTACCCGCACCCCTACCGCCGGCTCCCCGCCGCCGTCCGCCACTACCTGGTGCGCCGGGTCCTCGGCCCGCTCGGCGCGTGGTGGCTGCGGGACCGGTTCGAGGGCAAGGTCCAGGTCACCGAGGTGAACCGGATCCTCAAGGCGCACGCGGCCGGCGGACACCCGGTCCTGGAGGTCCTCACCCACTCCAAGGCGGTGGACCGCCTCTGCGCCGACCACGTCATCGCGGCCACCGGCTACCGGGTCGACCTCGCCGCGATGGACTTCCTCGGCCACGAACTGCGCACCGCGCTGGCGGTCAGCCGCGGCACACCCCGGCTCGGCCCGGGATACGTCTCCTCGGTGCCCGGCCTCTACTTCACCGGCCTGCCCGCGGCGGCGTCCTACGGCCCGGTGATGCGCTTCGTCTGCGGCACGGAGTTCGCCTCCCCGAGACTGGCCCACCACCTGGCCACGGCCCACGGCTGACGTCATTGGGTGCAGGGGCGCTGCCTGCC
>NZ_RSAJ01000868.1 GCF_003933965.1 Streptomyces sp. RP5T
GTACCGGGGCAACAACCACACGTTCACCTACAGCGTGCCGGCATCCGCCTGGCTGACGGACACCAGCGCCTACAACACGCTGAAGATCTACGTGGCGAGCGGTTCGGGGACGACGTCCTTCCTCAGCGCGGGCACGTCGATCGACGCCATCGACCTGCTGACCTGACGTCAGGTACCGCGCGTCCACTGCTGGTTGGGCGCTCCGTTGCACGTGTACGTGATGATCGCGGCGGAGTTGGCGGTGGACGCGCCGGACACGTCCAGGCACTCGCCGGTGGCCCTGGCCTTGATGTTCACGTACGAGCCCGAGGTGACCACCGACCACTGCTGGCCGGTCGCGCTGCCGCAGTTCTCCTGGGTCACGTCGGCGGCGTTCTCCTGGAGGCACAGCGAACTGCCGCGGCCGACCAGCTGGTAGTAGCCGGTGCCGAGGCTCTTGAACCACCACTTCTGGTTGCCGCCGCCGTTGCAGGTGTACTGGCTGATCGCCACGCCCTGCCACAGCGACTGGTTGGCCACGTCGGCGCACTTGCCGCTGTTGCGCGAGACCAGCGTGTTGTAGGTGGCGCCGGTGCCGGAGACCGTCCCGGCCGCCGTGTCGACGGTGACCTCGGGGTACCAGGACAGGGACATCGTGGTGGAGGTCGGGAAGGTGAGCGGCAGCCACACGTACCGCGAGTCGTTGACGGTGCCGCCGAAGGAGTTGCCCCAGCGGTCGCCCAGGTAGAGGTACGAGGTGCCCGAGGTCCCCTGCACCGGAAGGACGTAGGCGGTCTGCGAGTTGTAGGCCGTGGAGTCGCCGACGTTCGCCATCGAGGTCCACGGGCCGGCGAGGGAGGTCGCGGTCGCGTACTGCTGCTGGTTGGCGCTCCAGCCGGTCGCGCCGGAGGTCAGCATGAAGTAGACGCCGCCGCGCTTGAACAGAGCCGGGGCCTCGCGGTGGCCGCCGGGCCACGGGTTGGCGACCAGGCTCGCGATGCCGGTGTAGTCGGCCGTGAGCCGGTAGATGTGCAGGTCGTAGTTCTCGTTGGCGGCCGAGACCATGTACCCGGTGCCGTCGGTGTCGACGAACGTCGTGATGTCCCGGGACATGTACGAGCCGAGGGGGCGGAAGCTGCCCTGGTAGCCGTAGTTCCCGTCGACGGTGTCGGAGACGGCGACGGCCGCGCGGGCCTCGCTGTAGTCGGTGCCGTTCTCCTTGTGCATCCACATCACGAACTTGCCGGTGGTCGCGTTGTAGACGACCTTGGGCCGCTCGATGTAGGCGGTGGCGAGCTCGGAGGCGCTGGACTGGGTCAGGACGTGGTTCCTGAACTCCCAGTTCTTAAGGTCGGTGGAGCGGTAGGCGTCCACGTACCGGAAGGTGTTGTCGGCGTTGCGGTCCTCGCCGAACCAGTAGTAGTAGGAGCCGACCTTGATGACCCCGCCGCCGTGGGCGTGCAGGGGGTTGCCCGAAGTGTCGGTGAACTGAACGCCGTTGGGGAGGGTCAGCGGGGCGGCCTGGGCCGGTCCTGCGGTCACCAGGGCTCCGGCCAGGGCCAGACAGAGGGCGAGCAGCACCGCGTACGCACGTCTCATGACGCAACCTCCGTGTCCGTGGCGGTGTCCGCCACCGGTATGCCGAAGTCCGGCGTGCCGTCCGCGTGCCAGCCCAGCTTCTGGACGCGGGTGTGCCGGTTGGGGTCGTTCAGCGGGTCGCCGACGATCTCCTTGTACTGGCGGGCGTGGTAGACGAGGACGTCACTGCGTCCGTCCTCGGCCACGGTGAAGCAGTTGTGGCCGGGGCCGTACTGCCTGGTGGTGTCGTTGCTGGTGAACACCGGGGTGGGCGACTTGGACCAGCTCGCCGGGTTCATGAGGTCGGCGTCCGCGTCGGCCGTGAGCAGGCCCATGCAGTAGTGCCAGTCGGTGGCGCTGGCCGAGTAGGACATGAACAGGCGGCCGTTGCGGGCGATGACCGAGGGTCCTTCGTTGACCTTGTAGCCGACGCACTCCCAGTCGTACTCCGGTGTGGAGAGCCGGATCTGAGGACCCGTCAGGGTCCACGGGTTGGCCATCCTGGACAGGAAGATGCCGGTGTTGTTGTCCAGGCCGGGCTCGTGCTGCGCCCAGGCGAGGTAGCGGGAGCCGCGGTGGGCGAAGGTGGTGGCGTCCAGGGAGAAGGTCTCCCAGGCCGTTCTGACCTGGCCCCTCTCCACCCAAGTGCCCTTGAAGGGGTTGGGGTCTGCGTTCTCCAGGACCCAGATGCGGATGTCCCACACGCTCTCGGCGGGCGCGGAGGCGAAGTAGATGTACCACTTGCCGCCGATGCGGTGGATCTCCGGCGCCCAGATGTGAGCGCCCATGACACCGGTCGGGTGCTTGGTCCAGATGACGGACTCGTCCGCGGTCGCGAGGCCGCCCAGGGTACGGGAGCGGCGCAGGATGATGCGGTCGTACTCGGGGGCGGTGGCGGTGAAGTAGTAGTGGCCGTCGGTGTGACGGTGGATGTACGGGTCGGCGCGGTTGCGGACGAGCGGGTTCACGAAGGGCGCGGCCTTCTTCGGGCGCGGGGCGGCTT
>NZ_RSAJ01000869.1 GCF_003933965.1 Streptomyces sp. RP5T
CCGTCGCACCGACCAGGGCCATGGACTCGCCCGGTCGGATGTGGAGGTCGACCAGGTCGAGGACGGGCGGGGAGTCCTCGGGCGCGTCGGGGTAGCGGAATCGGACGTCGTGGAACCGGAGGCCGTCCGCGGGCCGTCGGGGTTCCGCCGCGCCGGCCCCCGCGGGCCGTGCGGGGGTCTGCTGTTCCGGTACCTCGTCCATGGCCTCGAAATAGCGCTCCGTCGCCGTCGCCGCCTCCTGGCTCATCGCCAGCAGGAAGCCGATCGAGTCCACCGGCCACCTCAGTGCCAGAGCGGTGGAGAGGAACGCCACCAGCGTCCCCGCCGACAGCTCCCCGTCCGCCACCTGCACACAGCCCAGCACCAGCGCCGCCCCGATCGCCACCTCGGGCAGGGTCACGATGACACCCCAGATCGTGGCCAGCAGGCGGGCCTTGTGCAGTTCCGTGCCGCGCAGGGTGCCGGAGAGCTCACGGAACGCCCTGGCCTGCGACCGGTGCCGGCCGAAGCCCTTGACGATGCGGATGCCGAGCACGCTCTCCTCGACGACCGTCGTGAGATCGCCGACCTGGTCCTGGGCGAGACGCGCCACATGCGCGTAGCGCTTCTCGAAGATCACGCAGGTGACGACGACGGGGATCGCGGGGCCGAGGATCACCAGCCCGAGCAGCCAGTCCTGGAGCAGCATGATGATCACGCCGACCAGGATCGTCACGCTGTTGACCAGCAGGAAGGTCAGCGGGAAGGCGAGGAACATGCGCAGCAGCATGAGGTCCGTGGTGGCCCGGGACAGCAGCTGCCCGGAGGCCCAGCGGTCGTGGAAGGCCACCGGCAGGCGTTGGAGGTGCCGGTACAGGCCCGCCCGCATCTCCGCCTCGACATGGGACAGCGGCCGCGCCACCAGCCACCGCCGCAGCCCGAACAGCAGTGCCTCCGCGAACCCGAGCAGCAGCAGGTACAGCGCGCCCAGCCACACACCCGCGGTGTCCCCGTCGGCGACCGGCCCGTCCACCATCCACTTCAGCACGAGCGGGATCACCAGTCCCGTGCAGGAGGCGAGGACCGCCACGAACGCGGCGGTGAACAGCCGCGCGCGGGCCGGACGGACATACGGCCACAGGCGCAGCAGGGTCCTGACGGCCGATCGGTCGTTGGTGGTTGCACGTGTCGTGGACATCAGCTGCGAGCCTACGGACCGGCACTGACAACGCCCACCGAGTTTTGGCCGTACCGGGATCGGCCGCTGGACCTACGACCTGCGTGTTCGAGGGGTCGTACGCGAAGGGCCCAGGGGGTCGTACCGCGGCATCGACCGATCGGCCGATGCCGTGTCGAGCGCGACGGCCGATGCGCAGGCGGGGCCCCGACCGGGACGCTGACGCCATGTCCGTCATCGAAGTCAGCGAACTGCGCAAGTCCTACGGCGGCCGGACCGTCGTCGACGGGGTGTCCTTCGCCGTCGAGGAGGGCGAGATCTTCGGGATCCTCGGCCCGAACGGCGCCGGCAAGACCACCACCGTCGAGTGCGTCGAGGGCCTCAGGGTCCCCGACACGGGCCGCGTCCGGGTCACCGGCCTCGACCCCGTCGCCGACCACGCGCGCGTGGCCCGGGTCCTCGGCGCCCAGCTCCAGGAGAGCGAACTCCAGGCCAAGCTGACCGTCCGTGAGGCACTGGAGCTCTACGCGACGTTCTACGAACGGCCCCTCGACTGGCGGCCGCTCGCCGAGCGCCTCGGCCTCGTCCAGAAGCTCGCCACCCGGTTCGGCAAGCTCTCCGGCGGCCAGAAGCAGCGCCTGTTCATCGCGCTCGCCCTCGTCGGCAACCCCCGGATCGTCGTCCTGGACGAGCTGACCACCGGCCTCGATCCGCGGGCCCGCCGCGACACCTGGGGGCTGATCGAGGACGTCCGCGCGAGCGGTGTGACCGTCCTGCTCGTCACCCACTTCATGGAGGAGGCGCAGCGGCTCTGCGACCGGATCGCGGTGATCGACCGGGGCCGGGTCGCCGCCCTGGACACCCCGGCCGGCCTCGTCCGGCGCTCGGCGGGCGCCACCGTCATCAGCTTCACCCCGTCCGCCCCGCTCGACGCGCACGACCTCGACGCCCTGCCCGCCCTCGCCTCCGTCGAGGACCGCGCGGGCCGTCTCACCCTCTCCGGCACCGACGAGACGGTGAACGCCGTCATCACCCTGCTCGCCCGCCGGCACGTCACCGCCCACCAGCTCCGGGTCGTCGACGCCACCCTCGACGACGCGTTCCTGGACCTCACGAGGACCGACCCCCAGGAGGCCACGGCATGAACACCGCCGTACTGCGCACCGAGGCCCGCCTCTTCCGCCGCGAACCCGGCGCCCTGTTCTGGATCCTGCTGTTCCCGACCCTGCTCCTGGTGATCCTCGGCTCGATCCCGTCCTTCCGGCACCCCGACCCCGGCCTCGGCGGCCTCAGGACCGTCGACGTCTACGTGCCCGTGGCCGTGCTCCTCGGCCTGATCGTCGGCGGCCTGCAGTCCATGCCGCAGACCCTCACCGGCTACCGGGAACGCGGCATCCTGCGC
>NZ_RSAJ01000086.1 GCF_003933965.1 Streptomyces sp. RP5T
GTGAGGGGACCGGGCACCCCGCGTCGGTGGCCGGACGAGGGCGGGTCCGGGCACCCGGTCGGTGGGCGCTCCTGCCGCAGGCGTCAGGCGGACGGTGCGAGGGCGTGCACCGCGGTCGGCAGGTGAATCGGTCCCAGGACACCGATCGACGGATGGAACTGGATGCCGCCGTCGCGCAGCACCTCGATCCGGTCGTAGCGGCGCAGGAGCGCGGTCAGCGCGATGCGGGTCTCCATGCGGGCCAGCGGTGCGCCGAGACAGAAGTGGATGCCCTTGCCGAAGGCGATGTGGCGAGCCGGGTTCCGGCGGTGGATGTCGAACGCGTCGGCATCAGGGAAACGGGTGGCATCGCGGTGCGCGGAGGCCAGCCACAGGCACACCATCGCGCCGGCCGGGATGCGCTCGCCGCCGAGTTCCGTCTCGCGCGCCGCCACCCGCTGGTCCCGGACCAGTGGCGGACGCCAGCGCAGCACCTCCTCGACGACCTGGGGCAGCAGGTCGTGATCGGCGCGGACCTGCGCGAAGGTGTCGGGGTGGGTGTCCAGCGCCATGACGGTGCTGCCGATCAGCACGGACGACGGAAGGTGCCCCGCGATGACGAACATGCCGATGACGCCGACGATCTCGTGGTCGCCGAGGCTGCGTCCGTCGACCTCCGCCTGGGCGAGGGAGCTGATCAGATCGTCCCGGGGGTGGGTGCGGCGCTCGTGGATGAGGTCGAGGAGGTAGGCCGACGCGGAGCGCACGAGGTCGCCCAGCTCGCGTACGGCGGACTCGTCGGCCTTGCCCAGCTCACCGGCCGGCCGGGCACCGAGCAGGGCGTCCGCCCAGATGGTGAACAGGACGTGGTCCCGTTCCGGGATGCCGAAGAGCTTCGCTATGACCCGCGCGGTCAGCGGACTGGCGAAGCCGGCCACGAGATCGACGGTGCCCGAGCCGTCGGCCGACAACTCCACCTCGTCCAGCAGTTGTTCGGCCGTGGTCTCGATGACCGGTTCCAGTTCGGCAACGACCCGGGGAGTGAACGCCCGTCGCACCAGCTCGCGCATCTGGGTATGACGGGGCGGATCGATCCCGAGGAAGTTGCCCTGGGCCGCGCTCGCCAGTTCCCGCTCGTCCTCGGGGATGAGGTCGTTCATGTCGTTGGAGAACGTCTCGTGATCGCCGAGCACCTGCACGGTCTCGTCGTAGCCGAAGACCTCCCACACCCCTGGCTGGTCGCTCCGGACGACCGCCGTCCGTGCGCGTCGGCGGTCCAGATAGTCCAGGAACGCCTTCGTGCGCAGATCGAAGGGAAGACCCGTTAACGCTGCGAGATCGGTCATTCGGACAGCCCCCGTCAGGCAGGTGAATGAAGGAAGGCCGACAGTAAAAGGAGTCAATTGCGGACCGGCGTCCTGCTGGTACGGTCGCTCGATCGGGAGATCCCCCGCGCCGTCAGACCCATTGGATACGGACTACATCGCACAGTAGTCCGATTGATGCCAACGGGGTCCGAGCATAGGTAGCCCTCCGAAGCGGTGTCAAGGTCATTCCTGTCGCCCGGGTGTGTCCTGCACCTACTGACCTGCATCAATGCCGGATTTCAAGACGGGCGTCCCCGCCGGTACCGGAGGTATTGATTCCGTTCGTGCCCTTGCACGGGCATTTCTTCTGTGTAACCTGGCGTGAGTGTCGCCGTCCGGGTGTTCGATGCGAGTCGGGTCGGGGAGCGCGGCACGACATACGGGGACGGGGGTTTCACATGGTTCCGGCATTTTGTTTGAGACGGGGCCGCGCCGGGAAACCGCGCTGACGCTTCCCCCGAACTTCCGGGGAAACTCGCAGGAAACAGCCGGGTTGGCGAACCGTGTCGAGCGGGCCGCGGACGACGGCTGATTTGAGCACGCCTGTCTTCGAGTGGGCTACAACCGTCATCAGCTTCGCGGAGGACTTCGGCATGTCCGCACCAGCGCGCCAGGAATTCCCTCTCACCGCCGCGCAGACCGGAATGTGGCTCGCCCAGCGCCTCGCGCGGGAGGGCCTCGACTACAGCGTCGCGGTCTACGTCGACATCATGGGCCCTCTGCGGTCCGACCTCCTTGAGCGTGCGGCGCGCGAGACCCTCGCCGAGTGGCCCGGCATGTGGGCGCGCATCGACGAGACGGGCGGCGAGCCCGTCCAAGTCGTGGACAGCGCAGTGGAGTTCACCATGCCCTGCCTGGACTTTCGGGACCGGAAGCGGTCGTTCGAGGCGGCACAGGAGTGGATGTCCGAGGCTCTGGGTGTGCCCCTGGCGCCGGAGCGCGGGCGGATGTTCTCCCTGGCGCTGATCAGAGTGGAGGACGACCGGCATCTCTGGTTCCTGCGTGGCCACCATGTCGCCATGGACGGCTTCTCGGGTGCGCTGTTCGTGCGTCGCGCGGCCGCCGTCTACTCCGCCCTGGCCGAAGGGCGCACACCTGAGGGGCCGGGCTTCGCGCCCTTCGGTGAGCAGCTGAGGATGGACCGTGACTACCGGAAATCCCGCGCATTCCAGGCCGATCGCGAGTTCTGGAGGGCCAAGCTTGCCGGAAGTCCCGCACCCGCCGAATTCGGAAAAGCGGAACGCGGTCGTCCTATTGGCCGAGGGCGAGTCACGGCGATACTGGAGAAGGAAAGCGTCACCGCCCTGCAAGGATTGGCGGACCGCTGCGGAGTCACGCTTCCCACCGTATTCACCACGGCATCCGTCCTGTACACGGCGCGGCTCACCGGGGAACCCGACGTCGTCCTCGGACTGCCGGTCACCGCCCGTTTCGGGAAGCTGTCCAGAAATCTTCCCGGGATGATTTCCAATGTCGTCCCCTTGCGGGTTCGGGCAACTCCGGGCAAAGCTCTGGAATCCTTATTGGAAAGCGTCTCGGCGGAAGTGCGACTCTGCTTACGCCATCAGCGCTATCGATACGAGGATCTCCGCAACGACCTCGGTTCCGTCGATGAGCGCAGACCGCTGGTCGGGCCGCACGTCAACCTCCAGTTCTTCGACCAGAGGGTGCGGTTCGGCGGTAGTGAGGCAGCCGTTCACAATCTCACCAACGGGCCGGTCGACGATCTGGCATTCGTGTTCTACCCGGATGCCCGCGGTGACCGATGCCGGATGGATGTCGACGGCAACTCCGAACTCCACGACCTGCGCGACCTGACGGTCCACCGTGACGGGCTGCTGCGGCTGCTGGAGCACATGGCCGCCGCGGAACCCGGCACTGCTTGCGACACCCTCGACGTCCTGCGCCCCGGCGACCTGGCACGGCTGCTCGTCGCGCACAACGCCACCCGCAGCGCGTACGGCCCGGAGACGGCCGTCGACCTGATCCAGGCCCGCGTCGCCGCGTCTCCCGACGCCCAGGCCGTCGTCGACGCCCAGGAGTCCCTCTCCTACCGGCAGTTGAACGAGCGGGCGAACCGTGTGGCCCGCCTTCTGCTCGCCCGGGGACTGGGGCCGGAGGACGTCGTCGCCCTCGCCGTACCCCGGTCCGTGCACCTGGTGACCGCCCTGCTCGCCGTACTCAAGTCGGGCGCCGCCTTCCTGCCGGTCGACCCGGAGTACCCGGCCGACCGGATCGCCCGACTGCTCGACGACTCCCACCCGGCCCTGCTGATCACCACCCGTGACCTCACGGCCCGACTGCCCGAGGCCGCCGGCACCCCCCGGCTCCTGCTCGACGACGTGACGGTGGACGGGACGGCGGGTGAACCGCCCGCTCAGAACGTCACCAGCGCGGACCGTCCCCGCCCGCTGCTGCCGGACTCACCTGCCTACATCCTGCACACCTCCGGCTCGACGGGCCGCCCCAAAGGCGCCGTCAACACCCATGCCGGGCTGGCGAACCGGCTGCGCTGGACGCAGGACCGCTACCGGCTCACGGAACGGGACCGCGTGCTCCAGAAGACCTCGTGCGGATTCGACGTCTCCGTATGGGAGTTCCTGTGGCCGCTGACGGCCGGCGCGGCCCTGGTGATGGCCGAACCGGGCCGGCACCGGGACCCCGCCTACCTCGCGGCCGTCATCCGTGAAGAGCGCGTCACCACCGTGCACTTCGTGCCGTCCATGCTCCAGGCCTTCCTGTCCGAGCCCGCAGCGGCCGACTGTACGAGCCTGCGCCGGGTCATCTGCAGCGGGGAGGCGCTCCCCGCGGAGCTTGCCGCCCGGTTCTTCTCGGTGCTGGACTGCGAGCTGCACAACCTCTACGGGCCGACCGAGGCGTCCATCGACGTCACGTCGTGGCAGTGCGACCCCGCGGCCACGACGGCCCCGCCGATCGGGCGCCCGATCGCCAACACCCGCGTGTATGTCCTGAACAGAGCACTGCGACCGGTGCCCGAAGGAGTGCCCGGCGAGCTCTACCTGGCGGGCACCGGACTCGCCCGCGGATACTTCGAGCGACCCGCCCTCACCGCCGAGCGCTTCGTCGCCTGCCCCTTCGGCGAGCCCGGCGACCGCATGTACCGCACAGGGGACCTGGCCCACTGGGACACGGACGGCAACCTCGTTTATCTGGGACGCGCGGACGACCAGGTCAAGATCCGCGGCGCGCGCATCGAACCCGGCGAGATCGCCTCGGTGCTGGGGGAGCACCCGGACGTCGGCGAGGTGGCGGTGATCGCCCGGGACGACGGGCCCTCCGGACACTGTCTGGTCGGATATGCGGTGCCCGACCGGCATCGGCTCGCGGTTCGTCTCGACGAGATCCGCGGCGAGCACGTCGAGCAGTGGCAGCAGCTCTACCAGTCGATGTACAGCGCGGAACCCGGCGCGGCCTTCGGCGAGGACTTCGCGGGCTGGGACAGCAGCTACACCGGACAGCCCCTGCCGCTGGACGAGATGAACGAGTGGCGGGACACCACGGTGGACGTCATCCGCGCGCTACGGCCCCGCCGGGTGCTGGAGATCGGTGTCGGCAGTGGCCTGCTGCTGTCCCGGCTCGCCCCCGCGGTCGAGCGTTACTGGGCGACCGACTTCTCGGCCGCCGCGATCGCCGCCCTGCGCCGGCACGTCGAGGCACGGCCCGAGCTGCGCGGCCGGGTGCAATTGCGCACCCAGCCGGCCGATGACCTGGAGGGCCTGCCCGAGGGCTGCTTCGACACCGTGGTCGTCAACTCCGTGACGCAGTACTTCCCCGGCCCCGACTACCTGCGGGCCGTACTGCAAGGAGCGCTGCGCCTGCTGCGGCCAGGGGGCGCACTGTTCGTCGGCGACGTCCGTGACCTGCGGCTGCGACGATTCCTCGACACTGCCGTACAGCTGGCCCGCACCCCGGCCGGCGCGGATCCGCGCAGCGTGCGGCGGGCCGTCGCGCAACGGGCCCTCCAGGAGAACGAACTCCTCGTGGACCCGGCCTTCTTCACCGCCCTGGCGAGGGACACCGCCGACGCAGCCGGTGTCGACATCAGGGTCAAGCGCGGACGCTACGACAACGAACTGAGCCGCTACCGCTACGACGTCGTCCTGCACAAGCGCTCCGACCGGCCGCCGCGGTCCCTGCGCGACGTGCCGAGAGCCGCCTGGGGCACCGAGATACCCGATCTCGACGCGCTGCGCGGCCGGCTCGCCCGGCACCACCCGGACGGACTGCGCCTTGTCGGCGTACCCAACGCCCGGCTCGCCCCCGAAGTGGCCGCGAGCCGCAGGGTGTTCACCCCCCAGGCACCGGCGGAGCCGGACGTCCCGACCGGCATCGTCCCCGAGACCTTCCACGAACTCGGGGAGCGACTCGGCCACCGCACAGTGATCACCTGGTGCGGTGACGGCGCCCAGGGCGAACTGGACGTGCTCTTCCTGCCACCGGAGCACACCGGTGCGGTCACGGACGTGTACCTGCCGGTCGAGGGCGCGCCGCCGCGGCCGTACACCAACAGGCCCTCGGTCGTCCGGGAGGCCGGGCGGCTGTCGGCGGTCCTGCGCGCGTATGCGCGGGAGAAGCTGCCCGACCACATGGTCCCCGCCGCCGTCATGGTCCTGGAGGCACTGCCCACCACGGCCAACGGGAAGCTGGACCGGGAGGCGCTGCCCGCACCCGACTTCCGGGCCACGGCGTCCGGCCGGCAGGCGCGCGGTCCGCGCGAGGAACTGCTGTGCGCGCTCTTCGCCGAGGTGCTGGGACTGCCTTCCATCGGCGTCGACGACAGCTTCTTCGACCACGGCGGGGACAGCATCAGCTCGATCCAGCTCGTCAGCCGGGCGCGCGCCGACGGCGTCGTGTTCACGCCGCGGGAGGTCTTCGAGCACCGGACGGTGGCACGGCTCGCCGAGATCGCCGGCACCCGTGCCGTGGGAGCCGAACCCGGTTCGGGCGTGGGCCCCGTCCCGCTCACGCCGATCGTCCACGAGCTGCGGCGACGCGGCGGCCCCGTACGGCGTTTCAGTCAGTCACTGCGCCTGGACGTTCCCTCCGGACTGTCCGAGGAGACGCTGACGCGCGCCCTGCAGACCGTCCTGGACCACCACGACACCCTGCGCCTGAAGCTCACCCGGGACGGGGACACCTGGGCCCTGGGAATACGGCCCCCCGGCTCGGTGGACGCACGGGACTGCCTGGTGCGGCTCGGTCCTGGCGCCGACACGCGGGCGGCGCAGGACGCCGCGCGGGAACGACTGGACCCCGAGGCCGGCACGATGCTGCAAGCCGTCTGGTGCGACGCGGGCCAGGACCATCCGGGCACTCTCCTCCTGACGGTGCATCATCTCGCCGTCGACGGAGTCTCCTGGCGGGTCCTGGTGCCGGACCTGGCCGACGCGTACACGGCACTGGCGGCGGGCGGCCTACCGAGTCCGGCTCCGGTGGCCACGCCGTTCCGGCAGTGGGCGCGGGCGCTGGCTGATGCGGCGCTGACT
Organism: Streptomyces sp. RP5T; assembly: GCF_003933965.1. Lineage (GTDB taxonomy): Bacteria > Actinomycetota > Actinomycetes > Streptomycetales > Streptomycetaceae > Streptomyces. Next base: position 6,854 of record NZ_RSAJ01000086.1, read on the forward strand.
CCGGCACGGGAGAGGGAACTCCCGTACTGGCAGCAGGTCCTCGCACGAACGGGTCCGGCGTTCGGCGGGCGCCCGCTCGACACCGCACGCGACACCCATGCCACCCGGCGCACGCTGCTCTCCCACCTGGACAGCGCCACCACCGCGACCCTGTTCTCCGAGGTCACCGCCGCCTTCCACGCCACGGCCAACGACGTGCTGCTCACCGCGCTGGCGCTCGCCGTCCAGGACTGGCGCCGCCGACACGGCGGCGTCCCCGCCCCGGTGCTGGTCGACGTGGAGGGCCACGGCCGCGAGGAGGAGGCCGTGGACGGCGCCGATCTGTCACGTACCGTCGGCTGGTTCACCACCCTCTTCCCGGTCTGCCTCGACCCCGAGGTCACCGACTGGGAGGACCTCTGGACCGCTGGACCCGCGGTCGGCGACGCCCTGCGCAGCGTCAAGGAACAACTCGCCGCCGTCCCCGGCAACGGCCTGGGATTCGGATTGCTGCGGCATCTCAACCCCCGCACCGGCCCCCTCCTCGCGGGACCCGCCGCCGCGGACATCGGTTTCAACTACCTCGGACGGTTCGCCGCCGCGGGCAGCACCGGCGGCTGGTCACCCGTGGCCGACGGCACCGGACTGACCGGCGACGCCGACCCCGCGGCCCCCGTCGCCCACGCACTGGAGATCAACGCCCTCGTCCACGAGGACGCCACCGGCGGCCCCCGGCTGGCCGCCGAATGGTCCTGGCCCCGGCACCTGCTGACCGAGGACGACGTCCGCGACCTCGCCGACACCTGGTCCAGGGCGCTCGCCGCCCTCGCGGCCTGTGCCCGCCGCCCGGGGTCCGGCGGGCACACCCCCTCGGACTTCCCCCTGGTCCGCCTCGCACAGCAGGACATCGACGAGATCACCGGCGCCTGCCCGGACGCCGAGGACATCCTGCCGCTGACACCGCTGCAACAGGGTCTGACCTTCCACGCCGCCTACGACGACCGGGCGCCGGACGTCTACCACGTACAGGTCGCGCTCGACCTGGAGGGCGACGTCGACGCCGGGGCCCTGCGCTCGGCCCTGGCGGCGCTGCTGCGCCGTCACCCCGTGCTGCGCGCCTGCGTACGGCACCGCCCGCACGGCGGACCCGTCCAGGTCGTCAGGGCGCAGGTCCCGACACCGTGGCGGTACGCCGACCTGAGAGCGGCCGATCCCGCACAGCGTGCGGCACAGGCTGAACGCCTCGTCCGTGCGGACCTGACCCGGCGCTTCGACCTCGCCGAGGCGCCCCTGCTGCGCTGCACCCTGCTGCGGCTGGACGAACGGCGCTTCACCCTGGCCGTGACCAACCATCACATCATCCTGGACGGCTGGTCGATGCCCCTGCTGCTCCAGGAGCTGTTCGCCCTCTACCGGGAGCCTGGCGCCGACACGCCGGCGCGGGCCGACACCTCCTGGCGGGACTACCTGCGGTGGCGCGAGCGGCAGGACCGGACGGCGGCCGAGGACGCGTGGCGCGAGGCACTCGCCGAGCTGCCGGGACCGACCCGGCTCGCGCCGCTCGGCGACCTCCGCACCTCGGTCGTCCCCTCGTCCCGCACCGTCCGGCTCCCCGAGTCCCTCACGGCCGCGCTGACCGCGCGGGCACGGGCGCACGGCGTCACGGTCAACACCCTGATCCAGGCGGCGTGGAGCCTGCTGCTCGGCCGGCTGACCGGTGGTGACGACATCGTGTTCGGCACCACCGTCGCGGGACGGCCGCCGGAGCTGCCGGACACCGAGACGATGATCGGCTGTTTCATCAACACCGTTCCGGTGCGGGTGCGGCTGGATCCCGACGAGTCCCTCGGGGGACTACTCGCCCGCCTCCAGGACGAACAGTCCCGGCTCTCCGCCCACCACCACCTCGGGATGACGGACATCCAGCGACTGACCGGTCTGGAAAGCGAGTTGTTCGACACGCTGACGGTCTTCGAGAACTATCCCCTGGACGCGGACGCCATGACGGTCGGCCCGGACACCGCCGGACCGCGCGTCACGGACCTGCGCACCCACAATGACGTGCACTATCCGCTGGCGATGATCGTCACCCCGGGCCCGAGGCTCACCCTCCAGTTCACCTACCGCCCGGATCTGTTCACCCGCGAGGGGGTCGACCGCATCGCCGACGGTTGCGTCCGGGTGCTGCGGACGGTCGCCGAGTCCGGCCTCGACGTCCCTGCCCGCGCCGTCGAGGCCCTGGACGTGGCCGAGCTGAGCCGGCTCACCGACGGCTGGAACGACACCGGTCCGGCGTCCCGTCCCGTTCCGGTCACCACCGCCGTCCGGGACCGGGCGGCCCGCACCCCCGGGCGCACTGCGGTGGTCTGCGGTCCGGAGTCCTTGACCTACGGCGAGCTGAACGCACGGGCCAACCGGCTGGCCAGGTTGCTGAAGGCGCGCGGCGTCGGAACCGAGGACCTGGTGGCCGTGGCCCTGCCCCGTTCGGTGGACATGATGGTCGCCCTGCTGGCGGTCCTGAAGGCGGGTGCCGGCTACCTGCCGGTGGACCACGGGCATCCGGCGGCGCGCACCGCCTTCATCCTCCAGGACGCCGCGCCGGTCCTCGTGCTGCTCGGCGGAGGGATTCCGCCCGGGCTGCCGGACGCGTCCGCGCTGCCGCGCCTGGCCCTGGACGACCCGGACACCCGCGGCGCCCTTGCGGCCCTCCCGGACGGCGATCTCCCGGAAACCGGTGTCGGCACGGCGTACGTGATCCACACTTCCGGCTCCACCGGGCGTCCCAAGGCCGTCGTCGTGCCGCGCTCCGCCATGGACGCCCTGCTGGGCTGGGCGGCCGACCGGTTCGGCGCCGACGGGCTGCGGCGGGTGCTGGCGGCCACCTCGCTGACCTTCGACGTGTCGGTGTTCGAGCTCTTCGCCCCGCTGGTGGCGGGCGGACAGGTGGAGATCGTACGGAACCTGCTGGAGCTGGCGGAGCGGCCCTGGAGCGGTTCCCTGATCAGCGGTGTCCCCTCGGCCCTGGCGGGGTTGCTCGCCAGTCCGCCGCTGCGCTTCTCGACTCCGCTGCTCGTGCTCGCCGGCGAGGCCCTGCCCGAGCAACTCGTCCGCCGAATCCGCGAGTCACTGCCCGGCACGAGGGTCGTGAACCTCTACGGCCCGACGGAAGGGACCGTGTACGCCACCGACTGGGAGTCCGCCGACCCACCGGAGGTGATCGCACCTCCCATCGGCCGGCCGCTGCCGCACACCCGGGCCTACGTCCTGGACCGGTGGCTGCGTCCCGCCCCCGTCGGAGTGCCGGGTGAGCTCTACCTCGGTGGTGCCGGGGTGGCCCGCGGCTATCTGAACCGGCCCGCCCTGTCGGCCTCGCGTTTCGTGGCGGACCCGTTCGGCGCGCCGGGGACCCGGATGTACCGCACCGGCGATCTGGTGCGCCGACTGCCCGACGGCACCCTCGACTACCTGGGACGCGGCGACGACCAGCTCAAGATCCGTGGGCACCGGGTCGAACCCGGGGAGATCGAGGCCGTGCTGGCCCGGCACCCCGGGGTGGAGCGTGCGGCCGTCCTGGCCCGGGAGAGCGCGGCGGGCGGTCTGCGGCTGATCGCCTACCTGGTCCCACGGCCCGGCGCGGACATCGACGCCGCCGACGTGAGGGCCCGGGCCGCCGAGGAACTGCCCGCCTACATGATCCCGGCCGCCCAAGTGGTCCTGGACCGGTTGCCGGTCACCGCCAACGGCAAGCTGGACCGCGAGGCGCTGCCTGCGCCGGAGGTACATGAATCCGCGCCGGTGCGGGCCCCGCGCACCGCCCGCGAGCGACTGCTGTGCGAACTCTTCGCACAGGTGCTGGGCGTGCCCCGGGTCGGTGCCGACGAGAGCTTCTTCGCCCTCGGCGGGGACAGCATCACCTCCATCCAGCTGGTGAGCCGGGCCCGGCGCAAGGGCCTGGTCTTCACCCCCCGCGACCTCTTCCGCCACCGCAGCCCCGCCGAACTGGCGCGCGCGGTACGGGAGGACGACGGAACACAGGCGGCAGCACCGGATGACGAGGCGGGTCCGGGTCCCCTGGGACCGACACCGGTGATGGAGCGGCTGCGTGAACTGGGCGGCCCCGTACAGCGGTTCAGCCAGTCGATGGTCCTGAGACTGCCGGCCGGTGTCGACGACGAGACCCTTGAGGCGGCGCTGCGGACGGTGGAGGAGCGGCACGAGGCGCTGCGGCTGCGGTTGCGCCGCGTGGACGGTGGCGCGGAGTGGGGGCTGGAGATCATGCCTTCCGGCGCCGACGCAGCCCGTGCCGCCGGGGCACACACCGAGGGGGTCCCGCACCTGCTCCGCCACGACGTCTCGGCACTGAGCGGGAGCCGGCTGCGCGAAGCAGTCCACCGGCAGACCGAGCTCGCCCGGGACGGACTCGACCCGGAGAAGGGGGTGATGTGGCAGGCCGTCCGGCTCGACGCGGGCGCCGCCGACCCCGGACATCTGCTGCTGGTCGTCCACCACCTCGCCGTGGACGGTGTGTCCTGGCGGATCCTGGTGGGCGACCTCGCCGAGACCGTCATGGCGCTGCGCGAGGGCGATCCCGTCGCACCGGCTCCCGTGCCGACCTCCCTGCGCCGGTGGACCCGTCTGCTCGCCGAGGAAGCGCTCAGCGCCCGCCGGGAGGGGGAGCTGGAGCTGTGGAAGCAGCTGTCGGTGGGAGAGGCCGATCCGCTGGGCAGCCGTGCGCCGGACCCCGGCCGCGACGTGGTCGCCACCCGGCGGGTCCTGTCCCGCACCCTGCCGGCCGAGACGACCGCGGCGCTGCTGACCGAGGTGACCGAGACCTTCCATGCCACGGTCGACGACGTCCTGCTCACCGGCATGGCCCTGGCCGTGCAGGAGTGGTGCCGTCGCCGCGGGCGTCCGGTGGGCCCGGTGCTGATGGACGTCGAGGGCCATGGCCGGGCGCAGGACACGGTCGGCGGTGTCGACCTGTCCCGCACGGTGGGCTGGTTCACCAGCGTCCATCCGGTCCGGCTCGACCCGGGCGCCCTCGACCGGGCCGACCTCTGGGCAGCGGGTCCCGAGGTGGGCCGGGCGCTCAAGAGCGTCAAGGAACAGCTGGCCGCCATCCCCGACCGAGGACTGGGCCACGGGTTGCTCCGGTACCTCAACCCGCGCACCCGACAGGTCCTCGCCGGGCTGCCCGTGCCCGAGATCGGCTTCAACCACCTGGGGCGGTTCGGCACGCCGGGCGTCGGCGAGGCCTGGACACCGGCGCATGAGATCGGCGGTTTCTCGGGTGGCGCGGATCCCCAACTGCCCTTGGCGCACACCATCGAGCTCAACACCCTCGTCCAGGACGGCAGGGCGGCCGAGGGGGAGGAGCTGCGGGCGCCGGTCCTCGTCGCCGAGTGGGCCTGGGCGGCGGAGCTGCTCACCGAGGCCGAGGTCGAGGAACTCGGTGAGATCTGGTTCCGCGCCCTGCGGACCCTGGTCGACCATGTGCGACGGCCGGACGCGGGCGGCCACAGCCCGTCCGACCTGCCCCTGGTCGCGCTCTCCCAGGACGAGATCGACCGGCTCGAGGAAGAACTGCATCTGGAGGGGGACCTGTGACGAGGGCGACGCGCCGCACACCGAAGATCGAGAACATCCTGCCGCTGACTCCGCTCCAGGAAGGACTGCTCTTCCACGCGGCGTACGACGACGCCGGCTCGGCCCTCTACAACGTGCAGGTGGCACTGGACCTGGAGGGGCCGCTCGACATCCCGGTGCTGCGGCGCTCGGTGGAGGCCGTCGTGCGCCGCCACCCGACCCTGCGGGCCAGCTTCCGTCGCCGGGCCGCGGGCGACACCGTACAGGTGATCCAGTCCGAGGTGGCCACGCCGTGGCAGGAGCACGACCTCACCACCGTCCCGGACGGCGAACTGGCCACCGAGGTCGAGTCGATCACCCGGCGGATCCGCGCGGGGCAGTTCGATCTGGCCGCGGCCCCGCTGGTGCGATTCGCCCTGATCCGGCGCCGGGCCGACCGCTTCCGGCTCGTGCTGACCAACCACCACATCGTGCTGGACGGCTGGTCCACCTCGCTGCTGCTGAGCGAGCTCTTCATCGTCTACGGTGCCGGCGGCGACGCCTCCGTCCTGCCGCCGGCCGTCTCCCCCCAGGCGTTCTTCGCGTGGCGCGGCGAGCAGGACGCACCCGCCGCCCGCCAGGCGTGGCGGGCGGCGCTGGACGGCCTCGCGGAAGCGCCCAGGGTGGCTCCGTACGCCGACAGTCACAAGGCGACGGCGACGGAGCAGATCGTCCTCACGGTCCCCGAGAACCTCACCGCCGCCGTCGGCGAACGTGCCCGAAGGCTGGGCCTGACCCTCAACACCGTGGTGCAGGGCACCTGGGGCCTGCTGCTGTCCCGGCTGACCGGCGCCGACGACGTGGTGTTCGGGACGACGGTGTCCGGCCGGGCCCCCGAACTCCCCGACGTCGAGGCGGTGGTCGGCATGCTGGTCAACACGGTGCCGGTGCGCGTCCGCACGGACCGCGCGGAGACTCTCGCCGGGCTGTACACCCGGCTTCAGGAGGAGCAGTTCGAGCTGGTCGCCCATCACCATCTGGGGCTGACCGAGATCCAGAGCCTCACGGCCATCGACGGCGAACTCTTCGACACCCTCGTCGTGTTCGAGAACTATCCGGTGGACCGGGCGGTCGACACCGTCGGGGGCGTCCGGGTGACGGGCACCGAGGCGCACAACACCGTCCATTATCCGCTGAGCCTGCTCGCTCATCCCGGCGACCGGCTCGTGCTCCACCTCGGGTACCGGCCCGACATCCTCACCGACACCGCTGCCCGTCGTATCGGGGACCGCGTCCTGCGGCTGCTGCGGCTGTTCGCCGACGCGGCCACCGACACCCGCCTCGACTCCGTCGACCTCCTCGGTGACGACGAGCGCAGGCTGCTCGCCGAGTGGAACGACACGGCCCGCCCTGTACCACGCCGCTCCGTCGCCGAGCTGTTCGCCGCCCAGGCGACCGCCACCCCCGGCCACATCGCTGTCCGGTACGGCGGTCTGACCACGACGTACCGGGAACTGGACGACCGGGCGAACCGGCTGGCGTCCGACCTCACCGGCCGAGGCATCGGACCGGAGGACATCGTCGCCCTCGCGATGCCGCGGTCGACCGAGATGATCGTGTCGCTCCTCGCGGTCCTCAAGGCGGGCGCGGCCTATCTGCCCATCGACCCCGCCTATCCGCGCGAACGCATCGAGTTCATGCTCACCGACGCGCGGCCTGCCCTGCTCATCACCACGTCCGACACCGCCGAACGCCTCGGCACCCGTACCGGTACCGCCCACCTCCTGGTCGACGGTCCGCGCGCGACGGAAGGCATCCCGCGATGAGAGTCCTGTCCATGGCAGCCCCGGGCTCCGGACTGTTCCTGCCCACCGTGCCGCTCGCCTGGGCCCTGCGCGCCGCCGGACACGAGGTCCTGGTCGCCAACAACGCCCAGGCGGCGCGAACCCTGGTGGCCGCCGGTCTCCCGGCCGTCGACGTGTGCCCGGGCCGGGACGTGTTCGCCGAGTTCCTGGAGGCGAGCCGGGCGATCCACCTGACCCCGCCGGGCGAGCCGCGGCCGCGGCGCGGTGGGCTCGGTCTGTTCGGCGAGGAGATGGCCGAGGGGCTGCTGGCTCTCGCCCGGGACTTCCGACCGGACCTCGTCCTGTCCACCCTGGAGCAGGGGGCGGGCCCCCTGGTCGCGGCGCGCCTCGGGATCCCCCTCGTCGAGCAGAGCGTCCGGCTGGCGTGGGCGGGCGGCGACGAACAGGCCGTCGGCTACCGCAAGTCCATCGCCGAGTACCTGCAGCCCACGCGGGTCGCCCTGCGGGTCGCCGAACCGGCCGCCGCGGCTGCCGTGATCGACATACGTCCGCCGAGCATGGGCGGCCGCGACAGCGCCACGGAGTGGCCGATGCGCTACGTGCCGTACAACGAGAGCCGTCTGCTGCCCGAATGGCTGCTGTCGGCGCCGGTCCGGCCGCGGGTCTGCCTCACCCTGGGCAGCGTGCTGCCGCTGTCCGGCGAACTCGGTGAGCTCAGCGCGTTCCTGGACCGGTGCGGGGACCTGGACCTGGAGGTCGTGCTCGCCATGGGGGAGGAACACGCGTCGGCCCTCGGGCCGGTGCCCGGCAACGTCCGGGTTGCCGGATGGGTTCCGCTCAGTGCCCTGCTGCCGAGCTGCTCGGCCATCGTCCACCACGGGGGTGCCGGCACCTCGCTGACGGCACTCGCCCACGGAGTCCCCCAACTGGTGCTGCCCCGCATGGCCGACCAGCCGGCCAACGCGGCCGTCGTCGCCGCCCGGGGAGCCGGGCTCCTGCTCGCTCCCGAGGAGACGAACGCGGCCTCCGTCGAGGCGGCGCTGCTGCGGCTGCTCCGGGAGACCGGCCCGGCGCGGGTCGCGCGCGAAGTGCGGGCGGAGATCGCGGCACAGCCCAGCCCTGCCGATCTCGTGGTGCGGCTCGAGTCGTTGGCCGGGAGGGCCTGAGAGGGGCCGGCAAATTCCTTCGCGGCAAATGGAGCGGAGGACTCCGTGGACCTCTCGGTCTTTGGCCAGGAATTTTCCGTCGTATGACTCCACGCGGTGCATCTATTGTGCACTTCTCGTGAAGGCGACGTGGTCGTGCAGGTTGGCCCGTGGGGCCTCTCTGGCCGCCTTCACCTGCGTAAACGTCATCCCTGGAAGCGATTTCCGCTATCGCGACTGAATTCTTTCTCCCATGTTCGACCGAAACGCGTTAACTTCGGCGACATGAGATTGCAACGGGGGAGAACGAGTCAAGCGTGGAGGCAGGTACTAAGTATCGAAGGGGGCGGTGAATTCCTCGCGGGAAAGTTACCGATGCGTATGAGGCGGGTGCTCTTCATCGCCGCGCTTCCCGTCGTCCTCGGCCTGCTCGGAGTGCTGCCGCGGCCCACTCAACTGGACCTCGCCGTCACTGTGTCCGTCGTCCTGTGCGCCCTCGCCCTCATGGGACAGGGCTGGGGGAGATACCCGCGCTGGCGCCGGGAGGATCCCGCCGAAGAGCCCGAGGTCCCGCCCGCGGTGGGCGAACGGCTGGTCGCCGCGCGGGAGGACGAGCGCAACCGGCTGCGGGACGACCTGCACGACAGTGTGGGGCCGGCCCTGGCCGGCATCAGGCTCCGTCTCGACGTCGCCGCGGAACGGGTCGCTCAGCCCGCCACACGTCAGCTCATCCTGGACGCCGCGGCCGAGACGCGCCGCACCGTCGACGACATCCGGCGCATCATCGACGATCTGCGCCCGCCGGAGCTGGAGAGCGAAGGTCTCGAAGAGGCCCTGCTGAAGCTGGTGCACCGGGCCGGCGTCGGCGGAGAGCTGGAGGTGCACGCCCAACTGCCCTGCGACGGACCGGTGCGCGGGCTGAGCTTCGCCACCGAACTCGCCGCCTTCCGGATCGTGGGGGAGGCCCTGACGAACGTCGTACGGCATGCCCGGGCCCGCACCGCCACGGTACGGCTGACCGAGCACGACAACGCCATCACCCTGGAGGTGACCGACGACGGCGTCGGTCCGCCCGTCGGCAAGGCCCGCCGACGTGGCGTCGGTCTCGCCTCCATGGCCCGCCGGGCCGAGGACGTGGGCGGCCGCTGCGAGGTGCTGCCCCGGCCCGACGGCGCGCCCGGAACCCTGGTCCGCGTCACCCTCCCGCGGGGCGAAGCATGACCATACGTGTGTTCGTGGTGGACGACCATCCGCTGTTCCGGGCGGGCGTGCGGCTGGCGACGGAGGACATCGAGGACCTGGAGGTGGTGGGCGAGGCCGAGAGCGCCGAGGACGCCGTACGTGCGCTCGTCCACGAACGCGTACGCGCCGACGTGGTCCTGCTGGACGTGCAGATGCCGGACTCCTCCGGGATCTCCGTGGTCGCGGCCATCACCGCCGCCCAGCACCTCGGCACCGAGAGACCCCGGGTGTTGATGATGTCCATGTCGGACGACGACGACATGGTCGTCGCGGCCCTGCGTGCCGGAGCACACGGCTATCTCGTCAAAGGCGCGCCCCGGGCCGAACTCGTCGGGGCGGTGCGCACCGTAGCCCGGAAGGGCGCGGTGTTCAGCCCCGCCGTGGCCGCGCGGATGAGCAGCTACTTCTCCGCCGTCCACGAGCTGCCCGGACGGGCGGCCTTTCCCCAGCTGACCGAGCGGGAGCGGGAGATCCTCGACCTGATCGCCCGCGGTTACACCAATCGGCGCATCGCCCGCGAACTCGTGCTGGCCGAGAAGACCGTCCGCAACCACGTCTCCCACGTCTTCTCCAAGATCCAGGTCAGCGACCGGGCCGCCGCCGTGGTCCGGGCCCGGGACGCGGGACTGGGCGCGTGACTCCGTGATCGCGAAAGGCCGATCCCGGGCAGGACAGGCAGGGGCGGGACCCGGTCGGGCCCGTGGCCCCGGGAGCCCGGGACGACGGGAGTCCTACGTTGGCGAGGCGAACGCGGGGCGGGCCGGTGGAAGCGACCGGCGGCCCGCCCCGGGCCAATCTCCTAGGAAGGACGGTGACCACATGGCCACGTACGAGGAGTACGAGACCCCCCAGCTGGTCGAGGTCGGCGAGTTCTCCGAGCTGACCCTCGGCTGGGACAACCAGTGCGTCGACTGGTTCAACGGCGGCGCCTGGGTCTGCTGACCCGGCTTCACCAGCCGTACCGCACACCGGCCCTGACAGGCCGTTCCACCCGGTGGCGGTGGAGGGGAACCCTTCGGGGAACTTCCCTCCACCGCCACCGGCGCGTGCCCGTCCGCCGATTCGGTCCCGGGGATGACATCCTCCGGCCCGATGTGCGCGGCCGGGGTGCCCGCCATGGTGGGGATCATGATTGAGGTACAGCGACTCACCAAACGGTACGGGGCCACCCTGGCCGTCGACGGGCTGTCGTTCACGGTCGAGCCGGGCCGTGTGACGGGCTTCCTGGGACCCAACGGGGCGGGCAAGTCCACCACCATGCGGACCATGATCGGGCTCGACCGGCCGACCTCCGGCCAGGTCCTCATCGACGGCAGGTCCTATGCTCAGCTGCGCCATCCACTGCGCGAGGTGGGCGCGTTGCTCGAAGCCAGGGGCCTGCACGGTGGCCGCAGCGCCCGCGCACACCTGCTGGGCCTCGCGCGCAGCAACCGCATCCCGAAGCAGCGCGTGGACGAGGTCCTGGACACGGTCGGTCTCACCGATGCCGCCGACCGGCGCACCGAGGGCTTCTCCCTCGGCATGTCGCAGCGGCTCGGCGTGGCCTCCGCCCTCCTGGGCGACCCGCCCGTCCTGCTCCTGGACGAGCCGGTCAACGGGCTCGATCCCGAGGGCATCCTCTGGATCCGAGGGCTGATGAAGCAGCTCGCCGCGGAAGGACGCACCGTCTTCGTCTCCAGCCACCTCATGAGCGAGATGGCGCTCACCGCCGAGCATCTCATCGTGATCGGCCGGGGCAGACTGCTCGCCGACACCTCGGTCGAGCACTTCATCGCCCGTAACTCCCGGGCGTACATCGTCGTCCGCACCCCTGAACCCGAGCGCATGCGCGCTGTGCTGACCGAGGCCGGCATCCGCACCGACGACGGTCCCGACGGCACCCTCGAAGCGGTCGGCGCCTCCTCGGAGACGGTCGGCCGGCTCGCCTCCCGGCACGGCGTCACCGTCTACGAGATCAGCCCCCGCACGGCCTCGCTGGAGGAGGCATTCATGCAGCTCACCGCGGACGCCGCTGAGTACCGCGCCGACAAGGCCGACAAGGAGGTGCGCTGATCATGCCCGACACACGCGCGGCCATCGCGTTCGAATGGACCAAGATTCGCAGTGTGCGCTCCTCCCTGTGGAGCCTCGTCCTGTGCTTCCTCACCAGCGTCCTGGTCGCCCTGCTCTTCGGCTGGGTTCTGCGGGGCGCCTACGACGACATGAGCGCCCGGAGCAAAGCCGACTTCGACCCCGTCGGATCCGGCTTCAACGGACTGCGGCTCGGCATGATCGCCCTTGTCGTGTTCGGGGTGATGGCGGTCACAGGTGAGTACAGCAGCGGCACCATTCGCAGCTCGCTCGCGGCCGTGCCACGGCGCGGGGTCTTCTACGCCGCCAAGATCCTCACCGGCACCGCCATGGCCTTTGCGGCCTCGGTCGTGGTCGTGTTCGTCACCTTCTTCACGGCGCAGGCCGCGATCGGCGCCGACCACAACGCCGCCCTCACCGACGACGGAGTGCTGCGCGCCGTCATCGGATCGATCCTCTACATGACCCTGCTGTGCGCCTTCTCCATGGGGCTCGCGACGGTGCTGCGCAGCTCCGCCCTCACTCTCGGCCTTCTCGTGCCGCTGTTCTTCATGATCTCCGAGATCCTCAACAACCTGCCCGGAGTGCAGAAGGCAGCCCAGTTCCTGCCCGACGCCGCCGGCGGGATCATCATGCGCAGGGAACCCCAGGACCACATGGTCCTCACCGCCTGGAGCGGGATGGCCGTGCTCGCCGCGTGGGTGGCCCTGGCACTGCTCGGAGGGTATCTGGCCGTGAAGCGGCGCGACGCCTGAACCGGCGTCCGTCGCACGGCGGGACGGAGACGGGACGCCGCGCCCAGGAGCCCGGGACGGCGGGCTGCCTACCTTGTCCGTGACCAGGGGTGCCGCAGGGCGGCCGGCTCGCCGCTGTGGCGCCTCACCGTCTGAGAAGAAGGATGGGAAACATGGGCACGAACGAGCAGACATACGAGGCGCCCGAGCTCGTGGAGGTCGGTGGGTTCGCTGAGCTGACGCTCGGCGCCGGTCCGACGGACTGCGTCGACTGGTGGGGCGGGGACGCCTGGATCTGCTGACCACGCGTGTGAGGCGGTGACCGCCGCCGCGCGTCCGGTGTCGGGGCGACTCCGTCCGGAGCCGCCCCGACACCACACCGGGCCCCGGGGCCGACGCCTCTCGCGCGGCGGCTCGGGGGCACGTCGGGGTGAGACCGGCCTTCAGCGGAGCGCGTCCCCACCGGGACACCTCATCAGCGAGCCGTCCTCCGCCGGACGCGATGTCAGCGGGCCCGTCCTCAGCCCCACCAACCTCGACGCACCGCGCCCGCGACCGGGGGCGGTCTCCACCCGGCACAGCGGCTACGGCCTCGTCCGGGTGAGGACCTGCGCTGCTGCAGACGCGCCTTGCCGAGGGTCCCGCTGCTGAAGACGCGGCATGCCAAGAACTCGCCGCCCTGACACGCGCCCGGTCGGTCCTTGCCCTGCTGACACGCCCACTTGCGGCGACCTGCCCGGTCGAGACCTCGTCCGGGTGAGGCGCCCGACCGACGCCCACGCGCCGGTCGTCCGACTGGAGCCCCTTTCGCCCGCTGTCCGACCGGCGTCCCACTTGCCGGCGCCGTCCGACCGGCGACCCGTTCGCCCGCGGCCTGACCGGGGTCCCACATGCTCGCCGTCCGCTCGAAGCCCCGTTCGCCCGCTGGCCGACCGAAGAAACCGAAGAAGGGGACATGGAGTTTCTGATCCTGCCCGACAGCCCGGAAGCCGAGCCGATCGCCCGTGCGGCGGGCGTGCCCGGCGTCCGGACCGTCACCCATGCCTCGGGCCGGCCCTGGGTGATCGGCCGCTGGGAGGACACGGAATGCGTCCTCGCCGAGGGCGCCCGCAACCGGCTCCTGCTCCTCGGCCCCACCCACACCGACCCCGGCGCGGCCGGACGTCTGCTGGCGCGCGCACACACGCCCCACGACCTGGACACACTGAGCCGCTCACTGCCCGGCAGCTGTCACCTGGCCGCCTCGTTCGACGGCCGCACCCGCACCCAGGGCTCCCTCTCCACCGCACGGCACGTCTTCCACGCGCGGATCGGCGGCGTCACCGTCGCCGCGGACAGCCCGAGCGGTCTGACCGCCCTCATGGAGACGAGCCTGGACGAGGACACCCTCGGCCTCCAGTTGCTCCTGCCCGTCCCCTGGCCCCTCACCGCACGGACCATGTGGACCGGCGTCCACTCCCTCGGCTTCGGCTGCTGGCTCGACGTACGGCCCGACGGCGAGGCGCGCGAGGTCTCCTGGTGGACACCGCCCGACCCTGGCGTCCCCATCGCCACAGCGGCACACACCATCCGCGAGGCCCTCGTCTCCTCCGTGGCGGCTCGCGCCGCGGGCCAGGACGTCATCGGAGCCGACCTGTCCGGCGGCCTCGACTCCACGAGCCTCTGCTTCCTCGCCGACGCGACCGACGCCCGTCTGCTTACCCACCACTGGGAGCCGAAGGACCGCGCCAACGCCGACGCGAAGTGGGCCGGACGGGCAGCCGCGCTCATGCCCGACGCCCGCCACCGCTTCGTCGACGCGGAGCAGGGACCGCTCTGGTACGAGGCCGCGCCCGACCTCGACGGCGCCCGCGACGACGTGGAAGGCCCTCTCGTGTGGACCAGGAACCGGGCCCACACCGAGAGCCTTGCCCGAACGGTCCGTGCGGACGGCGTCACCCGCCACCTCATCGGTGTCGGCGGCGACGAACTCTTCGGGATCTCACCCCACTTCGGCTGGTCCCTGATCCGCAGCGATCCGTTGCGCGGGATACGGACCATGCGCCGCTTCCGCTCCCTCAACCGCTGGCCCCTCGGCGCGACCGTCCGCTCGCTCGCAGACCGCAGCACCTTCGCGGCCACCCTGGCCCGCGCCGCCCGCGACGTCGACGCGCCGTCGGCCCCCCGCTTCACCCCGCCGACCGGTTGGGGCCGCGGTGACCCGCGAATGCCGGAGTGGGCCACCCCCGACGCCGTCGCGACCGTCCGCCGCCTGTTGCGCGAGACCGCCGAGCGGGGCCCCGAGCCGCTGCATCCCGACCGGCTCCAGCACCAGACGCTGGAGGTCGCCGTGCTCAGCGGACACGCCGCCCGCCAGCTCAACCGCTCCCTGCGCCCCCTGGACGTCACCTTCGAGTCACCCTTCCTGGACGACCGCGTGCTGGAGGCGGCCCTCTCGCTGCGCGTCGCCGACCGGGTGGTGCCCGGCCGCTACAAGCCGGCCCTCACCGCCGCCCTGCGCCCGGTCGTTCCCGACGCCGTGCTCGACCGCCGCGACAAGGGCGCCTTCGGCCAGGAGGCGTACGAGGGGCTGCACCGCAACCGCGAGCGGATCGCCGGACTCTGCGACGACCTGCGCCTGGCC
>NZ_RSAJ01000870.1 GCF_003933965.1 Streptomyces sp. RP5T
CCGCCCTCCCGGTCAGATCAGCGTCTCCCCCAGTATCCGCGCCGCCCGCTCCACGTCCGCGAACCCGACGTACAGGGGTGTGAAGCCGAACCGCAGTACGTCCGGGTGCCGGAAGTCGCCCACCACGCCCCGCTCGATGAGCCGCCGCATCACGTCGTCGGCGTTCTCGCAGCGCAACGCGACCTGGCTGCCGCGCTCGGCGTGGGCACGCGGGGTCACGCACTCGACGCGGCCCTCGTCCACGTACGCCGAGACGCACTCCAGGAAGAAGTCCGTCAGGGCGAGGGACTTGGCACGCACCGCCTCGACCGACACCCCGTCCCAGACCTCCAGCGCCGCCTCCAGGGCGAGCATGGAGAGGATGTCCGGGGTGCCGACGCGACCGCGCAGCGCACCCGGCGCGGGTGCGTACGACGTTCGCATCCCGAAGGGCTCCGCATGGGAGTTCCAGCCGGGCAGCGGGGAGTCGAAACGGTCCTGGTGCTCACGCCGGACGTAGAGGTACGCCGGTGAACCGGGGCCGCCGTTCAGGTACTTGTAGGTGCAGCCGACCGCGAGGTCCACGCCGTGCGCGTCGAGGCCGACCGGCAGGGCGCCCGCGCTGTGGCACAGGTCCCACACGGCGATCGCGCCCGCGGCGTGCACGGCGCTCGTGAGTCCGGGCAGGTCGTGCAGGCGCCCGGTGCGGTAGTCGACGTGGTTGAGCAGGACGGCCGCCGTACGTTCGCTCAGCACGTCCGGCACCTCGGCCGGGGTCACCGCGCGCAGGGTGCAGCCCGTCATCCGGGCCGCGGACTCGGCGATGTACCCGTCCGTGGGGAAGGTGGTCGCGTCGACGACCACCTCGTCACGCCCGGACTCCGGCCCGCCCGCGAGCCGCACGGCGCCCACAAGTGCCTTGAACACGTTGACGCTTGTCGAGTCGCCGACCACGATCTGCCCGGCCGCCGCCCCCACCAGCGGAGCGACGAGGTCGCCGATCCGTTCGGGAGCGGTCCACCAGCCGCTCTCGCCCCAGGACCGTATGCGCAAGGACCCCCACTGACGGCGTACGACGTCCTCGACGCGCTCCGGGACGGCGGCCGGGAGGGCGCCCAGCGAGTTCCCGTCCAGGTACACCACGTCGTCGAGGACGAACCGCGCGCGCACGCCCGCCAGTTCGTCGGCGCTGTCCAACTTCTCTGCTCGCAGGGCAAGTTCAGACATGGGACCGCGCCGTCCACAGCTCGGGGAAGACGTTCTTGCGGGCGCGCTTCTCCAGCCAGGCCACCCCGGCGGAGCCGCCCGTGCCGGCCTTGGAGCCCATCGCGCGGCGGGTGGCGACGAGATGGTCGTTGCGCCAGCGCCACACCAGCTCGGCGACATCGGTCAACGCCTCGCCCAGCCGGGCCAGTTCGTCGTCCTCGGGACCGGAGTAGAGGGCTGTCCAGGCGGCCTCGACCTCCTCCGAGGGCTCGTAGCGGCGGGACACATCCCGCTCCAGCACGGCGGCCGGGATCGCGTGCCCGCGCCGCGCGAGCAGCCGCAGCACCTCGTCGTACAGGCTCGGCTCGTGCAGTGCCTTCTCCAGCTCGGCGTGGACGCGGGGCGCGCCCCGGTGCGGGACGAGCATGGACGCGGACTTGTCGCCGAGCAGGAACTCCATGCGGCGGTACATCGCCGACTGGAACCCGGAGCCCTCGCCGAGGGCGGAACGGTAGGAGTTGAACTGCGCGGGCGTGAGCTGGCCGAGCGGCCTCCAGGAGGCGTTCAGTGCCTCCAGCTCACGGACGGATCGTTTCAGCGCGGCAACGGCCGTGGGCACGTCGTCGGAGCGCAGCGCGGCGGCCGCGGTCTCCCACTCGTGCACGATGACGGTGAACCACAGCTCCATGACCTGGGTCGTGACCAGGAAGACCATCTCTCCGGGATCGTCGGAGAGGGTGTGCTGGAGGTGGGTGAGCACGTCCGCCTTGACGTAGTCCTCGTACGGCGTCGTGCCTTGGAAGTCGAGATGCGGGGTCTCGGGCTCCTGCGATTCCTGAGCCTCATGGGACGACATCGCTGTCTCCTGTTATTACTCCGGGTAGCGGTCCGCCCTGCCGTTACCGACACGGGGCCCCGGTCCCCGCCGGGCATCCTCTTCCATGGTCCGTGGAAATGGCAAGGCCCGCCTGGTCACACAGGCGGGCCCGGAAAACGGGGACGGCTCGGCCGGACTCAGCCCAGCGTCTCGGCCGCCGTGAGCGAGGAGTCCTTCAGGAACTGCGAGCAGCGCTCGTACTCCTCCTGCTCGCCGATGGCACCGGCGGCACGGGCGAGGGCGTGCAGGGCGCGCAGGAAGCCGCGGTTGGGCTCGTGCTCCCAGGGCACCGGGCCGTGCCCCTTCCAGCCGCTGCGGCGCAGAGCGTCCAGGCCGCGGTGGTAGCCCGTACGGGCGTAGGCGTACGACTCCACGACGCTGCCGCGCTCGAACGCCTCGTCGGCCAGCTGGGCCCAGGCCAGCGAGGAGGTCGGGTACTTCGCGGCGACATCCGCCGGCGGGGTGCCGTTCGCAAGGAGCTCACGGGGCTCCGG
>NZ_RSAJ01000871.1 GCF_003933965.1 Streptomyces sp. RP5T
GACTTGGGGGTGGGCGTGGCGCTGCTGTCCGCGTCCCAGTTGACCGCCTCCATCTGGGGGTCGGTCTTGGAGGTGTCGAACACCCAGCGCTGGGCGGGGCCGTCCTCGCGGTTCTTCAGGACCAGCGCGCCGGACCCGTCGGTGGCGGCGGGGGTGAGAGCGAGGTCCTGGTTCCAGCGCGGGACGAGGGTGCCCTGGAGGGTGAAGTCGTAGCGGATGTCCTTGGCGTCGGGGGCGGTGTCGCCCGTGCAGGTCGCGAGCCGCACCGAGAAGCCGAGGCGGGAGTCCAGGCACAGGTCCGGGTCGGCGGCGCTGCGCAGCAGTCCGTCGGTCTCGTACGTCCACTGCTGGTCCTGGGCCCCGGAGCACTCGGCTAGTGCGGTCTCGGCGCCCAGGACGAGTTTCTTGCCGACGACGCCGACGCACAGCCCGGACTCGACGTTGTGCAGGCGGCCGCGCAGCTCGCCGCGGCGTGCCTCGCTCGCCCCTGCCCATGACGGGTCGCTGGTCGCGGAGGCGGTGTCGGAGCCGGGTGCCTCGGAAGGCGTGGCGTCGGCCGGACCGCTGTCGTCCGAGCTGAACGAGGACCACATGACGAGGGGAAGGACGACGAGCCCACTCACCGTCAGGACGGCCGCGGTGAGGTTGCGGCGGGAGGTGCGGCGGGCCGCCTTGTGGGCCGAGCGCCGGGACGCGGAGCGCGTCCCGGCACGGTGACCGGGGGCGGCGGGCGCCGGGTCGACGGGAGCGGGACCGGAGCCGGAGTCGCCGGCAGCGGTGTCCTGGCCGGGGGCGGTGAAGGGCATCGGCGTACCGAAGGCCTCCGCCACGAACGGCCTTGCCGGCGCGTGCTGTCGGGCC
Organism: Streptomyces sp. RP5T; assembly: GCF_003933965.1. Classification (GTDB taxonomy): domain Bacteria; phylum Actinomycetota; class Actinomycetes; order Streptomycetales; family Streptomycetaceae; genus Streptomyces. The sequence goes on from NZ_RSAJ01000871.1 coordinate 862, forward strand.
TCCCGCGCCGATCCGGAGTCGTCGACGTTCAGCCGGGACTGCACGTAGGCGGCGGCACCCCAGCCGAGCACGGCCTCGGCGAGGGCGAGACCGAGCTGCCCGTTGAACTGGTGCAGTTGGTCCGCGGTGTGCATGCAGTGCCTGCACCGCTCAAGGTGGGCGCGCAGGTCGGGATCGAGGTCGACCCCGCCACGCCGGTAGGTCACGTCGAGCAGTCGCAGGTAGTGCCGGCACTCCTGCTCGGGGGCGAGTTCGCGGTGGACCTGGAGGCACTCCTCGCGCAACCGCTCGCGGGCCCGGCCGAGTTCGACGCGGGCGTCCTCCACGTCCAGGCCCAGAAGGCCCGCGGGGACGGCGAGCGGCTCGGCCTCGACCTCGGTGTGCCACAGCAGGCAGCGGGCGGACTGCTGCAGGCGCTGGAAGGCACCGGACAGCAGCCGCCGTTCGGCGGGGGGCAGCAGGCGGGCCGCGACCCTGTCGCCACCGGCCTCGCTCGTCAGCGCGGGGTGGAGCATCTCCCGTCGGCCGTCGGAGTCCCACTCGGCCGCGATCCGGCGGACGGTGACGAGCAGATGGGGCCGCCAGGCGGCGGTCGGCCCGGTGTGACGCAGCGACTCGCCGAACAGGCGGGTGAACGCGGCCGTGGTGAGCATGCCGGCGGGACGGGGGCCGTCGGTGCACAGCCGCGCGTAGGCGAAGGCGGCTTCCCAGTGCCGGTCGAGGAGTTCACCGACGGGCTGCAGGGCCGGCGAGGTGCCGCTCCACTTCTTGAGCTCGGCGCTCAGCTGCTCGTCCGTGACGTCGTACGGGCGAGCCGGAGACGGGGAATTCGACAGGCCTGCGTCCTTCACGGCGGCATTTCCTCCCGAGGGCATGCTGCGTTGCATTAAGTCCATACCAATGGGTGCGTTCGCCTGGGACAGCTCTTTTGAAGCATGAAGGGCGTACGGAGCGGGTCAAGAGCGCACAGAAGGAATATGCATTGTCCGTGCGCTGACACGGCACACCTTTGCACAGGTCAGGGACGTCGAACAAGTGATCTCGCGGTTTTGCGCATCCCGTCCGGTTCGTATTGATAGACGTTTCGTCAACACCGACGGCTCAAGGGAATGCGCTCCCCTGATTCCGTAATGGGAAACAGGATTCAGTCGACTCCGCGAAGAGATCCAGGCAACCATTGAACCCCCACTACACGGCGCGTGCGGGTGGCCTGGTCATCTCATGTTCCAACCATTGGGCCCGCGGCCCGGTAGGCCCCGGGCGGGGTGCCGTAGCGGTCGCGGAAGACGCGGTTGAAATGGAAGGGGCTGGCGAAACCGGAGGCGGCGGCGACGCGTTCCACCGACAGGTCGGTGCTCTCCAGTAGCCGGGCGGCGTGATGCAGCCGGGCCTCGCGCAGCGCCCGCATGGGTGAGCGGCCGAACTGCTCGGTGAAGAGGTGGGCGAAGCGGGACGGCGAGAGCGAGACCTCCCCGGCCAGCGACCGGACCGTGTGCGGGGCGCCGGGGTCCGCCGCGATCAGCTCCTGGGCCCGCTGGACCCGGGGGTCCACGCCGGTCCCGCTCCGGGGCCCGCGCCCGGACCCGGCGGTCAGCAGGACGATCTCCTCCAGTGCGCCCAGGGCGAGTTCGCGTGCGGTGCTGCCGTGGGCCACGGCGACAGCGGCCCGTTCGCCGGGCGGGGCGGGAT
>NZ_RSAJ01000872.1 GCF_003933965.1 Streptomyces sp. RP5T
GTCTTGGAAGGGGGGTTTTCCCCACCCCACCACCCCCTTCCTGGCGCTACGGCCGCTCCGGGACCCGGTCCCGCCACGGCAGCTCCGCCGTGACGACCGTCGGGCCGCCCGGCGGCGAGTCGATGACGAACAGCCCGTCGACCGCGTCGAGCCGCTCCGCGAGCCCGCGTATACCGGTGCCGCCGTCGAGCCGGGCGCCGCCGTGGCCGTCGTCCCGCACCTGGATGAGCAGCCGGTCGTCCGCCCGCCACACGTCGACCGAGGCAGACCGCGCCCCGCTGTGCTTGCTGACGTTCTGGAGCAGCTCGGAGACCGTGAAGTAGGCGATCCCCTCGATCGCCTGCACGGGCCGCGCGTCCAGGTCGGCGGTCACCTTCACCGGCACCGTGCAGCGCGAGGCGACCGAGGAGAGGGCGGCATCGAGCCCGCGGTCGGTCAGGACCGCGGGATGGATGCCCCGCGCCAGATCCCGCAGCTCCTGGAGCGCCAGCTTCACCTCGCCGTGCGCCTCCGCGACCATCGCCTGCGCGTACTCCGGGTCCTCCAGGAGTTTCTCCTTCGCGAGGCCGAGCCCCATGGCCAGGTTGACCAGCCGGGCCTGGGCCCCGTCGTGCAGATCGCGCTCGATGCGCCGTAGGTCGGAGGCGGCCGCGTCCACCACGACCCCCCGGTCCGACTCCAGTTCGGCGATACGGCGTTCCAGCTCGTCGGAGGGCGACAGCAGACCGCGCACCATCGCCCGGTCGACGTTGGTGAGGCCCCGCGCGATGAACGGCAGCACCGGCCACAGCACGAACAACGAGGTCAGCGTGATGGTGAAGGTGAGCACCCCCCACGGCAGCCGGATGAAGTCGTACAGGACCGTCCGCCAGCCCACGGGGTCCTTCACCCCGAGCCACAGCTGGGCGAAGAAACCGTTGCCGCCGTTCTTGGCACGCCACGGCAGGGGGCTCGGCTCGTCCACCCGTACCCCGAGCAGCGCGCGGGCCCGTGCCCGCTCCAGCTTGCCCAGCTGCCGGGCGCCCAGCAGACCCGCCGCGAGCAGCGGGAGCCCGATCACCGTCACGGTCAGCCAGAAGCCGGTGAAGAGCACGGTCACGACGTAGGTGAAGCCGAGGATCGACACCGGGAGGTTCGCCAGGAGATGCGCGATCTCCTTCCAGGTGTGCGCGCCGAAGGCGAAACGGGCCGGCGGCGGCCGGCCGTCGTCGGATCCGCCGTCATCGGATCCGCCGTCATTGCCGGTGATCACGGCACGGCTCAGGGACGAGTGGCGTTCGGTCATACGGGTCAGCGTGCCGCGCGAGACCGCCGGGCGCCATGAGGCGGACCGCCGCGGCGTGCGGGGGAAAACCCCACCTCGGACTTTCCTGCGGCTTTGGATGGGTGACGGGCTGCTTACCGTCCCTTTATCAGGGCCTAGACTCCCGTGCGTACAGATCGTCGAACAGTGTCGTCAGTTGTCCAGCCTGTTCAGCGTGGTCCGGCGTGACCAGTGGTTCAGGGTGTGCAGCGTGTGCAGGTGTTCACGCAGGTGTTCACAAGGGAGCGAGGGGCGGACGTGCCGGAACCGACCGTCGTCGATGCAACCGTCGTCGATCCGACCGTCGTCGCGGCGGACTACTTCCAGTCGTACTCGGTCGTCGGACTGCTCACCGTCGTCGGTGTGCTGTTCGTCGCGGTCGCCTTCGGCGCCGGACGACTGCTGCGACCCGTGGTCCCCACCCCCGAGAAGCTGCTGACGTACGAGTGCGGGGTCGACCCCGTCGGCGAGGGCTGGGCCCACACCCAGGTCCGCTACTACGTCTACGCCTTCCTCTACGTCATCTTCGCCGTCGACTCGATCTTCCTGTTCCCGTGGGCCACGATCTTCGCCGCCCCCGGCTACGGCGCCACGACCCTCGTCGAGATGTTCGTCTTCCTCGGCTTCCTCGCCGTGGGGTTGCTGTACGCGTACAAGAAGGGTGTCCTGGCATGGACGTGAACCCTGCGGCGGAGCCGGCCGAGCCCGTGCTGCTCCCGGAGCCGAAGCGGCTCGGCGCCCTCGCGCGCCTCGCCCCCGAGCCGATGAAGGTGATCCTCAACTGGGGCCGCCGGTACTCCCTCTGGGTCTTCAACTTCGGCCTCGCCTGCTGCGCCATCGAGTTCATCGCCGCGTCCATGGCCCGCCACGACTTCATCCGTCTCGGCGTCATCCCCTTCGCCCCGGGCCCGCGCCAGGCCGACCTGATGGTCGTCTCCGGCACGGTCACCGACAAGATGGCCCCTGCGGTGAAACGCCTGTACGAACAGATGCCGGAGCCGAAGTACGTCATCTCCTTCGGCGCGTGCAGCAACTGCGGGGGCCCGTACTGGGACTCCTACTCCGTCACCAAGGGTGTCGACCAGATCATCCCCGTCGACGTCTACGTCCCCGGCTGCCCGCCCCGGCCCGAGGCCCTGCTCCAGGGCATCCTGAAGCTCCAGGAGAAGATCGCGCGGGAGTCGCTGGGGGAGCGGTACGGAACGCCCGCGGCCCGTCCGTCGGCGGCCGCGCTGCAGAGCGG
>NZ_RSAJ01000873.1 GCF_003933965.1 Streptomyces sp. RP5T
CCCCGGAGCCCACCCAGGTGGTGCGGACCGTCGAGGTACCGGTGGGCGGCGGTCTCCGGCTGGGCCGCAAGGCGTGGCTCGGGCTCGGCGCGGCGGTCGTCGCGGCCGCGCTGGCGGCGTACCTGGTCGTCGCGGACCCCTTCGCGGGGCCGCTGCCGGACGGCTGGACGAAGAAGCACACCAAGGACGTGGCCGCGACGCTGGCGGTGCCGGTCGACTACCAGCCCACCACGCCGGACCGGAAGACGGACAAGACCCACTGGATCACGTACTCCGACTACAGCGGCAGCATCTGGATCGGCCTGCGCCTGGAACGGAAGGCCGAGGACACCGCGAACAACATCGCGGGCTCGGCGGCGGCCGAGATGTACGACGACGACAGCAGGTTCAAGGAGAGCGGCGACTACGACCTCAGCATGCCGGACACCGCGCGGACCCGCCCCGAGGAGAAGACGTACGAGGGCAGGAAGGCCGCCGGGACCATGGTCACGTACACCACCACGGACAGCCAGAACCCCCGCCCGCGCGAACTCCAGATCTTCTACTACCGGACCACCACCGGCGACCTGTACAAACTCACCGTCAGCTACCCGGGCAAGGGCGACTTCACGGGAAGGGGGCGGGAGGTGGCCCGGACAGCCATCGCGAATCTGGGGGTGGACCGGCTCTGACAGGTGTCCGACCGGTCTGAACGGTGGGCGAGTTCGTCTTCGTCCGCGGGCTGACGCAGGGGTTCGGGGGTGTGTGGCATGGGTGAGGCGAGCAGGGCGGCACGCGCTGTCGTCGCGCAGTACGTGCGGGACGGGTTCGTCGCGCCGGAGAGCGCGGAGCTCACCGAGTTCCAGGTCTGGGACCGGATGACCCCGGGGCGGGTGCTGCTCGTCGCCCTTCAGGTCCTCCTCGGACTGCGCGCGGAGGACGGCAGGGCCGACCTCGGCCGTGCGGTGTCAGGACTGAGCGAGGAAGAGGCGGGGCTGATGATCAGAACCCTGCTGGGGGACAGGACGGCGGCCCTGGAGGCCTCACGGCGCGACCTGATCACTCTCGACCGGCTGCTGGGGCTGCTGGCCTCCGTGATCGCCGAGGAGTCGCTGTCAGAGGAGGAGGTGGACGCCCTGTTGGAGGAGGCGGAGGAGAGCTGCCTTGCCGTCGGACCATGGGACGAGAGGGACGAACGTCGGCCCCGGAGCAGCGAACTGCTCGATCTCGGGGGCCTGTTGGTGCCGACGGAGCCCGGTCTGAAGATCGACCTCATGTCGTCGCGACGGGACGGCTCCCTCGTCGGCGTCACTCTCGTCCGCGGCCGGACCGCGATCCAGCTCCAGGCGTTCCGTGCGCTCGGGGACACCTCCTGGGCGACCGTCCGTGAGGATCTGGCGCGTAAGGTGCGCGACTGGGGCGGCCCCGCGGAGGAGCGCGTCGGGCCCGCGGGGGCCGAACTCCAGGCCGTAGTGCGGATCCAGGGGCCTCCCGGAAAGGACCGTCAGACCACGCGGGTGCTGGGCCACGACGGTCCGGGGTGGATCCTGCGCGGCTTCGTGACGGGCGTCGGCGCGGAGCCCGACAGCACCGAGGCGTGGCCCTACGACACCTTTCAGGGGACCGTCGTCCGGATGCCCGCCGAGGAGCAGGGCACCGGCCCCCTCATCCGGCTGCGCCGGCCCGAGTCCGGTGTCTGAGCCCGCCGCTTAGACAAGGGCATGACGCGCACGGTACTCATGTGCCATGAGTGAAGACGGCGAACACCCGCCCGACGGACGTCTGATCGGTGGGCGGTACCGGCTCGTCGAGCGGCTCGGGTCCGGGCCGGGCGGCACGGTGTGGCGGGCTCGCGACGAGCAGGGCGAGCGGGAAGAGCGGTACGTCGCCGTCAAGGAGCCCCGTCCGACCGGGGATCCGGAGGACGAGGAGCGGCGGCGGGCCATGCGCCGACTGCCGCACGAGGCGCGGGCCGCGGCGCAGGTCGACCACCCGGCGGCCGTCACGATTCACGACGTACTCATCGACGGCGAACTGCCCTGGATCGTCATGGAGTTGGTCGAGGGCGAGTCGCTGGAGGCCGCACTCGCCGGGCGCGGGCCGCTGGCCGACACCGAGACCGCCCGGATCGGGCTCGCCGTCCTCGGCGCGCTCCACGCCGCCCACCGCGTCGGCATCGTCCACCGCGACCTGAAGCCGTCCAACGTCCTCCTCGGCGCCGGCGGCGAGCGTGTCGTCGTGACCGACTTCGGCATCGGCGCCGCCGGACGGGGCGACGCCCAGGAGAACACTGCCGGTTTCGCCGCCCCGGAGTACGGCTCGGGGCGGGTCGCCGGGCCCGCCTCCGACCTGTGGTCGCTCGGTGCGCTGCTGAGCTCGGCCGTGGCGGACCGGGCGGCAGCCGGCCCCCTCGGTTCGCTTCTGGAGCGGCTCCTCGCCCCCGAGCCGGAGGACCGGCCGACCGCGGAGGAGGCCGCCGAGGTGCTGGCCGAGGTCGCCGGGACGAGTCCGCCGGCGTGGGCCGCGGAGACGCGCACCCCGCCCCGGACGGTCCGGACAGCCGTTT
>NZ_RSAJ01000874.1 GCF_003933965.1 Streptomyces sp. RP5T
GCGCTGTCGGCGGGGGTCTCACCCTGGGTCGCCGTGGGGGCGCTGGTCGCCGGGGCGGTGTTGCAGGTGGTGGCGGAGATGGGGCAGTCCGCGGGGTCCTGGCAGCTCTCCTTCGACCTGGCTCCGGCCGAGCGGGTCGGTGAGTACCAGGGGTTCTTCGGGACCGGGGTGACGGTGGCCCGGACCCTGGGGCCGCTGGTCCTGACGACGCTGCTGGTGGAGTGGGGTACGCCGGGGTGGCTGCTGCTCGGCGGGGCCACGCTCGTGGCGTCGTACGCGATGGGACCGGCCGCCGGGCGGGCCGCCGGCCGCGCACGGGGGAAGGACTCTCCGGAGGACGAAGACCTGGGCAGGGGCGTCTCGGAAGGGGATGTCGAGGCGCCCCTGCTCTTGAACTAGCCGGTGTCAGGCCGTCTTCGCAGCCGCCGTCACCGGAAGAGCGTCCACGAACAGCGCCCCCGCCAGCAGCCCCGCGCTGCCGCGGGGGCTCCACGCGCGCGTGCGCAGGTCCGTGTCGAGAGCGAGCAGGGCCGCACGGCCCGCTTCCGTCGTCGTGCCGCCCGCCTCCAGTACCTCGCGGGCGCCCGCCTGGACGTGACGCAGGCCCAAAGGGCCCGCCGTGTAGAGGAGTTCGGTGTCCTGGAGGGTGGACATCACGGTGAGCAGGGCGTCCAGGCGGGCCTCGGCCTCGTCGGCTCCGGCCCGGCGTGACCTGGCCAGCGCCTCCAACGCCCGCCGTACGTGCGGGAATCCGGCCCGTGCCTCGCCCCGCGCGCCCGCCGCACCGTACTTCGCGGACACCGAGGAGCCCCGGGAGGGCCGGCGCGGGGCGCGCTTGTCGGGGTGCGCGGCGATCTTCTTGGCGGCCGCCGTCACCTGCGTCGAGCGGGCCGCCGGGTCGAGGGCGGCCGCGGCGACCAGCAGACCGAGGGTCCACAGAGCGCCGCGGTGGCCGCCGCCGGCCAGGTCCACGGAGTGCTCGGTGGACCGGCCGATCGCGCCCAGCTCCGCACGGAGCTGGGGACTGGGCTCACCGGTGCGGCGGGCTGCCGCGGCCATCGCCACGAGGCCGGGCGCGAGCGCCTTGGCCGACCAGCGCAGCGAATCGTGGTCTTTGCGGGTGCGACGGGCCCCGAGGTCGCGGGGGTCGGGCAGGCCCGGCTTGGGAGCCAGGGCCAGCTGACCGGTCAGCGCGTCCACGGCGGCCAGCGCCAGGGCCTGGTCCTCGGGGCTGCTCATGTCCGTACCGTAGGAACGGTGTCCGTCAGGGACGTGAGTGCAGGCTGTGCGGGGGCTGAGAGTTCCGGCAGCAGTGCAGGGGGCGCGCGGCCGTCCTTCGTTCGGGTGAAATACACACCGGCTCCGCCGTTCCTCAAACGCCCGAACGGAGTAAAATTCTCGCAAACAGATCCCGGCGATGGGACTGCGTGGGCTTCCCTTGTCTCCCTGTCGGCACGAGCCCGGGTGCGTCGTGGCCGCTCAGAGCCCCGTGACCGCGCGACCGGCGACGGACGCTGACATGCCAACTCATCGAGGGGGAAACGGAGTTGGGCGGCTTGTGGTTAACATATCTGCCCTACGACCCCTGCTCGGAGGTCGTTCACTCTCACGAGCGTGTTCGCGCGCGGGACGCTCCGAATGTCCGTAATATCCGCCTTGCGTGGACCGTTCCTTGTCCATTCGCAGACCAGCGGGCACACGGAAGATCGAGGTTCGTCCATGAACACCCCCACCACCACCGCGGCCGAAGAGCCAGGGAAGCAGTCCACCGCCGGGGAGCGGATCCCCCTGGTGCGACTCGCCGCCCGTGCGGACGGCCTCTCCTCCGGTGCCCTCACCCGTGTCGTCTCGCACGGCACCCCCGACCGCGGGCCCGCCAAGGTGTCGGTGGCAGCGTTCCAGTCGGCCGTCTGACCCCTGCCCCCTCGGGCAGGAAACGCGCCGTGCGCTGATGGACCCCTCGCCGCACCCCCTGAGCCAGTTCGTGCTGAAGATGCACAGCCGCTGCGATCTCGCCTGCGACCACTGCTACGTCTTCGAGCACGCGGACCAGAGCTGGCGCGGCAAGCCGGTGGTGATCTCGGACGAACTGCTGGACCTCACCGCCCGGCGCATCGCCGAACACGCCCGCACTCACCGGCTCGACACCGTTCACGTCGTCCTGCACGGCGGGGAGCCCCTCCTCGCCGGCCGGAACAGGCTCCGCCGGGCCGCGCAGAGCTTATCCACCGCCCTGTCCGGCGTCAGCGCCCTCGATCTGCGCATCCACACCAACGGTGTCACCCTCGACGAGCAGTTCTGCGAACTGTTCGCCGAGTACGACATCAAGGTCGGTGTCTCCCTCGACGGCGACCGCGCCGCCAACGATTTGCATCGCCGCTATCGCAACGGCCGCAGCAGCCACATCCGGGTGCTGCGCGCGATCGAACTGCTGCGCGGCCCCCGCTACCGGCACCTCTTCGCCGGCCTGCTCTGCACGGTCGACCTGCGCAACGACCCCGTCACCGTGTACGACGCCCTCGCCGAACTCGCCCCGCCCCGCAT
>NZ_RSAJ01000875.1 GCF_003933965.1 Streptomyces sp. RP5T
CTCCAGGCCGCGGGCGCGGGTCTTGCCTTGCTGGGCACGCTGCTCCTGGCGACGGGGTGATGCTGCAGCGCGCCCTTCAGGGGCGCGGGGAACTGCGCGACAAGCCCCCACACCCCCGCAGCCGCCCGACAACCGAACCCCGCATCCCCTGGCGCGCACTCAGTCCAGCTCGGCCAGCCTCGCCACCGCCTCCTCGTCCAACCCGGCCAACGCGTTCAACTGCTCCGCCGTAGCCCCCGGAGGGACCGGCACCGGCGCCGGCGTGCGCAGCGGCGGCTGCCAGCCGTCCTCGGCGGTCCATCGGCGTACGACCCGGGCCGGCGCCCCCGCGACCACGGCGTGGTCCGGCACCACCCCTCGGACGACGGCACCGGCGGCCACGACGACGTTCCGCCCGATCCGCGCCCCCGGCAGGATCACCGCCCCGGTACCGATCCAGCACCCCGAACCGATCTCCACCGGCTCCATCCGCGGCCACTGCTTGCCGATGGGCTCGTGGGGATCGTCGTAGGAGTGATTGGTGGAGGTGACGTAGACGTACGGCCCGAAGTAGCAGTCGCTGCCGATGGTGACCGTGGTGTCCGCGATGACGTGGCTGCCGCGTCCCAGCACGACCCCGTCGCCGATGCGCAGGATCGGCTCCGGGCCGAGGTCCAGGTCGGGCATGAGGCCCGCGGTCAGGGTGACCTGCTCGCCGACGATGCAGTGCGAACCGACGTGGATCCACGGCTCGCCGAACACCGTGCCGAGCGGAAACGCCAGCCGGGTGTGCGCCCCCAGCGCGCCGAAGCGGAAGCGCCCGGGGCGTTCGGCGGTGACGGAGCCCGTGCGCTGCACCCAGGCCCAGCCCGCGTGGACGGCACGCTGGACGAGGCGGCCCCGCCAGGATGAGAACGTGTTCTTGCTCTTCGGCACGAGCTCACCGTACTGAGCACGGGCGGCCGGCATGAGCCCGCGGGCTTGTGATCTTCGCCCCAACCGGGTGGCGTACGGTTCGGGATATCGCGAACCGGGAGGCGACATGGCGCACAGGGCGTTGATCACGGGCATCGGCGGAAGGGAACCGCAGATCGACGGGGAGGCCTTCGTGGCACCCACCGCGTCGGTGATCGGGGACGTGACGCTGCGGGCGGGGGCGAGCCTCTGGTACGGCGCGGTCGCGCGTGGTGACGTGGAACGCATCTCGGTCGGGGCCCGGAGCAACATCCAGGACAACTGCACGCTCCACGCCGACCCCGGCTTCCCGGTGACGATCGGCGAGCGGGTCTCCGTGGGGCACAACGCCGTCGTCCACGGCGCCACGGTCGAGGACGACTGCCTGATCGGCATGGGCGCGACCGTGCTGAACGGCGCGGTGATCGGGGCGGGTTCGCTGGTGGCGGCCCAGGCGCTGGTGCCGCAGGGCATGCAGGTGCCGCCGGGTTCACTGGTGGCCGGGGTACCGGCGAAGGTGCGGCGGGAGCTCACGGAGGAGGAGCGTCAGGGGGTCACCCTGAACGGAACGCTGTACGCGGACCTGTCCAAGGCCCACCGCGAGGTGCACGAGACGCCGTGAGGCTCAGTCGGCGGCCGGGACCGTTTCCGGTTCGGCCGCCTTCAGCTGCGCCGTCGCCTTCTTCGCCTTGCGCTTGAGCACCAGCATCGAGGTCAGGCCGATCAGCACGGCGAGCACGAGCCCGAGCCACGAGAACCGCTTCAGCCAGGACTCCGCGACGATCCCGACGTAGTAGATGACCGCCGTCGTGCCGCCGGCCCAGACGATCCCGCCGAGCACGTTGGCGATCAGGAACTTCCAGTACGGCATCCGCAGCACACCGGCGAGCGGTCCGGCGAAGATCCTCAGCAGTGCGACGAAGCGGCCGAAGAACACGGCCCACATGCCCCACTTCTCGAAGGACCGCTCCGCCGTGGCGACATGGCCCTCGCTGAAGTGCCGCGGGAACTTGTCGCCCAGCCAGGTCAGCAGCGGGCGGCCGCCCTTGCGTCCGATCGCGTAGCCGATGGAGTCACCGACGACCGCTCCGACGCTGGCGCACACGCCGAGCACCACGGGGTTGATCCCCGCGTGCTGCGAGGACAGCAGCGCTGCGGAGACCAGGATGATCTCGCCGGGCAGCGGAATGCCCAGGCTCTCCAGGCCGATGACCAGGCCCACCAGGGCGTAGACGGCGGCCGGGGGCACGGTGTCGAGCCATTCCTGGACGTGCAACGCCGGTTCCTCCCAAGTCGCTTTCCCGGCGCGCGTCGGCTACCGACGCACGCCGGGAAGCCTACCGGGTCACGGGAAGCGGCGTCCGGCGCACCGGCTCAGCGGACCGGACCCCGCCCCACCCCGGTGGCGAGCGCGTGCAGGGCCGAGACGCCGGGCGCCGTCACCGACGCGGTGGCCCGCACGACCGCGCCCGCCGCCGCCCCGGCCTGCTCGACCGGCGCCACAGGCAGGGGTGGGGCGACGGGGGCCGCCTCGCCGTCGTCGACCTGCGCCACCCGTGTCCCGTACGGCTCGGGCGGGGTCGCCTGCCGGTCCGGGCTCAGGCCGGGGC
>NZ_RSAJ01000876.1 GCF_003933965.1 Streptomyces sp. RP5T
TCCATCGCCCCTTGCTGCCACGCACGCAGCTTGCTGGCGGGCCCCCTGGGGCACCGCCAGCAAGCTGCGTGCGTGGCAGCAAGGGGCGATGGAGAAGTACATCCAGGAGCAGCCGCGTGACTTCCTGGCCGTCGCGACGCCGGGGGCCGGCAAGACGACCTTCGCGCTCACGCTCGCGTCCTGGCTGCTGCACCACCACGTCGTGCAGCAGGTGACCGTCGTCGCGCCCACCGAGCATCTGAAGAAGCAGTGGGCCGAGGCGGCGGCGCGGATAGGGATCAAGCTGGATCCCGAGTACAGCGCCGGGCCGCTCGGCAAGGACTACCACGGCGTCGCCGTCACGTACGCGGGTGTGGGCGTAAGGCCCATGCTGCACCGCAACCGGGTCGAGCAGCGCAAGACCCTCGTCATCCTCGACGAGATCCACCACGCCGGTGACTCCAAGTCGTGGGGCGAGGCCTGTCTGGAGGCCTTCGAGCCGGCCACCCGCAGGCTCGCCCTCACCGGTACGCCGTTCCGGTCCGACACCAACCCCATCCCCTTCGTGACGTACGAGGAGGGCAACGACGGGATCCGCAGGTCGGCCGCCGACTACACCTACGGGTACGGCAACGCGCTGGCCGACCACGTCGTGCGGCCCGTCATCTTCCTCTCCTACAGCGGGCAGATGCGGTGGCGGACCAAGGCCGGTGACGAGATCGCCGCGCGGCTCGGCGAGCCCATGACCAAGGACGCGATCAGCCAGGCCTGGCGTACGGCCCTGGATCCGCGCGGTGAGTGGATGCCGAGTGTGCTGCGCGCCGCCGACCAGCGGCTCACCGAGGTGAGGAAGGCCATCCCGGACGCCGGGGCGCTCGTCATCGCCTCCGACCAGGACTCCGCCCGCGCCTACGCCAAGCTGATCCGCGAGATCACCGGCAGCAAGGCGACTCTCGTCCTTTCCGACGACGCCGGCGCGTCCAAGCGGATCGACGACTTCAGCGAGAGCAACGACCGGTGGATGGTCGCCGTGCGGATGGTGTCGGAGGGCGTCGACGTCCCCCGGCTGGCGGTCGGCGTGTACGCCACCACCATCTCCACGCCCCTCTTCTTCGCCCAGGCCGTCGGCCGTTTCGTACGGTCCCGGCGGCGCGGCGAGACCGCCTCCGTGTTCCTGCCGACCGTGCCCGACCTGCTCACCTTCGCCAACGAGATGGAGGTGGAACGGGACCACGCCCTCGACAAGCCGAAGAAGGAGGGCGAGGAGGACCCGTACGCCGAGTCCGAGAAGGAGATGGAGGAGGCGAACAAGGAGCAGGACGAGGACACCGGCGAGCAGGAGCAGTTCGCCTTCGAGGCGCTGGAGTCCGAGGCCGTCTTCGACCGTGTGCTCTACGACGGCGCCGAGTTCGGCATGCAGGCGCACCCGGGGAGCGAGGAGGAGCAGGACTACCTCGGCATCCCGGGCCTCCTCGAACCCGACCAGGTGCAGCTCCTGCTGCAGAAGCGGCAGGCCCGGCAGATCGCGCACAGCCGCAAGAAACCGGACACCGAGGCGGACCTGCTGGAGCTGCCCGCCGAGCGGCGGCCCGTCGTCTCCCACAAGGAGATGATGGAGCTGCGCAAGCAGCTCAACACCATGGTCAGCGCCTACGTCCACCAGAGCGGCAAGCCCCACGGCGTCATCCACACCGAGCTGCGCCGGGTCTGCGGCGGGCCGCCGAGCGCCGAGGCCACGGCCGGGCAGCTGCGGCAGCGGATCGCCAAGGTGCAGGAGTGGGCCACCCGGATGCGGTGACGGCGGGACACCTGCCCCGGCGGTCGGCAACCGACCGTACGTATCAGGACAAACGGAGTGGTCCGTACCGGCTGATGCCCGGATTCTGGACGGAGGCTTCCGCTGAGCGAACCCGCTTCGCTACTGTCCCGCTACGCACACGCCCCGTGGCAGCGCCGCCGCGGAGCGCAGCCGTGAAGCGACGCGGCCCGGAAAGAGACCGGGCCGCCGGCCGATCGGCGGCCTCTGAAGCGCGTCACTGACGGGACTCGGTGACGCAACCGCCGCGAGGGGGCTGCCGACCTCACCACCTGGAGGAGTGGGCGTCGTGACCGCGGAGACCTCTCAGACGCTTGACCGGGGACTGCGTGTCCTCAAGCTCCTGGCCGACACGGACCACGGGCTCACCGTCACCGAGCTTTCCAACAAACTGGGCGTGAACCGGACCGTCGTGTACCGGTTGTTGGCCACGCTGGAGCAGCACGCCCTCGTACGACGCGATCTCGGTGGCCGTGCCCGGGTGGGGCTCGGGGTGCTGCGACTCGGCCGGCAGGTGCATCCGCTGGTACGGGAGGCCGCGCTGCCCGCGCTGCGGTCGCTCGCGGAGGACATCGGGGCGACGGCCCACCTCACGTTGGTGGACGGGGCCGAGGCTCTGGCCGTGGCCGTCGTGGAACCCACGTGGACGGACTACCACGTGGCCTACCGGGCGGGTTTCCGGCATCCGCTGGACCGGGGCGCCGCGGGGCGGGCGATCCTCGCCGCCCGGCAGCAGGGGTTCGGG
>NZ_RSAJ01000877.1 GCF_003933965.1 Streptomyces sp. RP5T
TCCGCATCCTCGCCAACCCCCGCCGCACAGTCGTACGGATCCTTTAGCCAACCGTCCGGCAGAACAACCCTGTTGTTGCCAGACGTGCGGCCACGCGGCCCGTCCGCCCCCACCGGCCACGGCTGATCGAGATCCAGCTCGTCCAACCCCGCACGCAGCTCCGCCAGCGACGACGTGATGGCGAGCCGCTTGCGCATCTCGCTGCCGACCGCGAACCCCTTCAGATACCAGGCCACGTGCTTGCGGAAGTCGATGACCCCGCGCGCCTCGTCCCCGATCCACTCACCGAGCAGCGTGGCGTGCCGCACCATCACGTCGGCCACCTCCCGCAGCTCCGGACGCCGGAACTCCGCCCGCCCCTCGAACGCCGCCACCAGGTCCGCGAACAGCCACGGCCGCCCCAGGCACCCGCGCCCGACGACCACCCCGTCACACCCGGTGGACTCCACCATCCGCAACGCGTCCGACGCCGACCAGATGTCGCCGTTGCCGAGCACGGGAATCTCCGGCACGTGCTCCTTGAGCCGCGCGATGGCGTCCCAGTCGGCCGTACCGCCGTAGTGCTGTGCGGCCGTCCGCCCGTGCAGGGCGATCGCCGTCACGCCCTCCTCGACCGCGATCCGCCCCGCGTCCAGGTACGTGATGTGATCGTCGTCGATCCCCTTGCGCATCTTCATCGTGACCGGCAGGTCCCCCGCCCCGCTCACGGCCTCCCGCAGGATCGCCCGGAGCAGCGGTCGCTTGTACGGCAGCGCGGACCCGCCGCCCTTGCGCGTCACCTTCGGCACCGGGCACCCGAAGTTGAGGTCGATGTGGTCGGCGAGGCCCTCCTCCGCGATCATGCGGACGGCCTTGCCGACGGTCGCGGGGTCGACGCCGTACAGCTGGATCGAGCGCGGCTTCTCGCTCTCGTCGAAGTGGATCAGCTGCATGGTCTTCTCGTTGCGCTCGACCAGCGCCCGGGTCGTGATCATCTCGCTGACGAACAGCCCCTTGCCACCGCTGAACTCCCTGCACAGGGTGCGGAAGGGCGCGTTGGTGATCCCGGCCATCGGGGCCAGGACGACCGGCGGCTGAACGGTGTGCGGGCCGATTCGCAGGGGTGTCTTCTCGCGGGGCGTGGTCGTGGACATTGCCCCATTGTCACGCACGCCCCGGGGTACCCGTACATCGATCATGTACCGACCATTAGTTAGACGCACTATCGACATCGGCGTACGATGAAACGCATGCCCGAGCTCAGTCATCGCCGACGCATGCTGGTCCTCGCGATCTGCTGTATGAGCCTCCTGATCGTGAGTCTCGACACCACCGCGCTCAATGTCGCCCTGCCCGCCATGCAGCGAGGCCTGGACGCGAGCACCGCGGGTCTCCAGTGGACGATCGACGCGTACACCCTCGTCCTCGCCTCGCTGCTGATGCTGGCCGGCTCCACGGCCGACCGGATCGGCCGCAAGCGCGTGTTCATGGCGGGCCTGGTCGTCTTCACGATCGGCTCCGCGCTGTGCTCCGCCGCGCCGAGCCTGGAGGCGCTGGTCGCCTTCCGGATGGTGCAGGCGGTCGGCGGTTCGATGCTGAACCCGGTCGCGATGTCGATCATCACCAACACCTTCACCGACCCGCGCGAGCGGGCGCGCGCGATCGGCGTGTGGGGCGCGGTCGTCGGCATCTCGATGGCCGCGGGTCCGCTGGTCGGCGGGGTGCTCGTGGACTCGGTCGGCTGGCGCTCGATCTTCTGGGTCAACCTGCCGGTGGGCCTCGCGGCCCTGCTGCTCACCCTGCGGTACGTGCCGGAGTCCCGGGCGCCGAGGGCCCGCCGCCCCGACCCGGTCGGACAGCTCCTGGTGATCGCGCTGTTCGGCTCGCTGACGTACGCGATCATCGAGGCGCCGTCCTCGGGGTTCTCATACGTGCTGCCCTTCGCCGTCGTGGCCGTGGTCGCGCTGGCGGGGCTCCTCTGGTACGAGCCCCGGCGGGACGAGCCCCTCATCGACCTGCGGTTCTTCCGGTCCGCGCCCTTCAGCGGGGCCACGGTGATCGCGATCAGCGCGTTCGCGGGGCTCGGCGGGTTCCTGTTCCTGTCGACGCTGTACCTGCAGAACGTCCGGGGGCTGGACGCGCTGCACGCCGGACTGTGGATGCTGCCGATGGCGGTGCCGATGTTCCTGTTCGCGCCCCTCGCCGGGCGGCTGGTGGGGAGCCGGGGGCCGCGGCTGCCGTTGGTCGCCGCGGGGGTCATGATCACCGCGAGCGGGGTGCTGTTCGCCGCGTTCGACGCGGAGACGTCCGACGGGACGCTGCTGCTCGGGTACGTGCTGTTCGGGATCGGCTTCGGGCTGGTGAACGCGCCGATCACGAACACGGCGGTGTCGGGGATGCCGCGGGCCCAGGCCGGGGTCGCGGCGGCGGTCGCCTCCACGAGCCGGCAGCTCGGGCAGACGCTGGGGGTCGCCTGTCTCTTATATACATCT
>NZ_RSAJ01000878.1 GCF_003933965.1 Streptomyces sp. RP5T
CCGCCCACCAGCACGTCTTCACCGACGCAGGCGCCCGGGTACGGGATCTGCTCGCCCACCACGAGGAACGCCTCACCGACCTGCGCCGCCTCCTCGCCGAACCCCTCACCCCCTGGCAGCTCGCCGAGCGCATGGAGTGGAACCGGCCCTGGGAGCAGATCCCCTACGGATCACGGAACATCGCCGTCTCGGAGGCCGAGGCGCATCTGCGGCGACTGGTGAAGGCGGGACGGGCGGAGGCGGTGACGGGGAGCGACCCGGTGACGTACGTGGCCGTCTGACCTGGGCCACGGGGCCGCCGTCACCTCACGGGCGGCCCGCGTCCCCTTTCCTACGGCCGAGTACAGTGGCCAGGTCGTCATCACACCCGTACGGGGGAAAGCCGGTGCAATTCCGGCGCTGACCCGCAACCGTGAACCGTCCTTGCGACGGTGAGCCGGACTGCCCCGTACGGTTCGTGACCGGCTCGCGCGCACCGGCAACCGGCCGGTGCGCGGCACCGTCGAGGTATACGGAGCCGAGCCGCCCGGGGGTTCCTCCCGTGCTGCCCGGCTCCCCGCAGGGAGAAGGGCATCCGCCGATCATGAACGTCCGCCGCAGCGCAGCCGTCCTGGCCGCCACCGTCGTGATCGGCACGGCCACGCCCGCCGTCGCCGCCTCGCCGTCCCCGTCGCCGTCCCTGCCCTCGGGGCTGTACGGCAGCGGCGACCCCACCTACGACGGGGTCTGGCGGCAGTCGTTCGCCCTGATCGCCCTGCACCGGGTGGACGTGGAGCCCGCCGCCGCGGCCGTCGACTGGCTGGCCGGACAGCAGTGCGCGAACGGGGCGTTCCCGGCGTACCGCGCGGACCCGGCCAAGGCCTGCGACGCCAAGCTGATGGTCGACACCAACAGCACGGCCGCGGCCGCCCAGGCCCTGTCCGCGGCCGGCGGGCACGGCGGCGCGGTCACCAAGGCGGTGAACTGGCTGAAGTCCGTCCAGAACAAGGACGGCGGCTGGGGCTTCGCCCCCGGCGGGGCCAGCGACGCCAACTCGACGTCGGTGGTCATCGGCGCGCTCGCCGCGCAGGACATCCCCGTCCCGCAGGTCCGCTCCGGCGGGAAGTCGCCCTACGACGCCCTGCTGAAGCTGTCCCTGCCGTGTGCCGACGGGGGCGCCTTCGCCTACCAGCCGGACAAGAAGGGCAAGTTGACGGCCAACGCGGACGCGACGGCTGCGGCCGTGGTCGCCGCGCGCGGCACGGGTCCGCTGACGGCGAAGGCCGGCGCCCCGGCCAAGAGCACCTGCGCCGACACACCGGACCTGACCCCGGCGAGGGCCGCGGCCAACGGAGCCTCCTTCCTCGCCGGGGCGGTGGCGAAGGACGGCTACCTGAAGTCCGCCCTCCCGGGTGCCGAGAACCAGCCCGACTACGGCAACACGGCCGACGCGGTCGTCGCACTCGCTGTGCAGAGCGGCCCCGAGGCCGCGCGGGGGCCCCTGACGTGGCTGGAGCGGAACTCCGCCAAGTGGGCCCGGCAGAGCGGCCCGGCGGCCTACGCCCAGCTGATCCTCGCCGCCGAGGCGGCCGGCACCGACCCGGGCGACTTCGGCGGCACGGACCTGGTGAAGCAGCTGACCGCAATGGGACCGGCACCGGCACCGGCACCGGCACCGGCCACCGAGTCCCAGGACGACTCCGGCACCTCCGTGTGGTGGGTGGTCGGCGCGGGCCTCGCCGCCGGCGCTGGCATCGGCTTCCTGCTGAGCGGCCGCAACAAGAGGAAGCGGCCGTGACCCGCCGGGCGGTCGTCCTCTCCCTGCTGACGGGCCTGTTCCTCGCCGCCACGAGCCCGGCGCAGGCCACCGGCTACCGCTACTGGTCCTTCTGGGACCGCACGGGCACGGCCTGGACCTACGCCACGCAGGGCCCCTCGACCGCGGTCCCCGCCGACGGCGACGTCCAGGGCTTCCGCTTCGCGGTGAGCGAGGACTCGGCGGACGCCACCACGCCCCGCGGGCCCGCGTCGTTCGGCACTATCTGCGCGCACACGCCCGCCCAGGACGGCAGGAAGCGCGTGGCGCTGGTCCTCGACTTCGGTACGGCCGCGGACGCCCCCGCGGGCGAGCGGCCCCCGGCCCGGCGCACCGAGTGCGCGGTGATCTCCCCCGACGCGACGACGGCCGAGGCCCTGGCGGCCGGCGCGAAACCGCTCCGCTACGACACGAACGCCCTGCTGTGCGCCATCGCCGGATACCCGCGGACGGGGTGCGGGGAGCAGGTGACGGGCAAGGAGCAGCAGGCCCGGCCGGACGGTGACGCGGCCGCAGCGCGCGGGTCGGACGGCGGCCCGTCCGTCGGCCTGCTCGCGGGTCTGGCGGCGATCGGTGCCCTGGGCGCGGCGGCGGTGTGGCGGACGAGGCGGCGCAGGAATGCCCCGTAGCCAGGCCGTCCCGTCCGCTCCTCTGCACCCCGGCGCCTGGTGGCTCTGGTCGCTCTCCCTCGGGATCGCGGCCACCCGCACCACCAACCCCCTCCTGCTCGCCCTCCTCGTC
>NZ_RSAJ01000879.1 GCF_003933965.1 Streptomyces sp. RP5T
GGGTGTCGGGACGCGGCCGGGGGAGGTTCTTGCGCAGTCCCCTGGGCCGCTCGGTCTCCTCCGTCTCCCGGTCCCGCTGCACGGGCATGGCGACCACCGGCGCCTGCGGGGCGCCGGCCGCCGTGCCGCCGGCGGCGGTCACCACCTCGTCGGGGCTGCCCAGCCTGGCGATGATCCGGCGGACGGCGGCGGGCGAGTCCACGGTGACCTTGGCGCGCCGCCGGTCGATCTCGTTGCGCAGTTCCGAGACGAGCCGCATACGGGTCGACGACGGCAACTGCCGTTGCTGCGCGACATCACCGACGCGGCTCAGATACTCGTAGACGACCTGGTCGCTCTCGATACCCACGAAGTCCCCTCCGGGGCGGGTGCGTTGGATACCCCGTGGGACGACGTTAGCGCAGGCAACCGCCGACCGGACGGGCCCCGGCGGCGGACCCGCCGGTCCCGGCGGCGGACCCGCCGGTCCCGGTGGCGCTCCCGCGCGCGTCGGGCGTCCTGCGGGAGCGGGCCCTGGTGTGGGGCGACGACGACCGGCTACGACCGCTCCGCACGGCCCGACCGGACCCGGCGGCACTCCCCCGCACATCGGGCACCCTGCGGGACCGGGCCCCGGTGCGGGGTCGACGACGACCGGCTACAACCGCTCCGCACGGCCCGACCGGACCCGGCGGCACTCCCCCGCACATCGGGCACCCTGCGGGACCGGGCCCCGGTGCGGGGGCGACGACGACCGGCTACAACCGCTCCGCACGGCCCGACCGGACCCGGCGGCACTCCCCCGCACATCGGGCACCCTGCGGGACCGGGCCCCGGTGCGGGGGCGACGACGACCGGCTGCGGCTGGTCCGCACGGCCCGCGAGTTGCTCGCGCCCTCGCCGCAGCACCCGTCGCCGACCGGCCGCGGACCGGCCGTGCGGGAGGCGGGACGGTCGTGGGGGCGCGGGGTACGTCGCTCCTGCCGTGCCCCGCCACCCGCTACCGTTGGTCGGATGAGCAACCCGGCCGTACCGCCGCGCTCCCTCGCGGAAGCGCTCCGGGCCAGGGACGACGACTCCCTGGCCGCGCTTCTGCGTGCCCGCCCCGACCTCATCACGCCCGTGCCCACGGACCTCACCCAGCTCGCCACGCGGGCCGGGACCCGGGCGTCGGTGGTGCGGGCGCTGGAGCGGCTGGACCGGTTCGCGCTCCAGACGGCGGAGGCGCTGGCGGTGGCGGCGGACCCGGCGCCCTACGGCGAACTGCTGGCGCTGCTGACCGGCGACGGCGGCGACCCGGCCGTCTCGGCGGCCCTCCCGCGCGCCCTCGGCACCCTGCGCGAGCAGGCCCTGGTGTGGGGCGACGACGACCGGCTGCGGCTGGTCCGCACGGCCCGCGAGCTGCTCGCGCCCTCGCCGCAGCACCCGTCGCCGACCGGGCTGGGGCCGACCGTGCAGGAGGCCACGGCGGGCATGTCGCCGGGCCGCATCCAGGACATCGTCACGGCGGCGGGGCTCGGTTCGACGCACGACGCGGTCTCCGCGGTGGCCTCGCTGACCGCCCTGTTCACCGACCGGAAGCGGATGTCGGCGCTGCTGGACGGGCTCCCGGAGGAGTCACGGGAGGTGCTCTCGCGGCTGGTGTGGGGGCCGCCGTACGGCCAGGTCACGGCCGATCCGGCGGCCCGTCTGCGCCGCCTGCTGGATCTGGGGCTGCTGGTGCCGACGGCGCCCGGGACGGTCGTGCTCCCCCGGGAGGTGGCCCTGCACCTGCGCGGCGGCCGGGCGCACCGGGAGGTGGAGCCGCTGCCGCCGGGCGTGGAGCCGGCGGCGACCCACCGTCCACAGGTTGTGGACGCGACGGCGGCCGGGCAGGCGTACACCGCGCTCGCGACCGTCGAGGAGCTGCTGAAGGACTGGGACGAGGGCGGGCCCGCGGTGCTGCGGGCGGGCGGCCTGAGCGTGCGCGATCTCAAGCGCACCGCCGTCGCCCTGGACGTGGCCGAGCCGGTCGCGGCGTTCTGGGTCGAGCTGGCGTACGCGGCGGGCCTGCTGGCCTCCGACGGCGAGGCCGACGAGCGGTACGCGGCGACCCCGGCCCACGACGAGTGGCTGGAGCGGCCCCCGGCCGAGCGCTGGGCACGTCTCGCGGAGGCGTGGCTGACGGCGACCCGGGTTTCCGGCCTGGTGGGCGGCCGGGACGCGAAGGACCGCACGCTGTCGACGCTGGGCCCGGGGCTCGACCGCAGCGCCGCGCCGGAGGTACGGCACCGGGTGCTGACGCTGCTCGCGGGGCTGCCGGAAGGGGCGTCGCCGACGCGGGAGTCGGTGCTGGCCCGGCTGCGCTGGGAGCGTCCGCTGCGCGGGCCGCAGCGCGAGGACGACCTGAGGTCACGGCTCGCCGAGTGGACGCTGGCGGAGGCGGAACTGCTGGGTGTGACGGGCCGGGGGGCGCTCGCGGGACACGGGCGGGCCCTGCTGGGCGCGGCCGTGGGGAAGGCGGGTGCCGCCGTCTCCGGGACGGGTGCCGCCGTCTCCGGGACGGGTGCGGC
>NZ_RSAJ01000087.1 GCF_003933965.1 Streptomyces sp. RP5T
CCTCGGGAGATGCCATGAACTCGAGCTCAACCGCCCCGTGGAGAGCCGGGGCACTGGCACGGCCGCGCCTCCTGCGGCGCGCGCTCGCCACGGCCGTAGCAGCCGCAGGAGTGATCGGACTGCTCACGGGACCTTCGCAGTCCCGGACCGTCCCGATGCAGACCTCGGCCGCCGACTCCGCCACGACGACCGTCTTCTACTACACGAAGACGAAGAACTGGGCGTCCACCTACCTGCACTACGCCCCCGACGGCGGTTCCTGGACCACCGTCCCCGGTACGCAGATGGAGGCCGCCTGCACGGACTGGGTGAAGAGGACCGTCGACCTCGGCTCGGCCACCGGGATGCAGGCCACCTTCAACAACGGCAGCGGCACCTGGGACAACAACGGCGGCAGCAACTACGTCCTGGGCACCGGGACCGTCACCGTCAAGGACGGGGTGATCGCCCACAGCGACCCGTGCGCGGACACCGGCACGGGCTCCGGCAACGAGGCGACGGTCTACTACTCGACGGCCACCACCGGCTGGACCACCGCCAACATCCACTACGCCCCGGCCGGCGGCTCCTGGACCACCGTTCCCGGGGTCGGCATGGAGCCCGCCTGCACCGGCTGGTGGAAGAAGACCCTCGACATCGGCACCGCCACCTCGCTCAGGGCGGCGTTCAACAACGGCAACGGTGTCTGGGACAACAACAACAGCGCCGACTACGCCATCTCCACGGGCACCTCCACCGTGAAGGACCAGAAGGTCACCGCCGGCGCGAAGGATCCCTGCGCGGCGCAGGCACCGGACACCCAGGCCCCCACGGCGCCCGCCAAGGTCACCGCCACCGCCTCCGGCACCTCCGTCGTGGTGAGCTGGGACGCGGCCACCGACGACACGGGCGTGGTGAAGTACCAGGTCACGCGCACCGGCGGGACCAAGGGCACGACCGTCACGGACGTCACCTCGACGGTCCTTTCCGACACCGGGCTCGAGGAGAAGACCGCCTACACCTACACCGTGAAGGCGCTCGACGCGGCCGGGAACACCTCGCCCGCCTCGGCGGCGGCCACCGCGACCACCGGGGAGAAGGCGCCGGAGCCCGCCACCGGCACCCCGCTGGGCACCGACCCGCGCAAGGACCCCATCTACTTCGTCCTCACCGCCCGCTTCTACGACGGTGACAGCTCCAACAACCGCGGTGGCAGCCAGCACGTGAAGTCCGGCAACGCGGCCAACGACGACCCCATGTTCCGCGGCGACTTCAAGGGACTGGTCGACAAACTCGACTACATCAAGGCGCTCGGCTTCTCCGCGGTCTGGATCACTCCCGTGGTCCTCAACCGCTCGGACTACGACTACCACGGCTACCACGGCTACGACTTCTACAAGGTCGACCCGCGCCTGGAGTCGGCCGGCGCCTCCTACCAGGACCTGATCAACGCCGCCCACGCCAAGGGCATGAAGATCTACCAGGACGTGGTGTACAACCACAGCTCCCGCTGGGGCGCCAAGGGTCTGTTCACGCCGACCGTGTACGGCGTCCGCGACAGCCAGTGGAGCTGGTACTACGACGAGAAGAACGACGGCTTCGAGTACGACGGCCTGACCGTCGAGCCCAAGTCCGGCAAGTCGTACTACAACGGCGATATGTGGTCGACGGATGAGCCCACCGGCAACACCTGCGTGAACTGGGGCAAGCCCACCGGAGGCAAGAGCGCCGAGGGCTACACGATCTACAACTGCCAGTGGCCCAGCCCCACTTCGGGCATGTTCCCGAAGCAGTACTACCACCAGTGCTGGATCGGCAACTGGGAGGGCGAGGACTCGCGCTCCTGCTGGCTGCACGAGGACCTCGCCGACTTCAACACCGAGTCGACACCCGTGCAGAACTACCTCATCGGCGCCTACGACAAGTACATCGACATGGGCGTCGACGGCTTCCGCGTCGACACGGCCGTGCACATTCCCCGGGTCACCTGGAACCGCCGCTTCCTGCCCGCCATCCAGGAACGGGTCACCCAGAAGTTCGGGGCCGACAAGGCGGCGAACTTCTTCGTCTTCGGCGAGGTCGGGGCCTTCGTCAACGACAAGTGGAACCGCGGGTCGGTGAACCACTCCGCCCAGTTCTTCACCTGGAAGGAACGCAAGGAATACACCGCCGACGACACCCAGGCCGCCCTCGACCAGTACAACTACGAGGAACAGCTCGGCACCGGCAACCAGCCCACCTCCACCAACGTCTTCCTGAACGGCAACAGCTACCACACGCCGGACCACAGCCAGTTCTCCGGCATGAACATCATCGACATGCGCATGCACATGAACTTCGGTGACGCGCAGAACGCCTACAGCAACGGCAAGGACTCCGACGACAGCGTCAACGACGCCACCTACAACGTCGTCTACGTCGACAGCCACGACTACGGTCCGAACAAGTCGAGCACCCGCTACAGCGGCGGCACCGACGCCTGGGCCGAGAACATGTCCCTGATGTGGACCTTCCGCGGCATCCCGACCCTGTACTACGGCTCGGAGATCGAGTTCCAGAAGGGCAAGCAGATCGACTGCGGCCCCACGTGCCCGCTCGCCTCCACCGGCCGCGCCTACTACGGAGACCACCTGGCCGGTACGGTCACCGCCTCGGACTTCGGCAAGATCGGCTCCGCCACCGGCGAGGTCGCCAACACCCTCGCCCAGCCCCTGGTCAAGCACCTCCAGCGGCTCAACCAGATCCGCCGGGCCATCCCCGCCCTGCAGATGGGCCAGTACTCCACCGACGGCATCTCAGGAGGGATGGCGTTCAAGCGCCGCTACACCAGCGGCGGCACGGACAGCTTCGCCCTCGTCACGGTCACCGGCGGCGCCACCTACACCGGCATCCCCGACGGCACCTACACCGATGCCGTCACCGGAGACGTGAAGACCGTCTCGAACGGCACGCTGTCCGTCGCGGCCCCGGGCAAGGGAAACCTCCGGGTGTACGTGCTGAACGGCCCCGGCAGGATCGGAAGTGACGGCCCCTACCTGAAGTGACGGCTCGGGGCGGCGGCTTGCGATCGACGAGCGGGCCAAGCGGGGCCGGGAGGATGCCTGTGGGGAGGCGCTCGTGACGCGGAGCCGACGGGATCGCCGCCGACCGGCGGACAGACGGCGTACCCACCGGTGGCCGCAGCCCCCGCGGCGAATGCCTCCCGGTGGCGGGGAAGGTCCGCGCTCCTCACACGAGCGTGCAGCAGCGGATCAACCGGGATTCGACAGGAGTGCGAATCGTGTGAGTGCCGTTGCGATGGCGCCTGCGCAGGGCCCAGTGACGGCAAGGCGAGAAATGTGGGGTGGTGGAACGAGCCGGCGGCCGAGGGGAACCGGCCGCCCATGCAGATGCGCCTTTTGGTGCCCTCCTGTGGGCCCGATGGCTGCGGCAGACTTTCGTTCGCCGGCCGTTCCGACCTGCGCAGTTGCGCGTCGCCCCTGATCGCGGCACCGTGTCGTACTCGGGCCCGCGCAGGGCCGGGCGCGTCTCGTACCGCCCGCACGTGCGGCCCGGCGAGCCCGTCCATCCGACGGAGCGCGATGTGTGGCTGACCTCCCGCCGGCGGGCGTACACCCGTCGGCCGGGCCGGATCCGGGAGACACCCGTGGAACACGAACCCTGGCCGTCGGCCGGCGCGGACGTCGAGGCGCCGGCGCCGATGCCGACCGCCGCTGTGGGCCTGCCGGTACCGCTCGGCGAACCCGTCGTGTGCTTCTCCCCCGGTGCCGAGCCCGTCCGGCTCGGGCCGCCCTGCCGGCCCCGTTGCCGATGAGCGGGCGGCCTAGCAGCAGGCGGCTGCGCTTCGACGGCTGGATCGCCGGCCTGGGCACGGCCTCCGGGACCCGGATCGTGCTGGGGCACTGGCCCCGGTCGCCGTTCGGGCCGTTCAGCGATGTGATGTTGGAACGGCCCGACGGGGAAAGGCTGTTGCTCGCCCCCACGCGGCAGACGGCGGACTTCATCAGCGGCACCTACGTCTTCGACACCGTGCGTGTCGTCCCGGTCGACGTGCGCGTCTGCGACGGGACCTGGGGTGTCACGGCCGGCCCCCTCGACCTGCGTTTCATGACGGGCCGCCGCCATCTCCTCGGGCTCCTGCTGCACGCGGTGCCTGGTGTGCTCGCCCGGCAGCCGGCCTGGTGCGCGGTCACGTCCCTCCCCGCCCGCGTCCTGCTGCCCGGGGTGCGCACCCGCGGCAGTGCGGGAGGGGGCCGTAGAGAGTGGTACGGGGCGCGGGACATGTGGCCGATCCAGACAGTGTCGGGGGTCTTCGAGGGCGACGACCTCGGTGCGGCGGCACCCGTCGACCCGCCCGTGCGCTTCGGGTTCGGGTCGGTGCCGAGGAAGCCCTCCCTCACCCGCGTCACGACGACGGTGGCCCTGGCCCCCGACTGAGGGCACCCGGCATCGACGTCGTGTGCGTGGGTCTTCCGGGACGGCCAGGGCGGACGTGTGGCTGCGGGTCACGGCGGACGGGCCGCCGATACGCGCGCACCGCCCATCTCGCAGCGCCCCCGGGACCCGGCCCAGGCCGCCGGACCGCTCTCGGCACCTCGCCAGCCATGGTGGCCCGCTGCGCCTGCCGACCGTGGACCTGGCCCGGACCTGGCGCGGACCTGGCCTCGTACCGAAAGGGCACACCCGGCCGACATGCCTCCTCGACAAGGCGACAGAGGCCAGCAGGGACACCCGAGCGACTGACCCGACAGGGCGTGAACAAGAGCCACGCTCGGCACCGGCGCCCCCGCGCGGAGGTGGTGGACCGGCCCGGCCGGGGCACTCGGGGGCCGTTACAGGACCCGCAGCCGGAGGGCATCATGGACACGACGACACCGACCCCGCCCGACGGACCCACGCGGCAGAAGCGGCTGGGGATCTACCTCAACGATCACCTCGCCGGCGCGACGGCGGGCGTTGAACTCGCCCGTCGCATGACGCGGGAGCACCGCGGCTCGTCCTACGGCGAGACACTGGAGAGCCTGCGCAGGGAGATCTCCCAGGACCGGCAGGCCCTCGTGCGCCTCCTCGCCGACCTCGACGTCCCCGCCCGGCGCTACAAGTCGTACGGCGCGTGGCTGGGCGAGAAGGCCGCGCGGATGAAGCCCAACGGCCGTCTGCTGCGCCGCTCCGGCCTCGCCCTGCTGGTCGAGATCGAGGCATTGCGGCTGGGCGCGCAGGGCAAGGCCTCGCTGTGGCGCGGGCTGCTCGCCGCGTCGGCGCAGGACGCACGGCTGGACGCCGACCGGCTGGAGGAATTGCTGCGCAGGGCGGTGCGGCAGATCAACACCCTGGACGCCCTGCACGCGAGGGCCGCCACGGAACTGCTGTTCCCAGCGATGCGTCCGGACCCCGCCTCGACACCGGCGGCGGAGCCGAACTCAGCGCCCTGACCTGCCGGTCCGCGGTGGTGAAGGGCGTGCGGACGGCGGCAGCCGCACGGCGCCGAATGCCCGCTCACGTACGCGGTGCGAGCCCGACCCCGTGACCTGGGTTGACCTGCCCGCCGACCGGTCCGACCGGCGCGGGCCCGGGACCGCCGGTCATCGTCAGCCATCAGCACCTGGAGCCGGGCGTCCGGCTGCTGCCGTACACCGCCGCCCCTCGTCGACGCCCGCGACGCCGAGGGGCGGCGGTTCGGCCATGTGCGGTTCGTCGACTTCTTGATGCGCCGCCACTCCGACCGAGTGGAGGACCACGCCACCGTCCTGCTCACGGAATGGCGGGCGGGCCACCGGTACCGGCTCACACCCTGACCCGGTGCCCGTGGCGGTCACCTGCCTAGGCCACGGCCTCGCCCGCCGCCGCGATCTCCGGCATTGCGCCGTCCTGCGCGGTGAACTGCGTGCGGTAGAGCTCCGCGTAGCGGCCGTCGAGGGCGAGGAGTTCCTCGTGTGTGCCCCGCTCCGCGATCCGTCCCTCCTCGACCACCAGGATCTGGTCGGCCGAGCGGATGGTGGACAGGCGGTGGGCGATCACGATCGCCGTCCTGCCCTCCAGCGCCTCGGTGAGCGCCTCCTGGACGGCCGCCTCCGAGGTGTTGTCCAGGTGGGCGGTGGCCTCGTCGAGGATGACGACCCGCTGGCGGGCCAGCAGCAGCCGGGCGATGGTCATGCGCTGGCGCTCGCCGCCGGAGAGCCGGTAGCCGCGCTCGCCGACCACGGTGTCCAGCCCGTCGGGCAGGGACCGTACGAGGGTGTCGAGGCGGGAGCGGCGCAGGGCGTCCCACAGTTCGGCCTCGGTCGCCTCCGGGCGGGCCAGGAGCAGGTTCGCGCGGACGGTGTCGTGGAAGAGGTGGCCGTCCTGGGTGACCATGCCGAGGGTGGCTCGCAGGGAACCCGCGCTCAGGTCGCGGACATCGACCCCGCCGATGCGTACGGCGCCCTCGTCGACGTCGTAGAGCCGCGGCAGGAGTTGCGCGACGGTCGACTTGCCGGCGCCGGAGGAGCCGACGAGCGCGATCGTCTGGCCGGGCTCGGCGCGGAAGGAGACGCCGTGCAGGACCTCGGCGCCGCCGCGGGTGTCGAGGGAGGCGACCTCCTCCAGGGAGGCCAGGGAGACCTTGTCGGCGGACGGGTAGCCGAAGCGGACGTCGGAGAACTCGACGGCGACCGGTCCGTCGGGCACCTCACGGGCGTCCGGTTTGTCCTCGATCAGCGGCTTCAGGTCCAGTACCTCGAAGACCCGCTCGAAGCTGACCAGCGCGCTCATCACCTCGACCCGGGCGCCGGCCAGGGCGGTGAGCGGGGCGTACATCCGGGTCAGGAGCAGGGCGAGGGAGACCACGGCGCCCGGTTCCAGGGTGCCGCGCAGGGCGAACCAGCCGCCGAGGCCGTAGACCAGGGCGAGGGCCAGCGCGGAGACCAGGGTCAGGGCGGTGATGAACACCGATTGGGCGGTGGCCGTGCGCACTCCGATGTCGGCCACCTGACGGGCGCGGGCCGCGAACTCCACGGACTCCTGCTCGGGGCGGCCGAAGAGCTTGACGAGGGTGGCGCCGGGCGCGGAGAAGCGCTCGGTCATCCGGGTGCCCATGGCCGCGTTGAGGGCGGCCGCCTCCCGCTGCATCCGGGCCATCCTGCTGCCCATGCGCCGGGCCGGGATCACGAACACCGGGAGCAGCGCGAGCGCCAGCAGGGTGATCTGCCAGGACAGGGTGAGCATCACCACGAGGGTCAGCAGCAGCGTGACCAGGTTGCTGACGACTCCGGACAGGGTGTTGCTGAAGGCGCGCTGGGCGCCGATGACGTCGTTGTTGAGACGGGAGACGAGCGCTCCCGTACGAGTGCGTGTGAAGAACGCGACCGGCATGCGCTGCACATGATCGAACACGGCCGTGCGCAGATCGAGGATGAGGCCCTCGCCGAGGGAGGCCGACAGGCGCCTGGCGAGGATGCCGAGCGCGGCCTCGGCCACCGCGATGAGGGCGATGAGCAGGGCCAGACGGACGACTTTGCCCTCGTCGTCGCCCGACACGATCGCGTCCACGACGTTGCCGGCCAGCACCGGCGTGGCCACGGCGAGCAGCGCGGTCGCCACGCCGAGCACGACGAAGCGGGCGATACGGGTACGGTGCGGTCGGGCGAACGCGCCGATGCGGCGCAGTGTCGCACGGGCGAACGGGCGGCGTTCCTGCTCGGCGTTCATGACACTGTGCAGCTGTGTCCAGGCCGTGGTCTCCATGCTCATGGGAGAGAACTTAGAACCTCAAGCGTTGTCGAGGTCAACGCCCGAACCTCAACCGCCCTTCCGAAGGACTCGATGACCGTACGTAAGACCCTGGTCCCGCTTCCGCAACCCGCCGTTGGCGCGGCGGGGAGAACCTCTCCGGGTGTGACAGCGGTAGAACTCCCCCAGGGACGCTCCTTCCAGCGCCTCCCCGTCCGCCGTATCCGCCAGATCCTGTGTCTGCTCCCGCTCCTGCTGGTCACCGTCGTGGCGGTGCGGCACCGCTCCGTGCTCGCCGAGGGCTTCGGTCATCTGCGGCACGCCGAGTGGCCGTGGCTGGCGGCCGCGGTCGGCACGACCTGTCTGACGTGGGTGGCCGCCTCCTTCACCCGGCAGGGTGCCGTGATGGAGCGGCTGCCCCGGCGGCGCCTGCTGGCCACGCAGTTCGCGGCGGGCGCGGCCAACCATCTGCTGCCGACGGGCCTCGGCGCGGGTGCGGTGAACCTGCGGTTCATGACCGTGTGCGGGGTTCCGCTCGCCCGCTCCTCGGCCGCGCTCGCCCTGTATCTGCTGGCCGAGTCGATCGGCCGGCTCACGCTGCTGGCCGTGCTGTTCGTGGCCTTCCCGGACGCGCTGCGGCTCGGCGCGCTGCTGCCCGGGACGGCGGCCGGTCCGCTGCTGCTGGGCCTGGGCGCGGTGCTGGTGACGGCCGTGGGCGTGCTCGCCGGTGTCCGCCGGGTGCGCACCGCGGTGGGCTCGTTCCTGCGGACCGCGCTGTGCGAGGCGCGCTCGGTGCACACCCGCCCGTCCCGGGCGCTGGCCCTGTGGGGCGGTTCGCTGGCCTTCCCGCTGCTCCAGGCGGCCGGTCTCGCGGCGGTGGGGCAGGCGCTCGGGCTCGCGGTGCCGCCCGTGCACATGGCGCTGGCCTATCTCGCGGCGACCTGCGCGGTGGCCCTGGTGCCCACACCCGGCGGGGTCGGTTCGGTGGAGGCGGCCCTGGTGGTGGCGCTGGTGGCGGCGGGCGGTCCGGCGGCCGTGGCCACGGCGGTGGTGCTCGCCTACCGGATCATCACGGTCTGGGTGCCGTTGGTGCCGGGCGCGCTGACGCTGGGCGCGCTGGTGCGGCTGAAGGTGATCTGACCGCGGCCGACGCCGTCGGCATGGCACCCGCGTGCGCCGTTCCCGTGCCGTCGCGTCTGTGCGCGGGAGCCGTTTTCGGCCGGACCGTGGGGCCGGGCAGGCGGAGCCGGGCCGTTCGGTGACGGTGGACAGTTGTTCGTCCGGGGCGCCCACGACCGTCGCCGGTTCCGGTCGCGAGCAGGCGGGACGCTCCGAGGGGGTCGTCCGAAACCCGGCGATCCGGCATCGGGCCGGCTACGAACTCCCGTGCCGGATACGGCAGGATGAGCGGTCGCGTCGGCCACGGAACCTTCACACGGCCGAACCTTCACACGGCCGACGCGATCGCACTTCCCGGACTTTCGAACAGGTGGCAACGTGACGGCATTTCAACGGGATCTCACCATGGACGACCTGATCGGCGCCGGTGTCGCCGTGGTCGCGGGCCTGGTGGCGGCTTTCCTGCTGCGCATGCTGCTCAAGTGGCTGGGCAAGCACGCGGACCGCACCAAGTGGGGCGGGGACGACGTCCTGGTGGCCGCGTTGCGGACCGTGGTGCCCTCGGCGACGATCGCGGGCGGCATCGCCGTCGCCGCGGCCGCGCTGCCGTTGACCAAGGGCGTCCAGCGCACGGTCAACCAGGTGCTGACGGTGCTGCTGATCTTCGTCGTCACGGTGGCCGCGGCCCGGCTGGTCGCGGGGCTGGTGCGGACGGTGACCACGTCCCGCTCCGGGGTCGCCGGCTCGGCCACGATCTTCGTCAACATCACACGGGTGCTGGTCCTGGCGATCGGTTTCCTGGTCGTGCTGCAGACCCTCGGTATCTCCATAGCGCCCATGCTCACCGCCCTGGGCGTCGGTGGTCTGGCGGTCGCGCTGGCCCTCCAGGACACGCTCGCCAACCTCTTCGCGGGCATCCACATCCTCGCCTCCAAGACGGTCCAGCCCGGTGACTACATCCGGCTGGCCAGCGGCGAGGAGGGCTACGTCGAGGACATCAACTGGCGGCAGACCACCGTGCGCGCGCTCTCCAACAACCTGATCGTCGTCCCCAACGGGGAGCTCGCCAAGACGAACATGACCAACTTCATGCGTCCCGAGCAGCAGTTGACGATCCTGGTGCAGGTCGGGGTGGCCTACGACAGCGATCTGGAGCACGTCGAGCGCGTGACCTGCGAGGTCGTCACCGAGGTCATGACCGGGGTCGAGGGCGCGGTCCCCGAGCACGAACCGCTGGTCCGCTTCCACACCTTCGGCGACTCCCGGATCGGCTTCACGGTCATCCTGGGCGTCGGCGAGTTCAGTGACCAGTTCCGCATCAAGCACGAGTTCATCAAGCAGCTGCACAGGCGCTACCGCGAGGAGGGCATCCGGATCCCGGCGCCGACGCGGACCGTGGCCCTCCAGCAGGGCTCGGTGTCGATTCCGCAGCAGCGCGGGGCGGAGACCGTGATCGAGCAGGGCGAGGTTTCCGCCGCGCGGCTCGACTAGGTCCCGCCCTTCGTACCGGACCGGCGTTGCGGAACGGCGCGTCCGGGCCCGGCTCCTGCGGGGGCGACGATCGGGTACCCCCGCACGGTCGGGGCCGGGCCCGCGACCATGGCACCGCGAAGCCGTGGCTGCGCGGGCCGTCCGGGCCGATCGGGAACACCGGCCCCGCCGTGGTCGGCTACAGGGTCGCCGAGTTGTCGTGCCAGTGGCCGTCGGTGCGGTTCTGCGGCTGGCGCGGCGCGGAGCCGGCCGGCGTCACCGTCCAGTCCGGGTGACCGGGCATCCTCGGGGTCTTCGTGCCGTAGAGCCAGGCCCCCAGGAAGCCCGACTGGTCGACGCCGGAGACCTCGGA
The DNA here is from genome assembly GCF_003933965.1 of Streptomyces sp. RP5T. Taxonomy (GTDB): domain Bacteria; phylum Actinomycetota; class Actinomycetes; order Streptomycetales; family Streptomycetaceae; genus Streptomyces. The sequence goes on from NZ_RSAJ01000087.1 coordinate 10,649, forward strand.
GGCGACGGCGATGTAGTCCCGCGTGGAGGCCGACGCGTTGCGGAAGCGCTCCAGGAACGTGGACTCGATCGCGCCGAAGACGCTCTCGCCGACCTGTTGACGCAGCGCGTACAGGACGAGGACGCCGCCGAGGTAGCGCTGGCTGTCGAAGAGGTTGGCGGCGTTCGGGGCGGCGACGGGGCCCGAGGACTGGCGCCACTGGTCGCCGCGCGCGTACGTGTCCTTCATGCGGGCTTCCATGGTGGTCAGGCCGAGGGAGTCGGCCCAGCCGCGCTCGTAGCGGTACAGCAGCCCGTAGAAGTCGGCGTGGCCCTCGTTGAGCCACAGGTCCGACCAGGTGGCCGGGCTGACGCTGTTGCCGAAGTAGGAGTGGACCAGCTCGTGCATCATGTGCGAGCCGATGCTCCTCTCCGCCTGGAGCAGGAAGTTCGGCTTGTACAGGGTGAGGGTCTGGGTCTCCAGGCCGGTGAAGTCGAAGGCGTTCGAGGCGTCGTTGTTGCAGGGCAGCAGGCCGTACGTCTCGAAGGGGAAGGCGCCGAGCCGCTGCTCGATCCAGCTCACCAGGTTCGGGGTGAGGGCGAGGGCGGGCTCCAGCGCGGCGGCCCGGGCGGCCGGCACGACGTCCCGGAGCGGGAGTCCGTGCGGGCCCTGCCGGTCCTTGATCACGTAGTCGCCGACGGTGATCTGCACGAGCTCCGTGGCCATCGGCTCCCGGGACCGGTAGCGGTACGCGGTCCGGCCGTCGCCGAGGTCCTCGGTGCCGGCGGGCAGGCCGGAGGCGACGCCCTTCAGACCGGCCGGGACGGTGATGCGGAAGGTGAAGTCCGCCTTGTCCGAGGGGTGGTCGTTGCAGGGGAAGACGGTGTGCGCCGCGTTGGGCTGGGGGCAGATCGCGAAGCCGTCCGGGGTGGGGACCCAGGCGGTGGGTGCGAGGGCGGCGCGCGGGTCCGCCGTGTACGTCACGGTCACGGTGGCCGTGCGCTGCGCGGCCAGCGGGGCGGCCGGGGTGATCCGCAGCTTCTCGCCGGCCTGCTCCCGGGCGGCCCGGACGCCGTCGAGCAGCACCTCGTGCACGTCGAGGCCCAGCGCGTCCAGGGAGAAGCGGCTCAGTTCCCGGGTGGTGGTGATCGTCAGGGTCGCCGTCGCGTCGACGAGCCGGGTCGTGGCGTCGTAGGCGACGTCGAGGTCGTAGGCCAGGACGCGGTAGCCGTCATTGCCGAGGGCCGGGAAGACGGGATCCCCGAGGGTCTCCGGGCCAGGGGCGGCGGTCTCCGGGTCCGCGTGCGCCGGGGCCGCCACGGACAGGGCCGCCATGGTGCCGAGCAGCGCTGCCGGGGCCGTCACTCTGGTGCGATATCTCATGGTCTGCTTTCGCTCGGGCGGCCGGGTGGTCGGGTCCGGCCGCCGGACGACGGTGATCAACGTGCAGGACCACAGCATCAGACGCTTCGGTTGCCTCGGGGGATGTGCGGGATCCTCGCGTCGGGTCGAGGACCGCTGTCGAGACCGGGGCGGTCACGAGATATCTTGATGTCGAGCAATGTTGCAGACGTGGAGCGGAGCACCCGGTGACTGACTCGACCATCATCTATACGCACACTGACGAGGCCCCGGCCCTGGCGACGTATTCCTTCCTGCCGGTGGTCCAGGCGTACGCCTCGCAGGCGGGTGTCTCTGTGGAGACGCGGGACATCTCGCTGGCCGGGCGGATCATCGCCGTGTTCCCGGAGTACCTGACCGAGGACCAGCGGATCCCGGACGCCCTGCACGAGCTGGGCGAACTGGCGAAGACGCCCGAGGCCAACATCATCAAGCTGCCGAACATCTCGGCGTCCATCCCCCAGCTCAAGGCCGCCGTCGCCGAGCTGCAGGCCCAGGGCTACGCGCTGCCGGACTACCCGGACGACCCGAAGACCGACGAGGAGCGGGACATCCAGGCCCGCTACGACAAGGTCAAGGGCTCCGCCGTGAACCCGGTCCTGCGTGAGGGCAACTCCGACCGCCGCGCCCCCGCCTCGGTCAAGAACTACGCCAAGACCCACCCGCACCGCATGGGCGCCTGGTCCTCGGACTCCAAGACCAACGTGGCCACCATGGGCGTCGACGACTTCCGCTCCACCGAGAAGTCCGTCGTGATCTCCGAGGCCGGCTCGCTGCGCATCGAGCTCGTCGGCGACGACGGCTCCACCACCGTGCTGCGCGAGTCGGTACCGGTCCTCGCGGGCGAGGTCGTCGACGCCTCGGTGCTGCACGTGGCCCCGCTGCGCGAGTTCCTCACCGCGCAGATCGCGCGTGCCAAGGCCGAGGACGTGCTGTTCTCCGTGCACCTCAAGGCCACGATGATGAAGGTCTCGGACCCGATCATCTTCGGTCACGTGGTGCGCGCGTTCTTCCCGAAGACCTTCGCGCAGTACGGCCCGACGCTCGCCGCGGCCGGCCTGACCCCGAACGACGGTCTGGGCGGCATCTACAAGGGCCTGGAGTCCCTGCCCGAGGGCGCCGAGATCAAGGCGTCCTTCGACGCCGAGCTCGCCGAGGGCCCGGCGCTCGCGATGGTCGACTCCGACAAGGGCATCACCAACCTGCACGTGCCGTCCGACGTGATCGTGGACGCCTCGATGCCGGCCATGATCCGCACTTCCGGCCACATGTGGGGCCCGGACGGCCAGGAGGCCGACACCCTCGCGGTGCTGCCGGACTCCTCGTACGCCGGTGTCTACCAGGCCGTGATCGAGGACTGCCGGGCCAACGGTGCCTACGACCCCTCGACCATGGGCTCGGTGCCGAACGTCGGCCTGATGGCGCAGAAGGCCGAGGAGTACGGCTCCCACGACAAGACCTTCGAGATCCAGACCACCGGCACGGTCCGCCTGGTCGACCAGAACGGCAACGCCGTCATCGAGCAGACCGTCTCCGCCGGTGACATCTTCCGCGCCTGCCAGACCAAGGACGCCCCGATCCGGGACTGGGTGAAGCTGGCCGTCACGCGCGCCCGCGCCACCGGTGTCCCGGCCGTGTTCTGGCTGGACGAGACCCGCGCGCACGACGCCCAGCTGATCGCGAAGGTCAAGGCGTACCTGCAGGAGCACGACACCGAGGGCCTGGACATCCGCATCCTCGCCCCCGTCGAGGCCACCAAGCTGTCGGTGGAGCGCATCCGCCGCGGCGAGGACACCATCTCGGTGACCGGCAACGTCCTGCGTGACTACCTGACCGACCTCTTCCCCATCCTGGAGCTGGGCACCAGCGCCAAGATGCTGTCGGTCGTCCCGCTGATGGCGGGCGGCGGCCTGTTCGAGACGGGTGCCGGCGGCTCCGCCCCGAAGCACGTCCAGCAGCTGGTCAAGGAGAACTACCTGCGCTGGGACTCCCTCGGTGAGTTCTTCGCGCTGGTGCCCTCCCTGGAGCAGTACGCCGACTTCACGGGCAACTCCCGCGCGAAGGTTCTCGCCGACACCCTCGACCGCGCCACGGCGACCTTCCTCAACGAGGACAAGTCCCCGACCCGTCGCGTCGGCGGCATCGACAACCGCGGCAGCCACTTCTACCTGTCCCTGTACTGGGCCCAGGAGCTGGCCGCGCAGAGCGAGGACGCGGACCTGGCGAAGGCCTTCGCCCCGCTCGCCGAGACGCTCGCCGCGAACGAGCAGCAGATCGTCGAAGAGCTGAACGCCGTCCAGGGCACGCCTGCCGAGATCGGCGGCTACTACCAGCCCGACCCGGCCAAGGCCGCGAAGGTCATGCGCCCGTCGACGACGTGGAACGAGGCGCTGGCGTCCCTGAGCTGACGCCCGTGCGCTGTACGCCTCCGCCCCGGTCGACTGCGGTTTCGGCCGGGGCGAAGGTGTGTTCGGGGCAGGTCGGGTCGGGGCGTGTCCCTGGGGGCCGTGTCCGGCGCGATGACCTGCCGGAGCCGGCCGGGTGACCGCCGGGGCCGGACCAGAGGCCCGCCGGCCGAACGCCCAGCACCCGGTCCGCGTGACTCCGTCCGCGAAGCCGCCCGCCGGGAACCCGGCAGGCGGCAGGCGGCAGGACCCCGGGCTCACCAGTCCCGGGTGCCGATCAGTTCCTCCACGTCCGCGTCCTCGAAGCCGTAGGCCCGGGCGATGAACCAGAACTCCTCGGCTATCTCCTCGCGGGCCACGGTCTCGATGTCGAACTCCTCGTCCTGGAGGGCGTTGAACTCCTCCGTGGCCGCCTGGGTCAGCGCGTACAGCGCGGCGAGGTCGGCGGGCCGGTCCGCCTCGATGCGCCGGCACAGCCGGAGCAGGACGTCCCTGCCCCGGTCCACCGCGTGGTCGGGGTAGTAGTCGTCCCGGTAGAGCGCCTTGAGGAACGGGTGACCGCTCACCTGCTGGTTGCCGATGTTCATGCTGAGATGGTGCACCACGCCACTGACAACGCCCCGGGAGAGCCGTATGCCCTCGTTCGACCTGTTGCCCGGTGCCGAGGGGTCGGCGGTGATTCTCCATGTGCCGCATTCGGCGAGGGAGATCCCCGCCGATGTGCGGGCCGGGATCGTGCTGGATGACCCAGGACTTGAGCGGGAGCTCGATCACATCGTCGACGCGCACACCGCGGAACTCGCCGAGGAGGCGGCCCGGTTGGCCCGGGTGGCGCCGTGGCGGTTCGTGAACCGGCTTTCGCGGCTGGTCGTCGATCCCGAGCGGTTCCCGGACGAGCGGGAGGAGATGCTCGCCGTCGGGATGGGGGCCGTGTACACGAGGACCACGGCGCGGGAGGAGCTGCGGCCCGCGGACACCGACCCCGAGCCGCTGATCGCGCGCTACTTCCGGCCGTACGCCCGGGCCATGACCGAGGCCGTGGCCGAGCGGCTGGCCGTCGCCGGGCGGGCCGTCGTCATCGACGTGCACTCGTATCCGACAGCGGCGCTCCCCTATGAACTGCACGGTCAGGGGCCGCGGCCGCCGGTCTGTCTCGGTACCGACTCCTTCCACACGCCTCCCGAACTGCTCGCCGCGGCCCGGGAGGCGTTCGGGGAGGTCGCTCTGGACACCCCCTTCAGCGGGACGTACGTGCCGTTGGAGTTCTACGGCCGTGATCCCCGGGTCAGCGCCCTGATGGTGGAGATCCGGCGGGACACGTACATGACGGAGCCGGGCGGGCCGGCCGGGCCGGGGCTCCACGAGCTCGCGCAGGCACTCGCCGCTCTCGTGGACGCCCTGGACGGGCTCCGCCCGGACCCTCCTGCCTCAGACCGTCAGCCAGTCGGTGACGATCACCTGTCCGTCGGTCCGCAGCCGTAGCGCGAAGGGGCCGGCCGGGGACCGGTCGCAGGTGAAACGGCCCATGTCGTCGGTGGTGAGCGGCGAGCCCGCCTCCGGACCGCTGAGCACCTCGATCCGGGCCGACTGGGGCGGCAGCACCTGCCCCATCAGGCCCTGCGGGGTGAGTTCGACGTCGACCGTCACCTCGCCCGCGTGGAAGGTCAGCATCCGCGGCGTCCCCGTCGCCCCCCGCACCGGGATGGCGTCCACCACCGAGTCGAAGGTGAGGTCGGCGATCCGGCTGTCCAGGTCGTGCAGCGCGAACGCCTCGACGGCGATCTGCCGCAGGCCGGGCGGCACGGGATCCAGGATGGCCGTCGCCTGCCGGAGCTCCTCCTCCAGCATCTCCAGGGCGAACTCCTCGTCGGGCAGCGCGTCTTCGCCGAAGCCGAGGACCTCGTCGCCGAAGTCGTCGTTCACGTCGCTCATACCGCCCCCCGGGCTTCGAGCCGCGCCCGCAGCCGCCTCAGGCAGCGCTGGCGCAGTGGTCCGATGCTGCCCACCGCGATCCCCAGTGCGGCGGACACCTCCTGGTAACCGGGCTTCGGCGAGGCCATCAGGATGCGCAGCAACTGCCGGCAGCGCTCGCCGAGTTCCTCGAACTCCTGCCACAGGAACCGCACGCGCTCGCTCTGGGCGGCCGCGTCCTCGGAGTCGATGAACGACTGCTCGGGGGTACGGTCCTCGCTGATCCGGTCCAGGAGCTGCGGGTCGTCCGTGACGGTCAGCCGCCTTAAGCTCTTGAGCACCTTCAGGCACTCGTGGCGCGCGGTGCTGGCCAGCCAGGACTTCGCCTTGTCGGGTTCGCGGATCCGCCCGAGGTGCTGGGCGAAGCGGAACCACACGGTCTGGTACACCTCGTGCGCGTCGGCGTCGGAGAGCCGGTGCGCGCGCACCACGGCCCACACCAGGGGGCTCAGCCCCTCCACGAGCGCCTTCCAGGCCGCCGCGTCCCCGTCGACGGCGGACTGGACCAGCGCACCGACATCTGCTCGGTCCACGGCCCCACCCCTCGTGTACGGCAAGTCATCGTACGCCGTGGAAGGGACCGCTCCGGCCGTCATGCGCCGACCGGGCGCTGCACGACCGGCACCGGGCGCCAGCCGGACGGCCTGAGCGCCGGTACGTGCGCCCCGCGCACTTCGGCGAACTGGGTGTTGGCGGCCAGCAGTTGCTGCCGGGCGGCGCGCGGGTCGGTCTCCTTGTTCGCGGTCATGTGGGCGGCGACCAGGCCTGCCACGACCGGGGTCGCGAAGGAGGTGCCGCTCCAGTGCGCGTATCCCTCGAACATGACCTGGTCCGGCTTGGTGACGGTGCCGTCCTCGCTCAACACGCCGACGTGGGAGGGGGACTGGCAGGTGCACACGTAGGTGAAGCCGTACCGGCAGGCGTCGTAGGTGGAGTGCTGGTACTGGTACGGCACCGGGGCGTCGAAGCCGGTGAGTGTGCTGGTGAGGCGCTCGCCGGGGGCGTACACCTTGACCCAGGAGCCGTGGTTGCTGAAGCAGGCGCCGAACTCGCCGTCGCCGCGCAGCGCGCCCACCGACAGGACGACGCCCTGGTAGTCGGGCAGGTCGGCGTAGGCGGCGGGCCAGAAGGGGCTGGCGCTGGCGTTGTTGCCGGCGGCGGCGACCAACAGGGTGTCGTGGGCGCGCAGTTCCTGCATGAAGGCGTCCATGCCGAGCAGTCCGTCGGTACGGCCGTTGGAGGTTCCCGCGGAGAGGCTGATGATGTCGGGCCAGCCGCCGTCGACCGCCTCGAAGAGCTTCTCGCCGAGCTCGGACTCCAGGATGGCGCCCGCGTCGTTGAGGGTGCTGCGGACGGTGATGTCGGTGTTGGGCGCGACGGCGGCGAGGACTCCGGCGATGAAGGTGCCGTGGCCGACGTACTGGAGGAGGTTCCCGGCCCCGTCGGTCTCGGTGCCGTGCAGGTCGCCGTCGACGTGGGCGAGCAGCGGCACGAGCGCGTGGTCGTGGGTGAGGCCGTTGTCGACGACGAGGACGTCCACGGAGGTGTCGGGATCGTGACCGGTCTCCGCCGGTGCCGGGTTGGTGCCCTGGCTGAGCGCGGCGGGCACCGGTTCGTCGCCGGGGCAGGAGTTGACCGCGATGGAGACCACGTGGTTACGGCTGACCAGGCGGCGCCCTGCGCGTCCCTCGCGTTCGCTCAGGGCGCGCAGTGCGTGGGTGACCGCGCGGTCGCCGCGCCGGTCGCCGTGGCCGGGGTCGCCGACCTTGATCCGGGTGATGCCCGAGCGGTTGGTCTCGGGGCTGTCGCGGCGCACGTGGTCGCCGGTCAGACCGGTCGCCTCGGTGAAGTGGGTGCGGACGGTCTCCTCGACGAGTGCCGCGTCGCGTCCGTCGCGGGCGAGGACGACACCCTTCTCGTAGATGAACTCCGAGGCGTCGTCGGGTCCGAGGGCCAGCGGGACGTCGGGCATGGAGCGCTGGATCTGGTCGAACTGCTCGTGGAATCGCTGAGGTGCCATGGCGTGTCCTCCCACTGAGGCGTCGGTCGTCAGTCAGAGCCCCGGGACCGGTGATTGATACAGCGCCAAACCGGTGTGGCCCGCCACCTGGGCCACTACCATCCTTTGAGTGACAGCGGGAAGCGACACGGTTCTCGAACTTCTGCCGATGGTGTTCGCCGCCCCCAACCAGGCGCTGGCGAGGGCGGAGGACGTACTCGGCTCTGATCCCTCACCGCTGCACGCCTCCGTCGCCCACCAGGTCATCGGCATCTGGCAGCGGGACTGGGGCGACATGCGGATCGCCCTGGGCCATCTGCGCCGGGCCCGCGACCTGGGCGCGCGCTCGGAGTCGGTCGACCGGGAGGCGGACGCGCTGGCCGCGCTCGGGGTGGCGCTGGTGCACGCGGGGCGCACCCGGCAGGGTCTGGAGTCGCTGGAGCGGGGTGTCGCGGTCAGCAGCGGGCACACCAGGGCGCAGGTGCTGTTCCGGCGCGCGTACGCCTCGTGGGTGCTGGGGCATCACCGGGCGGCGCTTGAGGACGTACGGCGGGCGGTGCCGGTGCTGCGGCAGGCGGACGACGTGATCTGGACGGCACGGGCGCTGACCCTGCGGGCCACCGTGCATCTGGCGCTCGGGGCGGTGGAGCGGGCGGACGCCGACTTCACGGCGGCCGAGGCCCTGTGGGACACCACGGGCCAGGAGCACGACAAGGCCGACGTGGTGGAGAGCCGGGGGCTGGCCGCCTACCGGTCGGGGGACGTGCCCGCCGCGCTGCGCCTGCTCGACGAGGCGCAGGAGCGGTACGCCAAGCTCGGCACGCCGACGTTCATGCTCACCATCCGGCGCTGCGAGGTCCTGATGGCCGCGGGGCTCGCCCCGGAGGCGCTCGCGGAGGCGGACGCGGCGATCAAGGTGCTCGACGGGATCGGCGGGCAGTCCACCCGCAAGGCGGAACTGCTGCTCGCCGCCGCGCGGGCGGCCCGGCACGCCGGGGACGCGCACACCGCGATCGCCCGCGCCGACATGGCCGTACGGCTGTTCGCCGGGCAGCGGCGCACCTGGTGGGAGACGCACGCCCGGCTGGTGCTGATCGAGGCGCGGGTCGCCGCCGGACGCGGTTCGGGACGGCTGGTCGCGGACGCGGCCGCGGTCGCGGACCGGCTGGCCTCCTTCGGCGCTCCGGCCGCCCCCGAGGCCTCGCTGCTGGCCGGCCGGATCGCGCTCGGCCTGGGGTGGCGGGAGGACGCCCGACGGCATCTGGAGGTGGCCGCCCGCAGCCGGCACAGCGGGCCGCCGCTGGCCAGGATGACCGGATGGGCGGCGCGGGCGCTGTGGGCGCGGGCCGTGGGGACCGACCGGCAGGTGCTGGAAGCCTGCCGCCGAGGTCTGGACGTGCTCGACGACCACCGTACGACCCTGGGCGCCTCGGAGCTGCGGGCCCGTGCCACCGCTCAGGGCGCGGAACTCGCCGGGCTCGCCGCGCGGGCCTCGCTCGCCTCCGGCGGTCCGCGGCGGCTGCTGGTGTGGAGCGAGCGCTGGCGGGCCACGGTGCTGTCCGCGCCGCCGACCCGCCCGCCGGCCGACCCGGCGCTGCTCAGCGGCCTGACCGCCTTCCGGGAGATAGCGGCCCGTGCGGAGGAGGCCCGGATGGAGGGCCGGCCGGTGCCGACGCTGGAACGTGAACAGCGGCGCCTGGAACGGGAGATCCGCTCCCGCACCCTCCACATCCGCGGCGACGCTCCGGGAGACGGCTACCGGTTCGACCCCGGCAGACTGCTGGAACGGCTCGGGGACGACGTACGGCTGGTCGAACTCGCCGTGCTCGACGGGCGTGTTCAGGTGCTGCTGTGCGCGCAGGGGCGGGTGCGGCGGTTCGAGGCCGGGCTGCTGGCCGACGCCGAGCGCGAGGCGGAGCACGTCCAGGCCGGGCTGCGGCGGCTGGCCCACCCGGGGGCGGAGGCCCGGCTTCCGGTGGTGGAGGCGGCCGGGCGGCGGCTGGAGGAGCTGCTGCTCGGGCCGGCCGCGGCGCGGCTCGGTTCCGGTCCGGTCGTGGTGGTGCCGCCGGGGCGGTTGCACCAGGTGCCGTGGGCGCTGCTGCCCTCGCTGCGGGACCGGGTGTTCAGCGTGTCGCCGTCGGCGAGCAGTTGGCTGCGGGCGAGGGAGACACCGCCGCCGGCGCACGGCGGTCAGGTGCTCGTGCGCGGTCCCGGACTGGCGACGGGCGGCGCCGAGGTGCCCGAGCTGGCCGCGCTCTACGGTTCGGCGACCGTTCTGGAGCACGACGACGCGCGCGTGCCGCGGGTGCTGGAGGAGTTGGACGGGGCGGCGCTGGCCCATATCGCGGCGCACGGCGCGTTCCGTGCGGACAGTCCGCTGTTCTCGTCGTTGCGGATGGCCGACGGGCCGCTCATCGTCCACGACTTCGAGCGCCTGGACCGCAGCCCGTACCGGATCATCCTGTCCTGCTGCGACACCGCCCGTTTCGCCTCGGTCGGCGCGGACGAACTGCTCGGCCTGGTCACCGCGCTGCTGCCGTTGGGCACGGCCGGGGTGGTGGCGTGCAGCGCGCCGGTCAACGACGAGGCGGTGGTGCCGCTGATGCTCACCCTGCACAAGGGGCTGAGCGCGGGGGCGTCCATGGCGGAGGCGCTGCGGGACGCGCGGGCCTCGCTGCCGGGGGACTCGGTGCACCGGGCGACGGGGTGGGCGTTCTCGGCGTGCGGGGCGGCGTGAGCGTCGCGGGCGCCGCGAGCGCCGGGAGGTGTGGGGCGGCCTGACCCCTCCCCCGAATACTGGGGGTCAGACCGCCCCGGTCCGGGGTACGGCTCAGGCCGGCTGTGCCTCCGGCAGCTCCACCAGGCACGGCAGGGCGTCGCGGTCGCTCGCGCCGAGGCGGGCGTACGCGCTGTAGAGGTGGTTTCCGACCGTCCGGATCGACAGGGTGAGTTTCTCCGCGATCTGGCGGTTGCTCAGTCCGGCGGCCGCGAGGGTGACGATCTGCCGCTGGCGGGCGGTGAGTTCGCCGAGGACCAGCCCGGCCAGGGCCGGGGTGCGGGCGCCCTGACAGCGCCGGGCCAGGGCGACGGCCCGGGTCCGTGCGGTGCGGGCGGCGCTCGGGTCGCGGTGCGCGCCCGCGGCCTGGGCGTAGGCCTCGGCCGCGAAGAGCAGGAAGCCGCGCTCCTCCAGGGCCTGGGCGGCCCGGTCGAGGCCGGGCCCGTCGCCGCGGGCGAGCGCCTCGGCATGGGCGGCGAAGACCCCGGTCAGCCGCCCGACGGCCCGCTCGGGCGCACCGAGTCGGACGGCGTCGTACGGGTCCTGGCCGGCCACCCCGAGAGCCGCGGGAAGGTCCCCACGGGCAGCGGCCCGCCAGGTCTCCGCGGAACCAGCGGCGTGTGACGGCGAGTCGGCCGGGACCGGGAGGTCGTGGCGTCGCACGGAGTCGTACGGGGCCCCATCGGACACCGCGGCAGCCGCACCGAGGTCAGCACGGGCGGCAACCCGACAGGCTCCCGTCCGTGAATCGGCTGTGGCGTCGGAGCGAGGGGTGCTGGAGGTGACTGCTGGGGTGGGGTGC
>NZ_RSAJ01000880.1 GCF_003933965.1 Streptomyces sp. RP5T
CTCCCAGAGCCCGCACCACGACTTCGCCTTCAACACCCTCGCCGTGCGCAACCAGGTCCGCTACACCCGCCCCGCCGTCCCGCTGGAGCCCGGCCGGATGGCGGAGACCGAGATCCTCGCCCGCCTGGTCCTCGCCGCGACCGGCATGCACGGCGCCGACCCGTCCGCCGTGGACGACCTGGTCATCGGACAGACTCTCGGCAAGTCGGTCAAGGAACCGCACTCGCCCGTGCACGGCCGCGAGCCGCACGAGCTGGCCGCACTCCTGAAGGGGGACACCGGCCCCGAGCGGCGGCTCGACATGATGCTGCGCCTCGGCCCTTACGGCGACGGTTTCGGCGTACGACCCGACGGGCTGAGCCTCACCAAGCTGCTCGCGCATCCGCACGGCATCGACCTCGGACCGCTGGAGTCCCGGCTGCCGCAGCCGCTGAAGACCACGAGCGGCAAGGTCGAACTGCTCCCGGGGCCGATCGCCGACGACCTGCCCCGGCTGCGCGAGGCCCTGCGGCACAGGGCCGAGGGACTCGTCCTCGTCGGCCGACGGCACCTGCGTTCCAACAACAGCTGGATGCACAACGTCCCCGCCCTCACCGGCGGCACCAACCGCTGCACCCTGCACATCCACCCCGAGGACGCCGAGCGGCTGGGCCTGAAGGACGGCTCCGCGGTCCGGGTCAAGGGTGCCGGGGGAGAGGTGGTCACCGAGGCCGAGGTCACCGACGGCGTGCGCCCCGGCGTGGTCAGCCTGCCGCACGGCTGGGGCCACGACCGGCCCGGCACCCGGCTCGGCCACGCCGCCAAGAACCCCGGCGTCAACGTCAACCAGCTCCTCGACGGCAGCCTGCTCGACCCTCTCTCGGGCAACGCGGTCCTCAACGGCGTACCCGTAAAACTGGCCGCCGTGGCGACGCTGTGAGCAGCGCAAAGCTGTGACCAGCAGTTTTGCGCTTATTGCTCGCATGTCAACGTCTTGTTAACGCCACTTGACGGGCCCTAACGTCAACGCACTGCCGACTCCGGTGGGAGTTCAAGGGCGAACGTTAGGTATCCACTCATGCTGACCATCCTCGGCTTCGCCATGATCGCGACCTTCCTGGTCCTGATCATGATGAAGAAGATGTCGCCGATCGCGGCGCTCGTACTGATCCCGGCCCTGTTCTGCGTCTTCGTCGGGAAGGGCGCCAAGCTCGGTGACTACGTCATCGACGGCGTCACCAGCCTCGCCCCCACCGCGGCGATGCTCATGTTCGCGATCGTCTACTTCGGTGTGATGATCGACGTCGGCCTCTTCGACCCGATCGTGCGCGGGATCCTGAAGTTCGCGAAGGCCGACCCGATGCGGATCGTCGTCGGTACGGCGATCCTCGCGGCGATCGTCTCGCTGGACGGCGACGGCTCGACCACCTTCATGATCACCGTCTCGGCGATGTACCCGCTGTACAAGCGCCTGAAGATGAGCCTGGTCGTGATGACCGGTGTCGCCGCCATGGCCAACGGCGTGATGAACACGCTGCCCTGGGGCGGTCCGACGGCCCGCGCGGCCACCGCGCTGAAGCTCGACGCCAGCGACATCTTCGTCCCGATGATCCCGGCCCTCGCCGTCGGCCTGCTGGGCGTCTTCGTCCTCTCGTACGTCCTCGGCATGCGCGAGCGCAAGCGGCTCGGCGTGCTCACGCTGAACGAGGTCCTGGTCGACGAGAAGGTCGAGGAGACCGAGACCGTCCTGGTCGGCGCCGGTTCCGGCGCCTCCGGCCCGAGCAAGGCCGCGACGGCCACCGGCGGGTCCGGCTCCGGCACCGACGCCGAGGACGACGAGGCCGGCGACGCGCAGCGCTTCCAGGTCCTCGACCCCAGCCGGCCCACCCTGCGCCCCAAGCTGTACTGGTTCAACGCGCTGCTCACCGCCACCCTGCTCACCGCCATGATCATGGAGTGGCTGCCGATCCCGGTGCTGTTCCTGCTCGGCGCCGCGCTCGCGCTCACCGTGAACTTCCCGCACATCCCCGACCAGAAGGCCCGCCTGGCCGCCCACGCCGACAACGTCCTGAACGTCTCCGGCATGGTCTTCGCCGCCGCCGTCTTCACCGGCGTCCTCCAGGGCACCGGCATGGTCGACCACATGGCCCGCTGGATGGTGGACGTCATCCCCGAGGGCATGGGCCCGCACATGGCGCTCGTCACCGGCATCTTGAGCCTCCCGCTCACCTACTTCATGTCCAACGACGGCTTCTACTTCGGTGTCCTCCCGGTCCTCGCCGAGGCCGGCGCGGCGCACGGCGTGTCCCCGCTGGAGATGGCCCGCGCCTCCCTCGTCGGCCAGCCGCTGCACATGTCGAGCCCGCTCGTCCCGGCCGTCTACGTCCTGGTCGGCATGGCCAAGGTGGAGTTCGGCGACCACACGAAGTTCGTCGTCAAGTGGGCCGCGCTCACCTGCCTGTTGATCCTCGGAGCGGGCATCGTCTTCGGCATCATCTGATCCGCTGCTCTCCCGTCCAAGGAACCCCCCTTCCAAGGAACCCCCTTCCAC